>NZ_CP047593.1:2912007-3235563 GCF_009905215.1 Tichowtungia aerotolerans | reverse complement strand
CGCCTCGTTCGTAATGATCAGCCTGCCGCTGCCCCAGCCGGCACCGGACGAGTCTGAAAATGTAACAACAGAAGCCGATCCGGTCAGATCCAGAACAACATTGTTGTCCGCAATGTCGAGAACTCCCAGATGCTGATGGGCTCCATTGGCAGCAATGGTCCCGCTGTCAAAATTCACAGCAGTACCGGGAGCCAGCGCATTTTCACGGCTCAGTTCCAGCCGCCCTCCTCTCATCAGCAGGCTTCCGTATCCGGTTGTTGTGCCGCGGCCATCAATGCGAACGGTTGAGGACGCGACACGTATTCCGCAATGATTCTGCAAGTCGCCGTTAATGACGGTCGTTCCCGGAGCATTAAAATTTACCGGGCGGCTGTACGCGGTGTTCGTGAGTGTGAGCGGTCCGTTGAATGTCAGTGTGCCGTAGTTCCGAACATCGGAAACATAGTCGGTCGTTCCAAGAACGGTGACATCGCAATCGAAGACGGCTTCGGCCGCAGCCTGATTGACTTCAATCGCCATGTCCCAATGCGCTGCGGAATCCGGCTGAACCGTAATGATTCCCTCGCCGACGAAGACGGTTCTGCGCGACACCAGAATCTTCTTGGGTTGCACTGATGAGTCAACGATCACATCATCCGTTGCACTCTGCGGATACAGAAAGACAGCGCGATCCCGAAGCCCCGGTATCCCGCGGCTCCAGTTGGCGGCATCACTCCAGACCGCACCGGGCTGTACGTTCGCCTGCCAGTAGTTGTTGTAAAACTCCGGCGGATTAAAAAGAACGAACAGTACAGCCAGCCATTTCACGAACGCCTCTTATCGGTTCGAAAATTCTTTTTCTGCCGACAGAGCCGCCGCGCCAACCGTATCGATCCCGCCATCATAGCCGGGGCCGCCGCCCGCGACATAGCCGTCGCTTCGACCGGACTCATCTTTGCTGACCCAGAACGAATAGAGCGCGCCGTTATCCAGCTTAAAGCGGAAGCGGACCGGCTGCCCCTCCAGCGCCGATAGATCACTGCCGTTACTCAGCGACATCATCTGAATGGTGCTGTCGCCTGTAAACGCAACGGTCTCTGCAACCACGTTTCCATTCTGATCCAGCACGTCCGCCTGAAGCGATCCATCCGGCACATCGGCGTTCACAAACAGATATTTTCCGGAAAAGGTAACCGGACGCGTCAGCAGTTCGCCGCTCAAGCGGGTATCCATGGATGCAAATCCGTCGCGGCGCAAAGTGGCCAATCCCATCGCGCTGTTGGCATACATGCCGCCTTTCGGCCGGCTTTCATCTCCGGCAAAGCCGCTGTAATAAAACCAGATTTTATCGCCGCGCAGCACACAGATATTCCCGAGCGACTGCACATAGCCGCGGTCCCACGTCCCCGCTTCACGACTCGATTCAATGGCCGTGTTGCGGTCCGGGCGCGCCCAGTGGAATCCGTCGCGGCTGTACGCAAAATTCAGCTCCGTGATTTTCGGAACACCGAAGCATTGATGATTGTGCGGCCCGCGCCAGATCTGATAGAAGCCGAGCATGATGCTTTCGTATGCCACCGCATCGAGATTGTAGAGCTGTGTGCCTTGTTTCACCTCGACATCTTCAGGATCCAGCTCGTCCGATGCTGCCCAGATCACCGGCTGTCCTTTTTCCCAGCTTGCCCCTTTCAAGTCAAAGTCCGGCCATTTGCAACCGTCGATAAAATCATCGGCTTCCCAGTAATGACGGGATCTTCCCCGGAAAGAACTGCGCAGGCTGTACACCCATTTTTTACGGAACGGGTTGTAGAACATCGTACTGCGGTCGCCCATTACACCGCTCATGGTGTAGTCTCCGAAATGAATTCCATCGGGAGACTCGAAGCACATGGCGCCTTCCGGCTTTCCGCCGGGACCGCGTACAAAAATTTTATATTTTGCGTCCGGATCTTTGGTCCACCAGTCGCGGACAACGGTCCATGAGTCCGGCTTCAGCCCAAACGGCAGAACCTGATTATAGCCGGACAGCACATCCGTTTCCGGACGATCCCAATGGATTCCATCTTTGCTGGTTGCATAGCAGATTGTTCCCAGCCAGCCAGCCTCATACCAGAGCTTGAAAAGCTGTGCGTCCGGATCCCACCAAAGTCCACCGCTCTTAGGAGTCGCTCCGGCCCATCCGCTTCCTGCGCCGTCCTCCAAATCATTTTCCGGTTTCAGGACCGGGTTGCCTTCATATTTTTCCGGATAGTGGAAGGTGCGCTGAAGGTCGGTTTTTTCAATCAGGAAATCATCGACCAGCAGCTGCCGTCCGACATCAATCGGAATCACTTCGGGCGGATAATCCAGGTACGGAACCGGCATCGGTTTTTTGGATCTTGGATCGATGTGTTCCGGCGGCCAAACCTCCGGCAGCTGAATTCCGTTATACAGCACCTCGCCTTCGTTTTCGTTCCACGGCTTTGGCTTCCATGGCTCCGCGACCGCAAACCCAAGCACGATGGTCCATTTTCCAAATGCGTACTGTTCGCCGGCCGTCACTTTTTTGCTGTAAATGCCGACTTTGTTTGCTGAAAGATCGCCAAACAACTGAAACAGCTGCGGCTCCGCGACCCGCTGGAAGCCTTCCTGCATCAGGGCGCCGCCCTGCGCACTGCTAAATTGATCCGACTCCGGCGTCAGCACGGTAAGCGTGCCGTCCCGGACAACGTTGAATTTATCACCGTTAATATTTCCGCGCAGAAAAAGCTGCCCGGCCAGTGATTCGGGACATTCATTCAGCACAAAATCACGATTGGAAAACAGCTTCACACCGGGCGTGAAAACATCCACGCAATCCGCCTCATATCCACCCGTCAGTTCAAGGCCGGCTCCCGGGCCGGATGCCGCAGATTTTAACGCATCGGCCAGCGCGGTTTTCTTCGCATTGATCTGCGCAATCTGTTCGTCTTCAAAACCGAGCACAACCACCCACTTACCGAACGTGTAGTCTGCGCCGGCTTTTACGGACTTCTGGTAGATGCGCACTTTGTTGGCAGGAGAATCGCCAAAAAGCTGAAAGAGCGGCGGCTCTTCGACGCGGGTAAAACCGGACGTTTCCAAGGCCTGGAACTGTGCACTCTTAAAGTGGTCCGACTCCGGCGTCAGCACGGTAATGACGCCATCCTTCAGAACCCGAAACGATGACGTATTAATGTCCTCCTGAAAAAACGGAATGCCGTTCAGAAAGTCAGGACATTCGGCCAGCGTGAACCGGCGGTTTGAAAATATTTCCACACCGGGAACAAACATCTCCACGGTCGCTCCGGACAGCGATTCAACCTTGGCTCCCGGGCCGGAGATCGGAGCAGAACAGATCCACCCCGCCAGGGTCAGACACAACAAGGATGCTCCCCTAAAAAGTACTGCTTTCTTAACCATGCCGATTCCTACTCCTTTAATAAAAAATCTGCCGCCAATGATTTTCACTGACGGCAGACAGTATGATTCAATGTTTATTCAAACTCCACATTCAGCTTCATAAACTGAGCGCCCTCCACATCCATGGAAATGCTGTTGGTAACCGCTTCATAAACAGCATCCTCAGCACCGGATGTTTCCGTAATACCTGTATTCGTCCAGCTTCCGGAGAGCAGACTTCCGTCGCGCAACGCCTCATAGGTCAGGCCGCGATCAACCGCATCCAGACGGCGCAGATAACGGTATTCAAACCGTTTTACACCGCCATCATTAACGATGCCGAAAGCCGGCAGAATTGACGCAGCATCATCAGCGGTCGGATTGCCGCCCAGAGCATACTCGAGCAGATTGTTTGCTCCGTCTCCATCCGGGTCAGCCAGCAGATCTGCTTCGGGCTCAGACAGCCCGTAGGATCCGGCCCATCCGGCATAATATACGGCCGGGCCGGCAGGTGCTGTAATGTAGAGATATCCGTCTTCAACCGTAGTATCTCCAACCGTCAGAGTCTGGCCGTCGATGCGGATCTGTCCAATCTGTGCAGAAGTCAGCCCCGTTCCGCTGCCGAGCTCAAAACGAATCACAGAATTTCCAACATCCGTAATCGCAATACTTCCGGAACCCCATCCCTGCGAAGAACTGTCAGCAAAGGTCCAGACCGAAACAGAACCGTCCATATCAAACGATATCTGATTATCGCTGATATCCAGCCAACCGAAATCCTGATTGTATCCGGCAGCCTCAAGTCCGCCGGCATTCAGCGTCATATCAGCAGTGGTTCCGATCGCGTCATGAGCGCCTAACGAAACAGTTGTTCCGCTTAACAGAATGGAACTGTTCAGAACCGCGCCCGCGCGGTTGAGTTCCACCCGGCCGGACCCCAGCGTCAAAGGCCCGGTGCCGTATGTTGTACCGTCGCCACCGATGATCACAGTACCGCTCGACCCCATACGAAGACCGCTGTAGTTGTAGAAGTCGCCGTTGATAATGGTCGTGCCGGTTGCATTAAAGTTAACGGGCCGGCTGTATGCCGTATTGGTCAGCATTAACGATCCGTTAAATGTCAGTGTTCCAGAGTTGCGGATATCCATCACGTAGTCAGTCGATCCAACTACCTTCACATCCGCATTGAAGACCGGAGAAGCATCCGCTCTGTTCACCTCAATGGCCGGATCCCAATGCGACGAAGACGCCGGCTGCAGTTCAACGGATCCCGTTCCGTTAAAGATATAATTAGTAGAAACCAGAATTTTCTTAATTACGGCATCCATGTCGACATCTACATCATAGCTCGCACTCTGATCGTTGACAAAGTTGGCACGTCCGGCTGTGCTCGCGCGTCCAGCCGTCCAGTTTCCAAAGTCACTCCATGCAGCACCGGAAGCCACATCGCTTTTCCAGAAAGTGTCCCCGGTTGCAACGTACGGTTTAGCGACATACAGATATCCGTTCGACACAGTTGTATCGCCCAAAGACAAGGTACTTCCGTTCAGGTTAATCTGCCCGATCTGCGATTCCGTCAAACCGCTTCCGCTTCCAATCTCAAAACGCACAATGGCATTCCCGGCATTGCTGATCGACAACGTTCCTCCGTCCCAGGCGACAGCCGATGAGTCATCAAACGTCCAGATAGAATCCGACCTATCCATATCAATACCAACATTGGCAGAGAACACATCCAATTGTCCGAACGTCTGATCATATCCCTGAGCGACAACAGTTCCGCCCCGGAATTCCACATTCGCCCCGGACGCCACCGCCTCATCTGCACCCAGCACCACGGTTGTTCCTTCCAGTTTTAAAACACTGTTAATCAGGGCCTGAGGACGATTCAATTCCAGCCGCCCGGCTACAAGAATTGCAGCACCTGAGTCTGTTCGACCATAGGTTGTTCCGCTGCCGCCGATCACAGTCGTCAAACCGCTGCTTCCGAACCGCATTCCGCAGTGGTTATAAAGATCCCCGTTCATCACAATGCTTCCTGTGGCAGCTGCCGCATTAAAGTCCGTCTGCCGGGACGCATTGGCTGAGTTTGTAAGCGTCAGTGTTTCATTAAATGTAATCACAGATGACGGATAAACAGCGATACGGGGAACGAAATCTGTTGTCTGATGGATCATCACATCCACATTAAAGACCGGAGAAACGCCGCCCTGATTCACCTCAATTACTTTATCCCAGTGAGCCGCCGATGCCGGCTGGAGCTCAATAGTCCCGGTACCTGTAAAGTTATAATCCTGAGACACCAGAATCTTTTTGAATACTGCGTTCGTGTCCACATCGACATCATAGGTAGTAGCCTGTGTGTTCACAAAATTAGCACGATCTTCCGTGTCCGGAATCCCGGTCGACCAGTTGCTCACGTCACTCCACACCGCCCCGGCGGGACGATCCACCGACCAGAATGAATCCGCAACTGCCGTCAGGCCGAGAATCTGACCGACAAACAAAACAGAGCTCATTAGCTGTATTCTTTTTTTCATTGCCTCTCTCCTTTCACTGTCCTTCAGCAGACCAGACTGTTAAAACTCCACATTCAGCTTCATAAACTGAGCATTAGCCTCTCCTGTTGAAACCCGGTTGGTAACGGATTCAAATTCGGCATCCACAGGCGCACTTGTTTCAGCAATACCATTGGTGCTCCATGACTCAACCGACAGCAGATTACTGTTTTTTTCAACCGTATAGTTGATGCCGCGATCTGCAGCATCCAGACGACGAAAATAGACATATTCCAGCCAGTTCGTTCCATTCTGATTGGTAACAGAATATACCGGAAGAATTGCGGATGCATCCGAGTTGGTCGGATTGCCGCCCAGAGCATACTCGAGCAGATTGTTTGCGCCGTCCCCGTCCGGGTCAGACAACAAATCCGACTCCGGCGAAGTGAGCTCATACTCACCAGCCCACATGTTATACAGAGCCTCTGATCCTGCTCCGTTCGCAATGTACAAATATCCATCGCTCACGCTCGTATCGTTTGTCGTCAGCAGGGTGCCGTTTAGTGAAATCTTTTCGATCTGCGAGTCACTCAGACCGGTTCCGCCTGAACCGCTGTCGATGGCAAACCGAATGGTCGCATTCTGCGCATTGGTAATATACAGAACAACATCGGTAGCCCACGCGGATTCAGCCAGAGAAGAATCCTCGAACGTCCAGACTGAATCGCTGCCGGCGAAGTCAAAGAAGGCATCATAATCCACATCCAGCCATCCAAAGTTCTGGTCATATCCCTGTGCGGTAATTCCGCCGGTTCCGACGCTGTTTTTCATACGGACATCGGTGCCTTCTGCCAATGCCTGATCCGCTCCGAGAGTTACCATTGCCTTTTCCATATACAAATACTGCTGATCGGTCGTATAGGCTCCCGTCCGGTTCAAATACAGATTTGCCGCCCGCGCAAAGGTCCATGCAGTCGACGAAGCCGTCGTTCCGCTTCCGCCAATGACAACATTCAGTCCGTCTTTTCCGAACCGGAAACGGTCCACCAAATCGATGTCTCCATTCAGCTCAATCGTTCCATCCCCGGACAGGTTCATATAGTTATTACCGGTATGGGTCAGGCTGCCGTTCAAGACCAGACGTCCTCCCGCATACTGACTATAAATTTCGGCAACTCCGGCACCGAGCTCATTGATCGTCACATCCGTATTCAATGTTAACGTGGTGGACAACGAATAATTTCCAAGAGCCTGATTGATACTGGCCGCATCATTACGAATCAGGGTAATGGATCCCGCTCCATCAAATGTATATGCCTGGTCCGCATACAGCTGATTGGCCATAGCGGCACTGTCTACCGTCACAGTATATGTCGTCGATTGCGTATTTGTAAAATACGCCACGCTGCCGCTGCCCGGAACCCCATCGCTCCAGTTCCCGGCAGTCTCCCAGGCCGCGCCTTCAGACACATCACTGTTCCATGATGTTTCAGCGGCTGCCGGCAAAGGGGTAATATAAAGATACCCATCAGCAACCGTGGTGTCATTCGAAGTCAGCACGACTCCATCCAACGAGATTTTTCCGATCTGGATTTCAGTCAGTCCGGTTCCACCGGAACCACTGTCTATCGCAAACCGAATGGTCGCACTCGGGGCATTGGTAATGTACAGAACAACCCCAGATGCCCAGTCGGAAATCGCCAGCGATGAATCTTCAAAAGTCCACACTGAGTCCGTTCCTCCCAGATCAAAAAACGCGTCTGCATCCACATCCAGCCAGCCAAATGCCTGGTCGAATCCCTGTGCGGTAATTCCTCCTGTTCCATAATTGGCTTTCATTCGAACATCCGTTCCGGCTGCGAGGGCATTATCCGCACCGAGGAAAAGCATCGCTCTCTCCATATACAGATACTCAGCAGCCGTGGTGTAAGCACCGGTTCTGTTCAGATACAGGTTGGCTGCCCGCGCAAACGTCCAGGCCGCCGATGAGGTAGTTGTTCCACTGCCGCCGATGACAACGTTCAGCCCATCTTTTCCAAACCGAAAACGGTCAACCAACGTAATATCGCCATTCAGCTCAATCGTTCCCAGGCCGGACAAGTTAATGTAGTTATTTCCGGTCTGCGTAAAACTGCCGTTCAGGATCAAGTTTCCACCGGCGTACTGGTTGTAAACCTCAGCCACTCCGGCACCCAGCTGGTTGATGGTTACGTCTGTATTAATGGTTAAGGTCGTGGATGGAGAATAATTCCCCAGTGTCTGATTCAGACTGGACGCATCGTTACGGATCAGAGTAAGCGAACCGGCCCCGTCAAAAGTGTACCCCTGTGTAACATGCAGTTTATGCGCCTGAGCCGCGCTGTCCACATCTACACTATACGTCGTGGCCTGTGTGTTTGTAAAATATGCCACATCATTGGAATCCGGAACTCCGGCACTCCAGTTGCCAGCGACACTCCATGCTGCATCGATGGAAACATCGGCATTCCATGCCGTATCAGCCTGAGCAGAAGCAACCAACGCCACGGTACCGACTATGATAATCTGCAAGACTCTTATTGCCTTCATCCTCTTTTCCTTTCTGGTTTATTTCGCACGCACGTAAGATCGTTCTCATTTTTGATACGCCCATACATTTCACCGCACAACCCGCCCATTGCCGATGCCGTCAGCCAGGCGTTCAACTTCTTCACGAGTTGAAAAGTTAAAATCTCCGCTGATTGAATGTGCCAGACAGGAAGCGGCAGAAGCAAAATCCAGAACGGCCTGCTCGTTGCCGAACTCGCCGAAATTCAGCGCATAAATCAGCCCACCGGCAAAGGCGTCTCCTCCTCCCACACGATCCACAATAGAATGGATTTCATACGGCGTATAATCTCCGTTTTTCATGGGGGAAAACACCGGATCGCTGTTGCGAACCGATAGGACAGCGCCCCAGTTATTATGGGTTGCAGAAATACTCTCGCGCAGTGTCGTAGCAACCGCTCCGATGCTTGGAAACCGCCGCATAATTTCTTCGGCGACAGATGCAAACCCGTCAGCATTCAGATTGGCCGACTCCACATCTATATTTTCAGCAGAAATACCCAGCGTCTTCTGAGCATCCTCCTCATTACCGATCACCACATCCGTAAACTGCAGTATTTTCGGCATAATTTCCTGAGCCAGCTCTTCAGCTGTCCGTCCGACTTTCCACTTCCACAGCTTGGCCCGGAAGTTCAGGTCCACAGAAACGGTCAAGCCGGCCTCTTTCGCTTTGCGAACCGCAAGGCAGGCGGCCTGGGCCGCCCCTTCAGAAACCGCAGCCGTGATCCCGGTTGTATGAAACCAGGAAGCCCCTTCAAAAATTTCGGCCCAGTCAAATTCATCACCGCTGACTTGCGAGAAAGCCGAGGGGGTTCGGTCATAAATCACCTGACTGGCTCGCTGGTTGGCACCACGTTCCACAAAATAAACGCCCATCCGACTGTTCAACGCATGAAAAACATGCCGAGTCTCCACGCCCAGAGAAGTCAACTGACGAAGACAGCTGTCGGCGATTGCATGATCCGGCAATGCCGTAACAAACTCCGACGTTCCTCCGAATCTTGCCACCGAAGCAGCCACACTGCTTTCTGCCCCTCCAAAAGTCAGATCCCAGGGTCCTGGCGACACCTGCTCAAACCGCAAATGGTCCGGAGGACAAAACCGGCACATCACCTCACCAAACGTTACCACCCGGCCGTTTTTTTTATTTTCTCTCATATCCGCTTACTTTCTAAAACTCACACCCAAACGGAAAGATTGTACATTATGCAACCTATCGACATACAATATTGATAATCAGCAGCGGCGACATATGCAAGATAAAAGGAAAAATAAAAATAAAAATATTTCACATTTTACCTTAATTTCTAAAACGCATACGAATGCTTCAGAATGTCACGCCCCATCCACAAGACATGCGTTTAAAGGATATTTCAAACGACCTTGAACTTTCGTCATCCAATGCACAGTTTCTACCTGACCGGGTCTTTGAAAAAACAACGAAGCCGCCTTTGCCGTGCCTCCCGGCGGAAATCTCTGGCGGCCTGCCCCACCTTTGCAGGATGACTGCACCATACAGCTATCTGAACTTACGGATTATTCCGCTCGGCAGCTCATGGCTCACCAAAGCGATGAGATCCGTCAGGCAGACTGGAATACAATCGGCAATCGTGCGCACACGGCGCTCCGTCTGTTCGCCAGGATATAACAACCGCATCGCTTCTCCTTCTAGACAAACAATCGCTGCGTCAAACGCTGTAATGCAGAAACCGCTTAACCGCCGCAGACGGAAAGCGGTTTTCAATCATTGGAACTTTTCGGAGACATTTTTCCAGACATTGGAAAACGTCGCGATCAAGTTCCTCCGCAACGTCAATTCGCCACAATGCGGAAGAACCCGGCCGGATTGGTCTGGGCATATTCAGAAAAATCGAAATCGGCAATCCCATTGGTTTTACGAAACAAAACAGGATCACCAATTTCTGTCCACGAAAGCAGATTCGTGGACTTCATCATTTGATAGCGAATATCTTTTTGAGCCGGCCAGCTCGCAGAAAAAGAAGAGCTGAGCGAAAGGTTCAGATAATCAGATGCATCGGCCGGATCCGTTCCTGCACCATACTCGTCCCGATCACTCACGCCATCCCCGTCTGTGTCGCCGGTTCCGTCGGACGTGCTCAGATCACCGAAGCGTTCAGATTCCCACGCATCCGGCAGACCGTCTTCATCTGAATCCAGTCCGCACAGATCAAACAGCGCATTACCGAGATCTTCGCCAATCTGCAGCAATGACGGAGTTTTATAGTGAAGCACTCCTTCCGAAAGGCCGACCGATGTCAGGTAGTTATCGCCAATCGTTTCGGTTGCGCCCACGTTCGGATCCGCATCGGCAACCGCCTGCTGCGCCGCACGCACGACCGTCCAGCTGGCATAAGAGCCACTGTTCGTATCGTTCTGATACTGGTTCGGCGACAGCTTATTGAGAACAAACGTCAGGTTTGTATTAAACGTACCACGCACATCCTCAATGAAGCGGGTCAGGTTTTCCTCATAGCTGTCGGCAGCGCCGTTCATCGCATCCGACTCACCCTGCACCCAGCCCATGCCGAGGATCTCAACGTCCGAATAAGGATATTTATTTTTCAGCGCAGCCACGGTCCGCCAGACCGTCTGCTGGAAAATCTGATACAGTGTTCCGTCGGCAGAGCGGTCGGCGGTCCCGTCAGGCCACCACTGATCGGTTGTGTACAGCCCGGACCCGCCGTATGCATATTTCATGACCGCCACGTTGGCGTCGGGAACCGCAATCCGGTCGCGCACAACCCGAGCAAAACTCATCTCGGGACCGAAGCGGCTGATCGGCGCGTTGGTCAGAGCCGGGTATTCGCCGGGCTGTTTCACCTGCGTGTTTGAGTTGCCGGACTGAAGCTTCAACAGTGTATTTTCCGGCAGCATACCCGCACTGCTGTACGGTTTGTGATAGAGAAAATCGATGTCTTCCTGGACAAACTGCAGCGGATCATTCTGGTCCTGAAGATACTGGTGATATCCCCAGCCCAGCGCATTGGACTGCCCGCCGAACAGGAGCAGATACACTTTGCGGTTGCGCAGCGGCGCAATGTCCGAATCGAACACCGCCAGCCCTTCCCAGTCGGAATAAGTCTCCGCGCCACTGAGCAGTGTAAACTGATCGGTTTCCGGATCATACTGATAGATCCCCGGCGTTCCGCCTTCGGCATCCGAGCGCACAAACAGGTAGCGTTCGCCGTCAAAGGCAACATCTTTCCAAACCTCGGAAGAAAACACCTGGTTGGTGCACAGCTTCACGCTGGTCCCCTCCGGATCGGCCGGATCGGCAAACACATACAGCCCTGCGCCCTCCATGCCGTCGCCGTCATAAATTCCGTAATACACGCCGTTGCAGCGGTCAATGCCGTGCCACGATGCATAGCTGTAGCTTCCGCTGAGCAGCTTGAAGAGCGGCGAGGTTCCGGTCGTCTCATACAGCTTGCCGCCGGCGCGGTCGACCATCAGATACTGCTCGCCGTCAAACCCGGCATTCCGGTACGTCAGCGCCGGAGAAGAAATGGTCCCGATTCTCTCGGCGGTTTCCACCGGACGGGTCGGGTCCGTGAACGTATAGATTCCGGTCGCCATGTCGGTTCCGGTATACAGCCCCGCATACAGCAGCCCGGTTGCTTTGACAACCTTTCCGGCGTCGTTCGCAACAACGGTAATTTGTCCGTTGGATGCCAGCGCGGAAATATCAATCGTCAGGTTTTCATCCAGCCCCATTGTGGCTGCAGACAATCCGTTATCCAACACCGATGCCCACCCCTGCAGAACTGTAAACGAGTCGCCTGCCTGAACCGTGGTGTTCCCGGAGAAATCAAAAATAAAATCACCTGCAACGTTCAGCACAGCCCCGCTGCCCGTCAGCACGTCATAGCCGGATGCTCCGGCAATCTCCACCATTGCACAGGAACCGGCTTCCAGAACCAGCGAGTCGTTAACCGTCAACGTACCGACATCCAATGTCGCCCCGCTCTGCAGAGTCACTGAATCCACCAGACCGCTTCCGCTGAGAGTTGTGGCGGACGTAACCGTAACCGGGCTGACAACGGTCCCGTCAATCTGCAGGGTTCCGTCACTGACTGTGGTCGAATTCGTGTAGGTGCAGACACCACTCAGGGTTACGGTTCCCGCTCCGGATTTGATGACAGCGCCCGAACCGCTGATAGTCCCGGAAAGCGTTAAGTCGCGACTGCTGTTGACCGCCTCCAGCTTGCTGTCTGCTGTCACAACCATATCATTTGCCAGTTCCCGGTCGGTTGCATAGGCATTCAGCGTTCCGCCGTTCAACGTCAGCACACCGCTTCCAAGCCCGTTATTGTTCCCTACGGAAAGCACTCCGGTATTGTGAGTGATCCCTCCCGAAAAACCGGTATTATCCCCAGCCAGAAGTAACGCTCTGATTCCGTTTTTCGTCAGTGAGCCGCTGCCGCTGAGTGTTCCCGTAAAAAACAGATTCGCGCCCGCATCGGTTACTTCCAAATCAGCGTCCAGAGTCACATCATTAGCTAGAGTTGTCCCGGTCGACGCGCCAATGATTCCGCCATTCCCGCTCACCGTCAGAACGCCGCTTCCCAGAGCACCGTTGTTACCAACCACCAACGTTGTTCCAATATCGGTTCCCATACTGACGCCACCGGCATACGTATTGTTTCCGGACAGGGTCACAACGCCCGCACCGCGCACCGTCAGCGCAGAGGAACCATCAATAGTACCGGTGAGAGTCAGGTTCCGGCTGTCATTGACCGCCTGCACGATACTGTCGGCAGAAAGCGTCATGTCATTCGCCAGCGTTTGGCTGGAGGCATAAGCATTCAGCAATCCTCCATTCAAAATCAGCGAGCTTGACCCCAGAGCCGTACCACTGCGCACAGCAATGATGCCGGAAGAAAGAGTCATCGTTCCGGAATACGACGAGTTATCACCGACAAGGATCAAGGCCCCGTTTCCGGTCTTTTCAATCGCACTAGAGCCGGATAAGGAGCCGTTCAAAGTAAAGTTGCGACCCGTCCCCAGATTGTACTCTCCGTCGGCCACCTGATGGATGTTCGCATTCACTTTCACTCCTCCGGATGTGCCGCCGCCGGTTGTAATTCCTCCTGCTCCGATCGTCAGCGTTTCGCTGCCCGTGATGGTCCATATTCCGGAGTTATCGGTCGAAGAAATTCCGTACCATGACAGATCCGACCCCATCGCCGTCGAAAGAGCGCCAAGTCCTGTATAAACCGCGGTATCCGTCGAGCCGGGAACAGCCCCGCCGGTCCAGCTTCCGGACTGATCCAGTGCCGTTGTGTTATTCGCCTTGTAAATATCGGCTGATCTCGCCGCAGGACATAAACCAACAAGTAACCCGGCAATAATAAAACGTCTCATTCAGCCTCTCCTTTACAAAAAACACGAATACACAATGTATAAAACTGTAAATAACAGTATGCAAATAACGCCAGCGTGCAAAAAAAGCAAGCCCAAACAAAACAAATAGAATGTATCCCGCGCGGCTACTTATCTTTTCATTTTAAATAAAAAGGAAATCTCACATACAATCCGATTGCCTAAATGTATAGATATCCAGCCAAAACAAGAGTTTTTTCGCAACAGTACCAGTTAACAGCTGTTTCAACCGACAGCGACACGAGAACGGTACCATAGGGTTTATCCACGGAAAGTCTATGGATACTCGACCACCGAACAGAGAAAACGATCTCTATCGGCCCCGCGGAAATCGATCCGTCCGGAACGGCAGCAACGGCAGTCCTGCCCGGCTGTAGACATTAATATTCGGATTGTTGGCCCATGCATAACGCACTGCAACCGGCTCCGGAACATCCGGACTCCACACAACAATCTGCTCTCTGTCGATCTTTGCTTCGGCCCAGTGCCAGACACGGTCTTTTCCGCAGATTGCAAAACTCTGCGGCTCTGTTCCACTGCGCAGTTCAAACCCGCCTTCTACATCCTTAAACGAAAGATAGACCCGATCCTTTCTGACGGCAGAACTCGCATATCGCGGACTCTGACAAAGACCGGAACGGCCATACACCAGTCCATTCGCAGCCAGTGCCAACCGATCCCCAACCGTCGCTTTATCTTCGGGATGAATGTTGGTTGCATCGCCAACATCCAAGGCGGTGGCCACCGCGGTGTTCGACAGCGCCAGTGCCGACTGCTGTGCTTCGCGCTGCCAGGCCCAGCCATCTTCTTCAGACGGCTGAGTCTGAGCGGCCATGAATGAAGCCAGTTCCACATAAATAAACGGCATCTCCGGCTGATTCCATTTACGGCGCCAAGACTCGATCATGCCGGGGAACAAACAGGAATAGAGTTCCGGTTCACTGGCGTTGGATTCGCCCTGATACCAGATGACACCCTTCAGCGAAAACGGAAGAAACGGCGCTATCATTGCATTGTACAGGTTCGCAGGCCCGCGCGGCGTATTCGGAACGCCCCAACGCTGATTAAACTGCCGGCGCAGCGGATCATCATCGTTAAAAACATACTCGGCTTTAAACTGCCAATTTCCGGCCAGCGACACCGCATTCTGCTCCTGACCCACCAGAGCAATTTTCAACAAGTCCGGGCCTGAAAGAAATCCGCCCTGACCGGCCATATCAAATACGCGAACGGCCACGGTCAGCTCATTACCAGCCACAACATATTCCGGAACGGAATACGACCGCGGCGTCATCCAGAACCCGGCCGTCTCCTGCCCGGTGGAACCAACCGGAATCCCGTTCACATACGTCTGGTCCATATCATCAAGTACGCCCAGCTTCAGCGTAAGCGGCTGTCCGATCCATTCGTCGGGAATCCGGACTGTCCGGCGAAACCAGAACGCACCGTCTTTCGATTCTTCCAAAACCGACTCGATCGACGTCGGCACAGAAACCGGCTTCCACCCGGAGAGATCGGCATCCGGATCGGCGTATCCGTAAAGATAGCCATGGTTGCCCGGGTCCTGATAGCCCAGATTCTGCCACGCCGCCTGCTGTGCGGTCAGTTTGGCTTTCGCAAACGGATCAGAAACCAGTCGTTCGTACTGCACCAATCCGTCATGCAATTCCGGAACCTGCTTCAGATCCTCCATCGGCATCCATGTTTCCACTTTCGTTCCGCCCCAGGCACTGACGATGATGCCAACAGGCACATCGAGATCCTGCTGGAGACGACTGCCAAAATAATAGGCCACCGCCGAAAAATCCATCAGCGCGGCCGGACAGGAAATTTCCCACTGTCCACCGGTATCGTCTTTAACCTTTGCCGAAACCGCGCGCGGCGTGTTGAACAGACGAAGCATCTTGTTTTCCGGCTGCGCAACCGCTTCGTTTAGCCGATCCAGCATTCGGAAGGTGAATTGCATATTCGATTGCCCGGAGGCCATCCACACTTCGCCGACCAGCACGTCGCTGAACGTTTTTTTCCAATCATTGGAAAGCGAGCGCACTTCCAATTCCGACGGGATAGAAGATGCGGGCTGAGCATCTAAATAAATGGACCAGGCGCCGTCTTTGTCCGCAATGGTTTCTGCGTGCTGTTCATCAAACTTCACAGCAATCCGCTCATTTGGAGAAGCCGTTCCCCAAATATGGATCGGCTGATCCGCCTGAAAAATCATGTGATCTGAAAACACTGCCGGCAGCCATGTCTCCGCTACAGCGGAAAAGGTCATCAGCAGAACAATCAATATCTCAAAAAATTTAATGTTCATACCCTACCCGATCTAAACGCACAAAAAGACAGAACGATATTCATTTTTTAAAAGCAGGCATTCTAAACATACAAATACAACAACAAAAACCGCTCTCCAAAAGTGATAGCACCCCGAGATCGGCAAGAAATACTACTGGACGTTACATAGAAACCCGCACGGCGGCCGGACCGCCGGAGGTCGAAACTTCTATATTCGTTTCCTTCAACTGAGCAGTTTCCAGTTTATAAAACCGGATCGCCTGTTTTTCGTTGCTGGCGACCGCCACATACTGTCCATCCGGAGTAAACACTGCCGCCTGCGGAATGCCATCAACACGAATGGAATCCATCGTCACAAAAGTTGCGCCCTGTTTTTGGAACAGAACAACCATCGCAGACTCCCGATGAGCCGGATTATCTGATGTCATGTTGGTGTTTTCCAGACAGTTCACCACCAACCACAGCCCATCCGGACTGATATCAATTCCTTCAGCAAGAATTCCGACCGGAATCGTATCAACAACATCAGCAGTCTGATCACTGATCTTCAATAAGCTCAGGGTTCCTCCGTATACATTTCCGATAACCGCACTCTTTCCGTCCGGAGCAAACTCCGCGCAATACGGACCGTCGCCACAGGTCACTTGCTGCAGAACCTTCATCTGATCATTTTCCAAAGAACAGAAGAGAACTTTTCCTGCCTTGTTCAGCGTCACCAGCACACGGGTTCCATCTGGTGAAAACGCCGCGTGCGACACACTGCTTTCCGGCGGAGCAACCGCAAAAGTATCGAGCAGCTCCGCTTGACCGGCCGGAGTGAGAGACAGCAGAGAAACGCTTCCCGCAGCGCGGTTGGCGACCAGCGCCCGCGTTCCGTCGCGGCTGATTTCCACTCCGGACGGCTGAAGACCCAGTTCGATCTGCTGAATAATTTCCGGAGCTCCGGGCATCAACCGAACTACGCTGAGCACTGTATCTGGAATCTGCTCCGCTGAATTCTCCGGGTTCACTTTCATGGCACCAGTCACCAGAGCAAACTTCTGGTTCGGAGCAACGGCAACCGATACCGGCGGGCCGATCAGGCTGGCGGGAACATTTTCCAATGTTTGGAAAGATTTTGGCGGGACGCTCGAAACATCCATCGTAACCAGCGCACCGGCTTGGGCATCTTCATAGACATGTTCATCCCCATCAACCTGCGTGTAGCGCTGGTCAGTCACGCAAACCATCCACTTCGGTTCTGTTGACGCGTTTTCCAATGGTTTAAAAAAACCAATCAGTCCTTTGACGGCCAGAAACGACATCACCAGCGAAAAAGCGAATGCCACGATCATTCCTGTATTGAGCAACGGACCCGCGCGATGAGAACCCATCAGATCGCGTTTGTTGGCTAAAACAAACAGAACAGCAATAACCAGCGGAAGAATGAAAACCTGAGAAACCTGCGTGGCAATCTGCGCGGCAATCGGATTGGCTCCGAGAATCGGAATTGTCAGCCCGATCAGGCAGGCAACAGCGCATAGAATCCGAAAAAGTTTTGAACGACTGTCAAATTCCCCTTTGCGATAGTCGCTGATCAGCAGTGGCGCAACCATGCAGATTGGAAAAACAGACGAAAGTCCCGCGCTGAGCGTTCCGACCAGAAAGAGAGAAACAGCATATTTCCCGGCAACCGGTTCCAGAGTGTGAACCATATCAAGCACATGATTCACCTCGAGACCACGGCTGAACAACGCCCCGGCAGCACACGCCATAACAGCACCACTGACAATGAACATGAGGAATGCGCCCGCAAACGCATCAACTGATTGCTGCTTCACATCGTCTCTTCCCCACCCTTTGGCTTTGAGCAGAAGAGGACGTACAACAAAGGTCGGCGCGGCCATTGTCGTCCCGACAAATGCAGCGACCATCAGGGCGGCTCCCGGCACATTAGGAATACGGGGAACCAGTCCTCCAGCAATTTCCCCAGCAGGAGGCAGAACAACAAACATGGAAACAATAAAAGAAAGCCCAAGGATTGTCACAAAAATGACAAGGATCTTTTCAAAGAAGGAATAGCCGCCATGCCAAAGCAATGCATACATAAGAACCATCAGCGTAGCCGCAATTCCCAGCACCGGCCAATAGGTGTTCTCAGTGAGCGACGGAATGAACAGACGCAGTCCTTCATAGAGGGCACTGGAGGAAAGCCCGACAAGACCGGAAAGGCAGCACCACTGGCCTGTAACCACACCAATTACCATCAACAGAGCCAGTCCCTTACCGCCCGGCAAGTGTTTACGGCAACCATTCACTGCAGTTTCACCACTTACAAGGGCAAATCGTCCAGCAGCCTCCATCAGAACCCACGAAAAAATGCAGCTCAGAGCCAATACCCAAAGCAGCTTCATCCCGAATTGGCTGCCGGCTTTGGCCATGGCGGTAACACTGCCGGTTCCGACCGTATAGCCAATTGCAAAAATACCGGGACCAACTGCGAGTAAAAGCTTCACTAATTTTCCTGCGACCTGTTTCATTACTCTCCTTATTGCCTTTAGCTAAACAAAACTCCGCTTTCAAACTCTGGAACAACTACACAATGTATAATCCACACAAACACAATATCGCGCATAAACAGTTGATTCATCAAGAATATAATTAACTAAACGTGCACAGTTAAAACTGTAGAAACCGGATATAAAGCTATTACTCAGTCGGATTTATAAAGTCTCCAAAGAGAAATTTTTATTCGATTCAACATCTGAATTAATGATCAGAAATACTGACACCACCCATTTCCAAATGGAACTTTCTACCCGTCATAAACCCGCCCCATAATCGCAACATTGTACAATATTTTATGCACAAAATATAAAAACACAAAATAACCGTATTCAGCAAGTCAATTGAAAGTCGTTTATGAAAACGGCATACATTTCGTCTACGCGTTGGCAAAGCCTACGGCGACCATTTATCAATGAAAAAGCTTCACAGCACTCAGCTTTTGACAGCATACGAAGCGCGCAGCCGTGTATGATTGCAAAGATATACCGCAACACCACCAATGGAATTGCCCACCGGCGCTGACAGCACCTTTACCATAGACTTATCCAGCTTATCCCGAAGCCAACCGAACGTCGGATTCGTATAATCACAAAAAGCCCAGCAATACAGAAAGCAGCACAGGATGCTGAACGGCTGTCAGCACCCTGCGACACCAATTTAATAACTGCCAGCAGAATACACCAACAGCATTGACTGATTTCAGGAAACGACCGCGCGAGCAGCTAATATTTCGATTTCGTCCCAGCCGACATAAGATGCCTGAGCACCAACCTTTGTAACCGAAAGAGATGCTCCCGCGGCAGCATAACGGAGACTCTGTTCTAAATCACAGCCTTTATATAAGGACGCAGCAAAAACTCCGACAAAACAATCACCGGCACCAACCGTATCTTTCACCGCAACATCCGGAGCCGGGACCGCAACGTTCCCGTCCCGACTGAAGCAGGCAGCCCCTTCAGCCCCAAGCGTAACAATCAGGTTTTTCACACCTTTGCTGAGCATTTCTTCCACCATCTCCTCAAAGGACCCACCTTTTTCTGAAATGATTTTCAGTTCATGCTCATTGGGAACCAGATAATCAAGCATGGTCAGAATTTCAGCCGGCACCTCAGCCGCCGGCGCAGGATTTAAAATGGTAATGCATCCGGCGGCATGGGCCTTCTTAAGGCCATGCCAAACGGCTTCATGCGGAATTTCGTGTTGAAAAACCGCAATGCCGAACTCTGAAAAATCAACCGAATCAATCTGCTCCGTCCCAACCAGTCCGTTCGCGCCCGGAACAACCACAATCTGGTTTCTTCCGTTCTGGTCGACACAGATCAGAGCAGTGCCGGAAGGGGCCTCTTCTGTACGCTTCAGAAAACGGAGATCCAGACCGTCTTCTTCAAAGGCCTGCACGGTTTCGTCACCAAAAGCATCAGTACCCACCGCTCCGACAAAAGCAACCTTGGCTCCAGTACGAACTGCGGCAACGGCCTGGTTGGCTCCTTTTCCCCCGGCAAATTTACTCATACTGGTCCCCATCACAGTTTCCCCTTCGCCCGGCAAACGTTCCACATTGGCAACCAAGTCAGTATTCGAACTTCCCACAACAACGATCGGTTTCATAAATGCTCCTCAAAATTTAAAGAGAAAGAATCTACAGAAAAAACGGCGACCTAACAATAGAACAAACGGGTATAAAACTGCACATTTCAAAACTCTGCAAAATAGAGAGAAAACAGGGGCAAGGAGAATACACCAGCTTTTCATTCAAGACGACCCTGACTGTTAAGCATTGCCAGAACAGCGGCATCACAGAAGAAGACCAGACCAAGCGGAAAATGAGTCAGAAAAGAGCCTGCGGATTCAGAAACCTTAACAATTCCCGATTACGGGTAATGGGACGCCTTCTTGAAGAACGAGTCCTGTGTAATCAATAAAAATCCGTTTTCTCCCTGTCTTTGAGGAAAAATTCTGTAAAGCCGTCGGGCAGGCAACACGCTATGCCTGAGCCCTCAACTAAAGAAACGGACCTCACTATCATCTGGTCGAAAAACACATGCTTGACCATCTCCAACCCACCATGCAGAATCCCTGCCTTTAAATCTGAAAAACGTCGCGCATCGTCACTAGACGAGTGATTTATAATCATAAACGTTTTTCAGAAAAATACGTTTTTACTGGCGTTTTTTCGCCCCGGTAGCTCAGCTGGACAGAGCAATGGATTCCTAATCCATAGGTCGGAGGTTCGAACCCTCTCCGGGGCACCATTATCCATGACCGGATAATGACTTACTTTAGAGCCCATACGAAAAAAGGGACCGGAACCCGATCCCTTTCCTGCCCTTCGAGTGAACTCTCTACCAGAAAATCACATAAAGCGACACGGTCATCACGCAGACAATCAGCCCGAAAATCAGAGCGCCCTTGGAACAGGTCAGATCCATCGTAGTATTATGGGAAAATTCCACTTTTTCACCGCGGAAGATCAGCCCCAGCACCCACATCAAAGCCAGCACGGCAAGCAGTGACCAGGACATGCTGTAAAGGAAGTGTTTTTCAGGAAACAGCCATTCGGAAACCAGGACGTGGTAGAAGACCGGGTTGGCGCACAAGCCAACAACTCCGATCCAGCGGGCAGACCGACGGAAAATCAGGCCATAGATAAAGACCGCCAGAATACCGGTAGACACATAGCCCTGGAACTTCTGAATAAACTCAAAGACACTGCTGTTATTCGCCAGCAGTGGAGAAACAACACATCCGATTACTACAAAAACCCCGATAAAAACACGTCCCATTGTCACCAGTTTAAACTGAGAGGCTTTGCGGTCAATGTAGCGCTGATAGACGTCCATGGTCAGCAGTGTGGACGCTGCATTGAGCACCGCAGCCAGAGAGGAAACAATGGCTCCGAGCAGCGCGGCAATCACAAACCCGAGGATGCCTTTGTTTTTCGGAATCAGTCGGGTGATCAGCAAGCCAAGGGCGGAGTCATATTTGTACTGGTTGAGTTCAACGGTTTCCACCGCGTCAGCACCTACACGAGCAGTAACCGCTGTGTTGTAGGCAGTGATTTCAGCCGCTTTGGCCGGATGCGCATTTTCCCAGCGCGGATCCATTTGGAACACCTGAACTGCCGCGGCCGGATTAGCAGCGGCCTGCTCGTAAACAGCAAGATGATCTCCGGCGTTTTCTTCCATTTCATTGTGGTAGAGATTGAATGCAATGATACCCGGAATCACGATCACGAACGGAACGATCAGTTTCAGGAAACCTGCCAACACAAGACCTTTCTGTCCTTCGGCCAGAGAAGCGGAGCCGAGAATGCGTTGGGTAATATACTGGTTGAGCCCCCAGTAGTAAAAGTTCGGGATCCAGATACCGAGAAGGAGAATTAGCCAAGGCATCGTCGGATTGCTTCCCATATGCATGGCAGAACTGTTGAGTTCATTGAACTTTTCAATGACACCGGCTCCCTGATCAATAGCGGCTGCGGTCCCGGTCGCCGAAACCATCTGGCCCAGATCGGTGGCGCTCAGAGCATTGAAGGCGAAATACGTAATGACACCGCCGCCGATAATCAGAGCGGAACCCTGCAGCAGGTCGGCCCATGCACAGGCTTTAAGTCCGCCAACCGCCACATAGATCGCGGCCATGGCTCCCAGCGCCCAGCAGCAGCCGGCCAGAGAGAGATTGACGTCGAACTCAAACATCAGCTGTTTGAGGGTCAATGCTCCGGCATAAATCACACCGATCAAACTGACACCAATAAGAATCAGCATCATGGACACCGTCATGAGCAAACGCGCCCAATGGTTGTATCGAATCTCTAAAAACTCAGGAATGGTAGTGATGCCGGAGCGCAGGAAGTACGGAAGAAGTACAAAAGCAACCACCACCAGCGTAATAGCCGCGATCCATTCCCAGCTTGATACCGACAGTCCGTAGAGCCCGGCACCCTGCCCGCTCATGCCGACAAACTGTTCAGCAGAAATATTGGCAGCAATCAGCGAAAAGCCGATCAGCCACCAGGTCAGCCCGCGACCTGCCAGAAAGTAGTCCGAAGCCCCCTGCTCCCCATGCGTATCCTCGCCCTTGGACTTATACAAGCCGACAAACAAAACTGCCGCGATAAATCCGACGAATACGATAATGTCTACGATTCCCATTTCGTTCTCCTTATATTTTTTTTATCAAAAGTTGTTTCCCATTCCTTGGAAAATTAAAGTTCAACACTTTTCAAGCCGTAAAAACTTATCGAATACCATCAGATAATTCCATCTCTTTCAACACCCGGGCCATTGCCTGTGCTTTTTCCGGACAACTTAAAATCAGGTTATTTTGCTCCGATGGATCATCCTCCAGGTTATAAAGGCTTTCCGGAACATCCGGGCGCCCCTTTGGCCACCGGGGGCTGGCCGGCTCAATGTATTTCCAGTTTCCCTGCCGCAAAGCCAACGCAAACGACTCCTCGATCATAAATTCATGACCGACTGTTGATTGACCGGTAAATGCCGCCAGAGAACTGCGGCTGTCGACCGCCTCGCCATCTTCCAATTCAACATCTAACAGCTCCGCAAAAGATGCCAGCAGATCGGTCTGGTTCACCATGGCATCAGATACGCCAGGGTCAATGACGCCCGGCCACCGAATAATAAACGGCACACGAGTTCCGCCCTCATAAATCTGATATTTACCTCCGCGCCAGATTCCCGAACCATCGTGTCCGCGATCCGCTTCCTCCATCGAACAGTATACCGTTGTCCCATCTTCGTAGCCGTCATCGTAGACCGGGCCGTTATCGCTCGAAAAAATCACAATCGTGTTCTCTGCCAGGCCATTCTCCTCGAGAGTTTTCAGGATCTTCCCAACCGCCCAATCAAATGCCACCATGGCATCCCCGCGATATCCGAGATCTGTTTTACCCTGAAATCTCGGATGCGGCGCACGCGGCACATGAATGTTATGTGATGCGTAATAGAGAAAGAACGGTTCATTCCTGTGTCGGGCAATATACGCCTCGGCCTCTTTCACAAATTCATCGGTAATATCCTCTTCCTTCCAAAGGGCGGACTTTCCGCCGGACTGATAGCCGATGCGGCCGATACCGTTAATCACACTGCCGTTATGATCATGCGTGCTGCGATAAAACGTCATCGCTTCGGGATTTTTCTTTCCATCGGGATACTGAGTGCTGCCAGCAACCAGAACCGACTTCAACGTTTTCCCGACATACAGCGGATCATTCGGGTCTAAATTCACGACCCGATGATTTCGCAAAAAGACACACGGCACACGATCGTTGGTGGACGGCAAAAGGAAGGAATCATCAAACCCGACCTCCAACGGCCCCGGCTTCACATCGCCATTCCAGTCCACCTTGTTTTCTCCATCCCCAATACCGAGATGCCACTTGCCGACCACTCCCGTGCTGTAACCGGCCTTCTTGAACAGCTTCGGCAACGTCAGAATATCGGTCGGAATCAGCAGCGGCGCATCGGGCGGAAGCACGCGGGCCCCATACCGGAATGCATGAACACCGGTCAGCAGTGAAAAGCGCGACGGCGTACAGGTTGCCGCAGAACAATGTGCATCCGTAAAGTTCAGTCCTTCCAACGCCAGCCGGTCGATATTCGGTGTCGGAATCATTTTGGAACCGTTCACACCAATATCACCGAAACCGACATCATCTCCGTAAATGATCACCACATTCGGACGGTTCGCCTCCGGCACCTGCGTAGAGGCAAAAACAAGTCCCGCCCCCAGCCCCAGCGTTCCACTCAATAAAATTCGCTTTCTTCTTCTCATTTCTCTTCCAGATTACTTAAACAAATTGAACCGTGAGCGTTTCCCGGCGACCGGCTTCAGCCGATAGCTGTATTCACAGTGATCATCAAACAGGCGGTACGGCTTCAGCGGAACCGAACCCCATGAATTGATTCCTCCGACCCCGCTCTGGGCCGCATCAATATTCAGGTGAATCAAATCCGAGCGCTCCATCTGAAAACTGTAGTCAGATTGACGCATAGTTTCTGCGCTGTAAAAGCGCGCACTCAGACTGAGCGGAGCGCCTTCCGCGATAACCCGCAATCCGCGCCCGTCTTTGTCCGTCAGTTCCGCCCAGCGAACACCGGTCTTGTTGCCGTTTTCCTGCGGACGCGAATAATCGGCCCACTGCTCATCGATCGTCCCTTCATAGATACCGACCGGTTCAAACGCGCGGTCTAAATAGGTTTCGCCGCCACGTCCGAACCACTTCAGGTTCTCAAACGTTGCCGGAACGCCCCACTCCATACCGATCCGCAGCGGTGGCATCACCTTCTTCGGCGTTTTCGAAAAGTCATATTTCACATCAATGACAATCTCGGCATTCGGAAACACCGTATAGGTTGAAAGCATGGATGCCTGCACATTCGGCAGCGCTTTTCGAATCGTCACTTCGGCAGCCTCTTCCGTTCTGACAGCCTGCATATCCTGAACAACCGTATTGTCACCGGCCACATCCCACTCGGGCGCCGGCTTCGGCTTCTGGCGCCGCTCGTTGTCGTTCTGGGCACGGGACAAATCAGGCTGTCCGCCGTCTGCAATCATGGATACACCGCCAACTTCATACGACGTCATCGTTCCGGAAACTTTATCAAACACCACCGTAAAGTTTGCGCCGCTTACCGTGATAGTTTCCGAAGATTCATCGATGGCCACAGCCCCGTCAGCCGCTTCTGCCGCAGCCGAACAGTCGCCCGGCATCTCAAACTGGTCCCAAGCCAGCAAATGCCCCTCGGGAACGAGCGGGTGATAGTTTTTCCGCGCACGAAATTCGAAGGTAACAAAAACGTCTTTTCCAAGGTTTGAAAAATTCTTCGGCAGATCAATCGTCACCGTCTTCTCAGAGTGCGGAGCAATTCCAAGGCGTGGAAGTTTTCCGTCGGCGATCAGCTGTCCGTCGGACTCGATTTTCCAATGCCCGGAAACCTTGTTTCCAAGCTCTGTAAAATTGAACCAGTTGCGAATGCTGAAGGTTCCGGTTTTCAGGTCGACCGGCGAGACATGAACATTGCGCTGAAGATATTTATGTGCGTACAGACCGGGGTGAGGATTCTGCCCCGCGTCGATCAGACCGTTCATACAGAAATTGCCGTCGTTATAAACCCCGGCCGGATTTTCGAACCATCCGCCATACGCAAAAAACGTTTCTTTGACCGGACCGCTGCCACTATTTCGTTTGAATTCATCTGGAACAGGCGTACGGACACCCTGGTCCATCCAGTCCCACACGAACCCGCCCAGCGCGGTGTTGTCTTCATAAAACAAATCCCAGTATTCTTTCGCTCCTCCGTTGGAATTACCCATTGCATGCATATATTCAGCAATGATGTACGGGCGTTGATCGTCTCCCTCTGTGTATTTTCGAATTTCATCGGCTGGTCGGTACATGCTGTTGCAGATATCGGTGTTCGGGCGTCCTTTTTTATGATCGGTCCGCTCGTAGTGAACCGGGCGACTCGGATCATTCTCCTTAATCCAGCGATAGCAGGCAGCAAAGTTTTCTCCGTCTCCGGCTTCATTGCCCATCGACCAGACCACGACAGACGCGTGGTTCTTATCGCGCTCGACCATGCGCTGAATGCGGTCAAGATGAGCCGGATTCCATTCCGGCTGCTTGGCTAGAGATTCGGGACCGTACCCGACCCCGTGCGATTCGATATTGGCTTCATTCCAGAGAATGATTCCATACTCATCGCACAGATCGTACCACATCGGCATGTTCGGATAATGAGAGGTGCGCACGGCATTGAAGTTGTTTTCCTTGAGCAGCTGAATATCCCGAATCATTGCTTCGCGCGAGACCGTGTGCCCGGTATCGGGATCGTGTTCATGACGATTCACCCCTTTGATCAAAACCGGTACTCCGTTGATGCAGAAGCGGTTGTTTTTGATTTCGACTTTACGAAAACCAATACGCTGAGGAATCACTTCAATGATGTTTCCGGACGCATCTTTCAATGTCAGAAGTGCCGTATAGAGATATGGATTTTCCGTATTCCATAAAACAGGATTCGAAATGCGGGATACAGGATGCGAAAGGACTTTCTTCCCGTCCGCGTCATAAAGATCGATTTCAAAAGATCCCTCTCCGACCAGCTCCACGTCCACCTTGAGTTCGGCGTCTTTGTACTGATCATCCAGATCGGTCACAATCGTAAAATCGCGAATGTGGGACCGGGCGGTGCTCCACAGATACACATCACGATAAATGCCGGAGAAGCGCCAGAAATCCTGATCCTCCAGATAGGAACCGTCGCACCAGCGGTACACTTCCACCGCCAGCACATTTTTTCCGTCCTGAAGATACCTGGTAATGTTGAATTCGGCCGGCGTGCGGCTGCCCTGCGAATAGCCGACTTTCTGCCCGTTCACCCAGAGGTAAAACGCGGACTGCACGCCATCAAAGACAATATAGGTCTCGCGGTTTTCCCAATCTTTGGGAACGCTGAACTCGCGGCAGCAGGAACCGACCGGATTCCAGTCAACCGGTGCATTCGGAGGATCCATTGGAAATGGATATTTAATATTGGTGTAGATCCTCAGACCGTGGCCTTCCATCTCCCAGTTGGACGGAACCGGAATCGTGCTCCATCCGCTCACATCAAACTCCGGCTTATAAAAATCGGCGGGGCGATCGGCAGGCTTTCTCACCCAGTTGAATTTCCACTCGCCGTTGAGCGACCGGAACCACGGCGATGCGGTGCGATCGTACTTCATCGCCGCTTTCGCCGTCGAATACACCATCATCGTCGCATGCGGCGCTTCGCGGTTCACCTCAAGCACATTTAAATCGTTCCATTCCACCGCAACAGCACAGGACACGGCTGCAAACAAAGACGTCAGTATTATTTTTTTCAACATTCTGTTCCGTTCAAATCAGTTGTATGCCGCTTTCACATCCGCAGCAGTCAAAGGCCGGGTCCAGATGGATACTTCATCCATCGCGCCGACAAACGGTTTGACCGGCAATTGATCAAAGCCTTTGTGGCTGTAGTTCAAGCCTCCGATTCCAACCCGAACCGCCTGATTAAAATGAAGTTTTCTATCTGAACCGTTCAGACGGGTTTCTGACTTCTTTCCATCGACAAAAATTTCGACCTCCGAAAGCAGGCAACCGTCGTGCGGCATGGAAACAGCAATCTGGTGCCATTTGCCGTCATTGAGTTTCGCTCCAACAGCCGCAAGCCTCTGCGAATCGGAAATCACCGCTTCCGGCACGCCGTCGTTCAGGTGCAGATTCAGGAAGTTCTTCAGGGCTTTGCTCCAGATAGATCCGGTATTGATCAGGATCTGGTTTTCCGGCGACTGTGTTTTCATCCACAGTGCATAGGACACGGTGTGACCACTATGAAGCGGCCCCATGGCAAAAACGCCCATGCGGCTGTCTGCTGAAAACTGCCCGGCTTTGCCCTGCGGGCCGTCCGTCAACTCCACATTAGCCGTCAAAGCGCTGTAGTGTTCTCCAAACGTTCCAAGGTTTGGAAAAATGTCTTTGCAGGTCACGCCGCGAAGTATTTTGTCTTTTTCCATTTTTTCCCGTCCGGACAGCCCCATAATTGGGTAGTTCCACAGCGGCGGCTTTTCTTCGAAAGTGAAGTGAAAATGGCGACCATTCACATCAAGCAGCGCCAGCTCGCCCGATCCGTCGATGCGGGTTGCGTCACCGGATTTATCAATCACCAGTTTCCCGGAAACACTGTATTTACCATCCTGCGGCAGCGTGCCGACCTGCTGCTCATAACAGACCACTTCGATGCGATCATCGGAAATATCCAATGTCTGGAAATTGTTGAAAAAGTTGCCGCGGCTCACCAGCTGGATCAGGTCTGATTCCGAGTCTTTAGTCACCGTGTTGGCATGAACTTCACCGGCAAAGTAGATATCGACGTCATACTTGCGAAGCGCCTGCCAGAAAGAACTCTCTGAGCCATCATCCATCATCATGCCGCTGCTGCTGACTTTGCGAACCGGATAAATCACCGGCAGGTGCGCCTGCACAAAAATATGTTTGATGCCCGGATCTTTCCGAGCCTCGGAAAGAACGTTCTCCAGCCATGCGAGATGCGGCCCGGTCACGGTACCGGTCACCGAGCCTTCATCGCCGATCTTTCTGTCCGGATCTTCCTGGTGGAAAGCATCAATCGTCACAAAAAGCACGTTTTTATAGCGATATGCATACGAAGTGGTTTCGTATTTGGTTCCGAGCGGACGGGACGCGGCCTTTCCTGTCGGCTGGTCATACCGAAAACCTCCGCCGTCCGGGTTCGTGTTAAACGCTTTAGCAAAGGCCTCGCGGAACTGCGGCTGGCAACGGGAGACTGCAGAACCAGCCGGCCAAGGATTATCCCCCATTTCATGATCGCCAACCGCCATAATCAGTTTTGAATAGCCGCCCTTTTTGAAAGAGTCAATCATGCCTTCGTAGCAGAGTTTCCCAGCTTGTAGGATCGACTCTGCCGGAGTACCTCCGGGAAAATTGCTTTTGATAAAGCCGGACTCATCCCAATGGCCGGTGTTGCTGTCGCCCGGCAGCAGCATCAGTTCGCCGCCGTAATTGTCCTTCAGCATTTTGACCGCGGCGACATCGTCCGCTACCGCCTCGGCCATCCATGAAGGATTTTTTTCAGTCTGTGTATATTTTTCCGCCCAGTGCCAGTCCGCCAGCAGCAGGAACCGCCACGGTTCTTCCGCCCGAATCAGTCCGCACACACACAGGGTCATTGCCATAATTTTTACAGTTTTCATAATTTTCACCTCAATCGTTTGTCACAGAACTGCCCCACCAGTCCGAGTTCGGGGTCCAATTTTCTTTTAAATAATGAGCCGCCCGCTTTTCCTGTTTATCCTTCACAACGGTCCGGGCGTTTTTCAGCCGGGCATCAAACCGTTCCTTCGAAAAACGGGGGTCGGGTTTCGGCATGACGGCTTGCGTGTCCGCCAGCCAGGCATCCAGCCGCTTTTTCAGTTCAGCGGTCTT
Source organism: Tichowtungia aerotolerans (assembly GCF_009905215.1). Lineage (GTDB taxonomy): Bacteria > Verrucomicrobiota > Kiritimatiellia > Kiritimatiellales > Tichowtungiaceae > Tichowtungia > Tichowtungia aerotolerans. The sequence goes on along the minus strand of NZ_CP047593.1, from coordinate 3,205,848 downwards.
TTCGGGTTGCAATGCGGAAAGATCATTCTGTTCTCCGATATCGCTGGCCAGATTATACAGCTCGCAGCGGCCGTCCTCGTGGTAATAGATAAGTTTCCAATCCTTGGAACGAATAATGGACGATGGCTCTCCGCCCTGATTGCCGTAATGCGGATAATGCCAGAACAGATCGCGCGGCCCGAGAGCTTCGCCCTTCAGCACCGGAAGCAGGCTGACTCCATCCACATGCTGTTTCGGCATCAGCGGCAAACCGGCCAGATCCAGAATCGTCGGATAAAAGTCCATGCCGATAGCCGGAGTGTCCGTCGATGAATCCGGCTGGGTCATTCCGGGCACATGAATGATCAGCGGCTCGCGAATTCCACCCTCCCACTGACGACCCTTGCCACCGCGATACGGCAAAAGACTGGTCGAAAAAGAATCGCCGGAGGAAACGCCGCCGTTGTCCGAGGTAAAAATCACCACGGTGTTTTTATCCAGTCCGGTTTCTTTCAGTTTATCGAGCACAATACCGACCGCATCGTCAAGCAGCTCCATCATCCCGGCATAAACCGGATTGTCCTGCACCTGACGGACCGGCAGACGGCGATCAAATTCAAACCGCTCTTTATCGCCGACCAGCCCCATCGCTTCCGCTTTCTTGCGATACTTTTCACAAAGCGCTTCGGTGGTCTGGATCGGTCCGTGAACCGAATAGAACGAAAGGAACGCAAAAAACGGTTTGTCATGTTCTGATCCCAGAAAGGATGCCGTTTCACGGGCGAGGCGCAACGTAAGCGATTCGCCGTCCGGGCCATTCTCCAGTTTTGGATTGTTCCACGGAGCAAAATACCCCCCCTTGGGTGACCCGACGGTCCAACCTCCTTTGTTGATCATGAATCCATGATTTTCCGGCCAGGAACCTTCGGAACCCAGGTGCCATTTGCCGGCAAAAAAAGTGGTATAGCCCGCTTCCTGCATTGCTTCAGCAATTGTGACATCCTGCTGCGGCAGGTTGTGAACATATTCCGCATTCATCACCGGATCGCCCTTATCCCAGCCCAGCCCGGACGGATCGCCGATCCACTGTGTGATGCCGTGGCGTGCCGGCGTCTTGCCGAGCATGATGCTCGCGCGCGACGGACTGCACACCTGGCAGGCGGCATAGCCTTGATCGAACCGCATACCGGATGCGGCCAGCCCGTCGATATGCGGCGTTTCATAAAACGTGCTGCCCGTATATCCCAGATCCCGGCACCCCAGATCATCGACCAGGATAAACAGAAAGTTACGCTGAGGCGCTGACAGCAAGGGAAGCGCTGCCGACAACAAAATCAGATTGATCCAAAACGTTTTCATCATCATTCCCCGTTAATTCAAGGATTTGCTACCTGAAGTCCTTCCAACTGAGCCGTCAGGCCGATCAGTGATTGCAACTCTTCAATATGACCCTGATATACTCCACGCGGGGTTGTTTGATAATTCAGGCACAGAAAAGCCGCATAACCTGTTGCAATTCCCATTTGGCCGGTCGTCCGCATCACCCGGGGTCCGCCGAGTCCGATATGAGAACAGCTGAAACAGCGGCCGGCCATCATCAGGTTTTCAATATTACGTGAATAAAGGCTGCGAAATGGAACATAATACGAATCCTGCGGCTTATGGAAAATTGCCTCAGAAAGGAACCCGCCGGATTCCAGCTGATAATGTACATCCACAGAGCGTTTTTCCTCGACCACGGCATCCTCGAATTTCCGGCAGGAAAGCATGTCATCCAGCGTATAGATATAGTCGCCCATCAATCTCCGGGACTCCCTCTTCCCAAGAAGATATCCTACCCATTTCAAGGCAACATCCCCGTTTTCCGGATTCTGCTTGGCATTATAAAATGAACCGCAAACAGCCCGCAGAAGATGATCCCTGATTTCTTCTGCATCATCCACCTGATGCAGATCCTCCCGCGCAAACTCCCATTCCCAGTCGCCTTCAACAGCCGCATACTGCTTCGCCACATCCATTGCCCATGGCACCGCCGGAAAATCCTGCAGGCTGCCTGAGTGTTCGGAATTCCAAAGCAGGGAAGATCCCATGGTCATCCGATCCGCGACCGCCGGTGACCAGCGATCACCTTCCGCCGGATCTCCCTCATTATAGGTATCCGCGCTTTCCCGGCCGTAACGGAAATCTGCACCGGCCCAGTACCCGATCCAGCCATCGCCGGTGCAGTCGATAAACAGCGGAGCGGAGAACCGGATGGTTTCTCCAGTCTCAATATGCCGAGCATCTACAGACTGAATCCGGGAGCCGTCCGCCTGTACAGCATATGCTCTGTACGACAGGAATGCCTGTACGTTCATGGCATTGCGCATAAAGGCATCCCGTTTTTCATTATCGCCGACGGCCTGTGCCGAACCGTTCTTCCATTTTTCCGTATCCAGCCCTTTTAAAATCCGGGTGCCCGCCCCATAGATACCTAACGTATGAACACGCACCTCCTGACTGGCATTTCCACCAAACACCGGTCGATCATGAATCAGTGCAACATTCAGCCCCTGCTCTCCGGCAGCAACAGCGGCAGCACAGCCCGCGATCCCTCCCCCCACGACGACTAGGTCGCAGGTCACCGCGGCAGATGGTGTTTCCGCAATTCCCGCCAAACGATTCCGCCACGCAGCAAGCTCCTTCAGGTCGTTCGGGGGGACAGCATCAACATCCCGGGTGAAATAGAGAGCATCACATCGCCCGTCGAATCCAGTCATATCCAGTAATGCAAGAGACACAGAGGAATCGGAGATCTCAACCACACCGCCATCCTGCCAGGCCCAGCCATCCTGTGTCCCGAAAACCGTATCGACGACCCGGTCTTCAATGCTTACCTTAAATCGTCCCGGCGCATCCCAGTTCCCTGGCACCCAGTTTTTCGTCCGAACCCACAGCCGGTAACTGCCGGTCTCCGGAAAAGAAACGGTTGTCCGGGCAGGCTCCACCGGCTTTCCCAGCCCATGAGCCAACAAGTAGGAAGAGCCCATAATATCCATAAACTGCTGATCCACGACCCAGCCCCCCTTATCGGCGAAAGTCTCCGCTTCGACCAAAACTTCCCCGACCGCACAAACCTTCTGACTGCAGAGCAACAGCATGATCGTTCTGGGAAGCAACCATTTAACTCCTAATTTTAAATTCATAAACCTCTCTCTTTCTAATTCACTGGTTAACGGTGATCTTTTTCCGACTGGATAATAATCGCACTGTAAGGGACAAGCTGCTCAGGCAGCATATTCAGCTCTTTCCAAACCGGCTTCGTGTCGAGCGGGCCTGTACCGGAAAACTGAAAAACTGAACACAGCGACACCCCGGACATTCCCTCAAATGTCACCCGAACCGATTGATTCTGATCCGTATGATTGATGAGCAGCACATTGACACGTTTCTGTTCATCATCAATAAATGCGTAAGCATGGACGTTTTGAGGAAAATCCGACGTACAGGCCACTGGCTGTCGAGTGAAAAAATTACCGATGATCCAGGCCGCCCGCCCGGTAGCCGTCAGTTCGTTCCGGGTATCCAGAGTACAGAAAACAGCATCGGCCTGCTCCAAATCCATGTATCGTGTCGTCCAATACATGTGATTGATCATTCCGTCGCCATAACGGTACTGTCTGCCGGCGACATCCAGCGCACCGATAGCACTGATCAGATCATTGCGTTTCTTGTCGTATTTAAAGCTCCATTCCACGACCGCCAGCAGATAATCACGACCGGACTTTTTAATGACTCTCTTTTCCTTTTTCCAGCTCGGGCTCAAAAGAGCATCTCCCTGTAAAGAATCAAACGTCTCTTTCCAGTCACTCTTTTCCCATGTCCCGACATAACCGCTGAGAGAAAGAATATTCACCGTATCCTTCACAACAGCAGGATCAACACCGCTCGCAGCAATGCGAATGGACGGGTCGGCTTGTTTCATAGACTGTGCGATTTGAAGAATATCAAGACTCCGCTTCGGGTTGGGATTCCGGCTCTGCGAGCTCCAGTTCTCATTGCCGATTTCCCAGTATTTCACTCCATAACCGCGTATCCGGTTGGCATAGGTCACCCAGGCGACAGCATGTTCTAGAAAATCTCCGTACCGTTTCGTTCGGGCAGAGGTGTCATATGGGACCACGACCCAAGGTTCGGCTCCGAGGCGGCGGCAAAGAGCGATGAACTCATCAAAATCCAGCAGGTCGTCCCGCTGTGATTTTTCACAGTAATCGAAAACAACCGGCGCTGCATTTGTATACGGCGGCGACGCAAAACGGACATGATCCGACTTCTCGCCGCCGGGGTAACGCAGCCAGCGCACCTTCATGTCTTTCAGCGCCGCTTCAACACTCCGAGTCCGCACTGGCCACAGCGAGTCGACATCACGCAGATAATTCAGATTCATGCCGAACGGATGGACCGGATAGCTACTGGCCACACGGTCCGCCTGAACCGTAATCTCAACGGCATCTGCGCCCGCGCCGCCCAGGAACAGCAGGAGCACTGCCCAGCTCACTGCTGTGAACTTTATAATCTGTATACGTTTTATCATTACTTCGCTTGAATCTGAATGGTTGCGTCTTGCAGTCCGTCACACTGTGCCGTCAGTCGAATCGTACCGGGCTCACTTTTTTTCGAACGCACAACAACCAGCGCCAATCCATTGAATACGTTTCTGTCCAATGATTGGAACGACTCCAGATTGGTCGGATCACCGTTACCAACAGCAATAATTTCACCGGGACCGTCGATACTGAGCTTAAACCGGTTATGTGTGCGCGGCACCAGCAGTCCTTCACCATCCGAAACCTGAAGGGTTACGAAGGACAGATCAGTGCCATCTGCGCTGATCTGTGCGCGATCTGCGGTCAGTTCCAGCTTCGCGGCAGTCCCTGTCGTTTTCACAACATCCTCGGCCCACGGCTTTCCGTTTTTATAAGCTACCGCTTTCAGCTCGCCGGACTCGTAAACCACATCATCCCAGCGCAGCCGGTATTCGTATTCGCCTTTCTTTTTCCGTCCGAGTGATTTCCCGTTCAGGAACAGTTCGACTTCGTCGCCGGAGGTATAAACGTGTACCGGAGTGACTTCACCTACGCGCTCCGGCCAGTTCCAGTGAGGCAGAATGTGCGCCATCGGCAGCTCCGGCCGCCAGCGCGCCTGATAAATATAGAAACGGTCTTTTTTGAATCCGCACAAATCGACAATTCCAAAATAGGAACTTCGCGGCGGAATGTTTCCGCCCAGCTTGGCAAGCTGCTCTTCCATATGCTTGCGCTCATCCGGATCGGTAAAGTTGAGCAGATTGGTGTTGTCCTTGTTATAAGGCGTCGGCTCGCCGATATAATCGAAACCGGTCCAGACAAACTCCCCGAAAATGGCCGGATACCGGTCCAGCGCCTCAAACTCCACATCCGGTTTATACGCCCACGGCGGAGCAAAAAGATCATAGCTGCTGACCTGAAAGTGTCCGCCCTGTCCCATCGCCTTGTCATCCAAAACCGGGAAAAAATATTCGCCGCGCGAACTGATGCACGACGCCGTTTCGCTCCCGTAAAAAGGCTGATCGGGATGTTCTTTCATGAACCGCCGGTAAACAGCGGCATTGTCCTTGGCCTTATAATTAAAGCCGAATACATCAACTGTTTTTTCAAATCCGTTGAACCCGGCCACTGCATGATTACATCCGGTTGTTACTGGGCGGGTCGGGTCCAGTTTATGGACAATATCGGCCAACATTTGGGAAACCAAAATACCTTCTTTATTGCGCATTTCCTTCACTTCGTTACCAGTACTCCACATTACCACGCATGGATGGTTGCGATCACGATGGATCATCGCGCGCAGATCTTTTTCGTGCCACTCTGGAAAAAAGCGGCCGTAGTCATTTGGGGTTTTTGACGCCTTCCAGCAGTCGAATGCCTCGACCTGCACCAGCATACCCATACGGTCGCAAAGCTCCAGCAGCTCAGGCGCCGGCGGATTGTGTGAGGTGCGGATGGCGTTGCAGCCCATTTCCTGAAGGATTTCAATCTGGCGCTCCAGTGCGCGCTTATTCACGGTAGTGCCCAGCGGTCCGAGGTCGTGATGCTGACACACCCCTTTCATGCGCACCTGTTGCCCGTTCAGGAAAAACCCGTCTTTCGTGTATTCAATCGATCGAATTCCAAAAACAGTTTCCACCGTATCGACAACGTTCCCGTCCTGTTTGATAACGGTTTTGAGCGTATAAAGATTCGGCGCTTCCAAACTCCACAGCTTGGGCGAAGAAACCGTCAGAGAACAGTCTGTGCCGCTACCGCTGATTCCTGCTCCAACAATCTCATGAAACACCTGCGTGTGATCATCGGCACCAACTACATCTGTTGTCACGACGACGGTTGCGGATGTCTCTGACACATTCGGCTTTGTCACCGAAATGCCCCAGTGGTCCACATGCACCGCGTCCGTTTTCACCAAGCGCACATTGCGGTAAATGCCGCCGCCCGGATACCAGCGCGACGACTCTTCTTTGTTATCCAGCTTCACCGCCAGAACGTTGTCGCCTTTTTTGAGGTACGGGGTCAGCTCCAGCCGAAACGATGAGTAGCCATACGGCCAGCCGCCAACGAGCTTGCCGTTCAGCCACACTGTGCTGTCGGACATCGCCCCGTCAAAATCGATAAATACTTTTTTCAGCAGATCGTTTCCCGAACATTGGAAATGTTTGCGGTACCAGCCGATTCCCGCCCACGGCAGCTTGCCGGTACGGTTCGGGAGTTCGGGATCAAACGGCCCTTCAATGCCCCAGTCGTGCGGCAAATTAAGCGTGCGCCATTGTGAATCATCCAACTCTGGAGACGATGCTTCCACATCAGCTTTCTGGAAGCGCCAGGCTTCATTAAAATTCATAACTTCCCGCTCAGCAGCGGCATTCAGGCTAAGCAATGCCAGCCCCAGCAATACGTTTTGTTTAATGTTCATTCAGACTCTCCCTCAGTAAATAAAGTTGTTCTGCCGTCCGGCGACAGGCGTTCACCATGTCCGGATACGGCGTATCCGTTCCATCCACAAAACCGATGCGATAATTCTCGCCGTCACCGCGCCCCGTCAGCGGCTGGTCAAACATCTGGAACCAGTGCGCACCGACAATCAGCGGATTTTTCATCGCGGCAGTCATGTAGACTTCAAACAGGTCGGCGGCATGCTCGATATCCATCGCTGTACAAAGGCCGCATCCCCAGACTCCGCGTTCCGTGATGGTTCCGAAATGAAATTCACCAATCATGACCGGTGCGTTGAACCCGTTCGGAACCTGTAAAACATCCGGCGTGTAGTCATACAAATTGATGCTCACCACGTCTGCAAATTCTGCGCAGATGGACAGTGCGGTCTTATTGCCGGTATGGTTGATTCGGCTTCCGAGATACAGCTTGTGCGGAGCAAGCTCACGCATGGAATCGCGACAGGTTCCAAAATATTTTCGATACCACATTTCGCTGAGATCCTGCAGATCGCGCCATGAACCTTTGCCGCCGGCCCTCAGCTCTGCCCAGCTGGACGCCTCCGATCCCCAGGCCGCCTTCAGCGTTGCAAAATCGCCATATTTTTCCTGAAGCTGACGAATAAATTCCTGACGCGTAAAACAGTCTTCCGGCGCATTCAGCGCTTTTGCTGCTGGTGAAACCGGCTGAGCAAATGACAGTTCGTTATCAATAAAAAAGCCGATGCACCACGGATCGGTCGCTTCGGTCTGGAACTTCCGGACCGCATCAAAAACATGCTTCGAAAAATCAGGATGAAACACATCCGGCAGCGCCTTACTGGCATCTCCACCTTTTTCAGGAATCACATTCCGCCAAAAATGTACTGCCACTGTATACGGAGTCCGTCCAACCTGATAAAAATCCGCAGAGCTCCAGTTGCCAAGCGTATTCACGCCCCAGACATGCAATCGGCGATGCATAAAATCGACCGATTCCGCCCGCCAGTTATCCCCGTACTTTTTCTGTAGATTTTTCAGTCGCGGATTCCATTTGCCCACACCGGGTGTTTTCGTTTTGCCGGCATCCAGATTCAGACAATCAATTCCGAGCGACCAAAAAGGATATCCATCCGGATCCACCAGACACCAAACATCGTCTCTTTCCAAGGTTTGGAAATGTCCGGAAGCGTCAAAGCGTTCCCCTCCTGTCCAGCCGCCCCAGCGGCTGCGATTTTCCAAGGGTTGGAACTTTTGCAGCTCGGCGGTTTCCCGCTGAAGCGCCTGAACCAGATTCGTTTCGCTGTGTATCTTTTCCGGCCAGTCGGCATGACGGTTCTGCCCGAACTCATCGGTGACAGGCACATAATTCTCTTTCAGGTTTCCAATGGTTGGAAACTCAAAATCGACGGCCGCGCGCAAATTGGAAACGTCACAGTCCACTTCGTCGCCATCTGTAAAAAAATCGAGCTTGATGCGATTAATTTTCGATGCCGGGATCTGCCGCCAGCCCGAATACTGATATCCGCCCGGATATCCACGCATCTCTCCGAAAACCTGTCGCAGTGCAGCGTCATCTTCTTGGTGTAGAATCAGCACCGGCAGCGTGGCGCTTTTCCCTCCCGGCACCGAAATTCCGCCGGTGACTTTTTTCCAGCTCTCACTGTTTTTTGCCGTCACATTGGCCCGAACCATCACAGGGGCTCGACCATTGTTTTCAATATCAACCAGCATCCAAAGTTTGGACGAGCAGTCCCAGACCTTGTCCGCGGGAGTCAGCACAGCGGAGGCAGACTTCCCTGCGGACGTCACCTCCACCTGCCGTTCCCGCATCTCCAGTTCCAGCGGTCGGCGATCTTTCAGCGGATGCTGATTACGCTCTGCATATCCAGACAGCACAGCCGCAACTGCTATGTACAAAATCCATCGCATTACTGTTTACTCTTCTCCAAATCTTCCCGCGTCATGAGACCAACATCATTTGCTTCGCGGTTTAAAGGGACTGTCTTTGTTATCAAATTGGGATTCATTTTCAGGGCATCAAATCGTGCACAATATACATAAAACGCAAATGGAACAGATACTGGTGAAACCTCTAGGTCGAAGCCGCCGCATAAACATCACAGCGATCAAACGACGCTCCCGGCGAAACCGGAATTGCCGAACAGACTCCAGACAAATCGTTTCCCTGCACACCCACATTACGGATTCTCCACCTGTAACCGGTAAAACCCGGGAGATTCCAGTAGAACAGATAACGACATATCTCCCGGGATGCCGTTTATAATCGGCGAAACCGTATTCCATTCATTCGAAAGCAGGCTGGATGACTGAACAACCGTATATTTTCTTGCCGTTTCGGCACGCCAGGAAACCACAAGCGAATCGGAAGCATCCGAAACCGTACTGCCCGAGACGGCAATATTATCGAACGCCCCATTCGACCAAATCTCTGTGGCATTGGACGCCCTCAAGATAAAGCTGGCTTTCTCTCCGTGCTCCAGAACCTGATCAGGCAGGACAGAAAGTGACCAATCAAAATCGTGATAATCTGCAAGCTTGTTTCCTGAACTTGAAAGCCCGGAAACCGAATTGATCAGCGTGCGGTTTGTAACGCCGGACAAGTTCCCGAAGGTGTAATAGAGCGCAACATCCTGTGGCGAACTGGTCCACCACGGGGCATAGTCGAAATGAACCATTTCAAGACACAGCGGCAAGCCGGTCTCGTTCTCAATTTGGAAGCCTACCTCATCCATCCCGTTGGTTGCACGTACAACAAAGGCACCGGCAGCTGACGAAGCTCCAAAATCAGCGGAACCATAGGAACCATCGGTTGAACCAACGGTTTCATCGAACCCATAGCTGTCACTGTCCCAAAGCAGAGCGTTAATGCCTGCGGCAGAGATATCTCCACCGATGCCCATGGCGGAATGCCAGCCCGCCAGAAGGCTCTCAGAAATGGCCCTGGTACGCTCAACCTGGATGACGGGACGGTTCGGCACATCATTTGATAAATAGTTGAAGCCAATCATATTCAGGCTGTTCGCCAAAAGGGTTGTTCTCTTCCTGCCATTGACATCCCACAAACCGATTTTCTGCAGGGACCCCTGACCGTTGCCGTCATCCTTGAAACGCCACGCCTCGTCAATTTCATCAATTTGATAGCCGGGAATTATGAATTCTATCGGTCTATCGCTGTCAGTTTTATTCAGTAAATACGCGACCAGTTCCCCTTGACGGCCTTTGACAGCAACAATGTATATGCCGTCGATGGATGCAGATGCCTGAACAACAGTCTTCCCGACGGCTTTTGAAAAAAGCCACATCCAAAGCGCAGTAGAGGTTGAACCGCCACTGCGCACAACATGATTTTCGAGGGCCGGGTTTCCCCCTGGCGCATTGTGCAGGGCAAAAATCAGGCCGATATCGAGCCCGGCCTGCAGAAACTGCATTTGCATTTCGGTCTGCATCAAGGCTGTTTTAAAATTGGAGTGGGCCAGATCGGTTTGCCATGGACCGGGGCCTAAATTCCACTCCAGCACCACCATCCGAATGTTCGGATAGCCAAGACTGGCAAACAGGTTGTTGGCGTAGAGAATCGAATCTTTGTATGAGAAAGAACTCGACGTGCGCGACATCGGCAGTTCGGATTTCCACAAGGGCCATGACGCATTATCCCATTCCCAATACCAGTGAATATCCACGTAGTCGATATTGGTTCCAGCAATTCCAAGCATGGTTTCCATGGCCGACTGAAAGGCGGATCCCGTAACATTATTGATCCAATTAGCGATTAGTTTTGCATCAGGAAAGACTTCCTTGATGGCCTCTGCGTAGAGATTAAACGATTCGGCATAGCTGGCCGGAGTCCAGCTTTCTCCATCGCCATCAAGATCGCGGTTATAGCCGTTCCCGGAATGATAACTCTCGTTGTCGAAATAGATATATTTCACATTATATCCACGGTCCTTGCAGGCCTGTACCAGAGCACGAGCCTCGGCGACGCCTTCGGTCTCGCGCTGCCATTCCTTGCCTGAGCTCATATTGATGCCAAGCATGATTTCCGCACCGGTTTGGTCAATGAGTGCGAGGTATTCATCAAGATCCATGAAGTTTTCCGGCGGCTGACCAGAGGCAATGTCGTACGTTGGATTCCAGCTGTCAGTCCATGCTCCGGTAAAGGCATCCCAGTGAGAAACCGTAACAACCGTACCGCCCGGCCAACGCAGGGCACCAATGCCTACGTTTTTCGCGATATCGGCAATTTCCCCGTCGGCATAGAAGGCATCGGGACACCAGAGGTAGATCAACCCGGCTCCCGACATCATTTTCGTCACTTCAGACTTCTCCACGCCAGTCTCTATGGCAGCGAAAGGAGGTGGATTCCCTCGCTGACCGCTAACAGCAATATTATCGAATGCCCCGCTGGTGTTTTCATCTGCAGCATCAGTTGCGGTCAGTTCAAAGGTTGCTCTTTCTCCATCGGCCAGAACATAGTCGGAGAGGTTTTCAAGCGTCCAGTCAAAGTCTGGATAATCCGAAAGCCAGCTTGCATCATGCCCCAGGCCCCCAACAGACTGGAGTACCGTATTGTCGGGATCATCCAAGTCTCCGTAAGCATAAGTCAGTGTAATGGTTTTAGGGGAATTTGAGAACCACGCAAGATAGTCGAAAGAGATAGATGTCAGCTGAAGGTTCCCTCCCGTATTGTTCTGGATCTGAATCCCAACCGTGTTTTTTTCACCCAGAAATACCGTTCTCACGTTGTAGGCCGATGGGTTTGTCGATGCTCCATAAATTGAAGCGCCGAATGTTCCATCCAAAGACCCTACGGCACTGTCCACAGCGTACAGTTTGCCTGTAAAAAGAAAACCGTTAATCCCATCCACCTGAATGGCAGTATTGGTTCCTCGTCCTCCCTCCCATCCAATCAAGGGTTCTGCCGCAAACAACGCGGCCGGCCAGCACATCAAACACACCAGAATAATGACAGTCTTCAACATATGATCTCAATGAGCCGGGCAGCCACGTCCTATCCAAGCATCACGGTCTTTTCCGCTTACTCAACAATCAGTCGAATGAATTTCTCACTGTTCACCATGTCTGTAACGTTAGTGACATAGTCAAACTCTCCACCTGTAATATTGGTTCCTAGCACGGCATATCCGGTATTGGTCCATGCTCCGTAGACTAGGTTTGTACAGAGTTCCAGACGATACGACAGGCCGCTATCCAGATCGGCACGTTTGGGATACACGTAACCAAACCAGTCGGTTCCATCAACTGTTTCAACGCCCACTTCTGGCGCAATCCCCCGATCAGAACCATCAGTTGGATCGCCCCCCAATCCATACTCGCCAAGATTGTTCAGTCCGTCGCCATCGTAGTCGTCAGTAGCCGATCCGAGGTTGCCCCCCCATCCTTCAGCCCACGCATCATACCCAACGACCTCCACCGAACCAAACAATGCGATGTTGTCAAACGCACCGTTCACATAAGCCCCGGTGGCCTCCGTGGCAACCAGCGTGAACGTTGCCCGTTCACCGGGAGCCAACCTGCGGTCTGCCAAACCGGCTAACGACCAATCAAAGTCGCTATAGTCTGCAAACTTTCCGGTCGCGGCAATCCCGCCGGCACTGTTAAGAACTGTTTCTGCCGGAACCCCGCTCAGGTCCCCGTAAGCATAACTCATCGTTACAGTTGTCGGGCCATCTGAGAACCACGGACTATAGTCAAAAGAAAGGGTATCCAGTTGCACGACTTCTGTAGACGTATTGTGAATCTGAACCGAAACAGTGTTGTTACTGCCTAAATTAGCGGTTCGAACCGCGTAGGCAGCAGGCGATGGATCTGCACCCAGGGTGCTGCTGCCGAAGGTCCAATCGGTTGATCCGGCCGAGGCATCTGCCGAATAAATTAGATTTGCGAACAGGGTTCCGCTTAGGCCGTCGGCGACATACGCGGTATTTGTAAGAATTCCTCCATCCCATGCAATCAGCAGGTTATCACTCGGCGTCAACTCCGTCGTTTCGATGTTCAGAGAATCAAAAGCAAAGCTTTTTCCGGCACCATCGCCTGCAACACGAACATAAAACCCAATGGCACTGCCTAGAACATTGCTTCCGCCGGTCGTCTTAGTGTCAGCAGTTATATTGTAAAGATTCACCCATTGCTCCCATGCATCGGAAGGAATCGGATTAGAGCTGACATGGGGAAGGATTTGTTCGTCGAATTCCCATAAACCGTTGGCATTCACATCCGCAAAAAGAGTGGCCGTCACAGTGTCGGGGAAGCCGGTGGTCGTGGTATATTCTCCCATCCAAAAGGAAACCTGCAAAATCTCTTCAGTGAATGTTTCACCGAATAACTTCCATGTTCCCCGGTTGCTGCCGCCAAAGCCGCCGGCCGTGAAGAATTGATTGCTCTCCACCGGTAACAGCTCCCCGGCCGTGGACGCCCAGTATCCTCCCGAGATTGTCGTCCACCCCGAAGCTTCCGCAGGATCAGAGATCGTTGTGGCCTGCACAGAAAGAACCATGGCAGCCAATGCATACAATATAACAACTGTTCTTTTCATCACTTCTCCTTTTTTAGTTTTCACCATCAGTTCAATAACACCAATCAGATATAAAAATCGTCACTGCTGACTCATGAGTCACCTGCTTATGCGCATGCGTTTAAAATCCAAATAGGAATAAATGCCCCACATAGTAGTTAACAATAGAGAGTGTCGTAGTTCGGCACAACTAGTCATATGAATAGGTAATATGAAGGCCCGAACATGCCCTCATCAGATAATACCGGCGCGCAGAGCCTTAGCCACAGCACCTGTCTGTGACGGCACCTGTAGTTTTCTATAGATATTGGTCAAATGAAACCGGGCAGTGGCTACGCTGATATTAAGCGCTGAAGCAATCTCCTTAACCGCCAGTCCCGCGGCCAGTTTTTCGAGCACTTCAATTTCCCGAACGGAAAGATCAAACATATCTGCCGGAGCGGGATTGCGAAGTTCTTCAACCACGATCTTTGCAACAGATGGGCTCAGCGCAGCTCCGCCATAAAATACCTGCTGGAGTCCATTGACAATCTCCGGTCCGGAGGACTCCTTCAGCAAATATCCCGCCGCGCCTGCATCCAGCGCCTGAAGCACCTTCTTTTTTTCTGCAGAGACCGTCAGCACGATAACCGTTACATCCGGAGCAAGCACCTTGAGCTGCTGAATCCCTTCGACCCCGCCCATTCCCGGCAGACCGAGATCCATCAGCACTAAATCCGGTTGGGGATTGGTTTGAATCGCATCAAGAAATTCGATACACGACGGAAAGATACGGCTGCAGGTAATATGACCAGTTCGGTTCAGCAAACGCTGCAGGGTGCGGCGATAAGTTGTATCGTCTTCAACAATCCATAACGTAATCGGAATCATACCGGCACTCTTCCTTTCCCACACATTCAATTAGAAGTTTGATAGGATCGACAGGGATCTTTAGATATCCCCTCATAGGGAAGTTTCAATACCACAGAAGTTCCCTCTTCGGGAGTGGAATCAATTTCCAGCGCACCTCGAAGCTCCTCCGCCCTTTTTTTCATGCTGTCCAGGCCCCAGCCATCTGTTTTTTCTGCCGGATCAAACCCGCACCCGTTATCCCGAATTGATATCGAAAAGAATTTGTCGTCTACTATGATTTTCACCCACACCTGTGTTGCACCAGCATGACGTGCACAGTTATGTAAAGCCTCTCTAAAAAACATGAACAGGTGTCGTTTGAAAGTCAATGACACTTCAGTATTCGGGCAATACTCCGGCGTTTCAACAGAAAGCTCCATTTCGCGAAAAACCCGCCCGGCCCGTTCGACCAACTTTTCGACCAATGCCGGAAGACGGATACTGTCCTGATCCGTCACCCAGATCACTTCCTTCAAAGACGAATAGGCTTCCCTGGCCATCAGTGATAATTCCTCCAACTCGTCGCTGATTTTGGTCTGTTTTGCAACCAGCTGAAGTTCTTCCGTCATCAGAGAAATCCCCCCCAGACTGCTGCCGACTTCATCATGCAGGTCGCGGGTAATACGCATCTTCAGCCTACTTAATTCCTTCCGCCGCTTTTTATGCAGAAACCACCCTCCTGCGATCATAGACATCAAAAGCACAATTCCCCCGACCACACTGAAACGGAACTGAAGCTGACGCAACGCCTCATGAGACTCCGACAGTTTTCGATTCACCACCGCCAGCCGATGATCCAGTGGACGACGCATCGCCAAACCTTTGATCCATTCCGATTCTTGCAGAATACGACGATGACGACTATACCCATCCACCAGACAGGACAATTTCCCCTGATATCGTTCAGGAATTCCAGCAGCTCTTACCTGACAGTTAAGCGACCAATTTTTGTCAAATTCGGAAACACGGATTTCCCCCAATCCTAAAATTCGGCGTCCTTTATACTCTCCCAAATCGGAAAAAGTTAAACGAACATAGCGAATTCCCCGGATTGCTCCGGTCACGATATTCAACAAATTATTGTGGTATACTTTTTCCCGGGGATTTTCGATCGTTATCACCTCGGGACTGCTGAATTCCGAATTGGTTGACAATTCAACCGTTACCTTGTCAGGAAAACCAAACAAAGGAACCTCCATCCCATACGGTGCTTCAGCGGGCCACAGCTGAACTCGACCGACCTGCCGGGCTTTCCCTAGATCCAATGTGATCTGGACGGAGTGATCCATAATATCGTTTTGATTCCAGATGACCATCAGGTCATCCACCTCAGAAACCTCCTCGCTAAGCGGCATACCTAGATCCACCACTCCGTCATACAGATATTCAGCGTTCCATAATGGAGGTTCCGAAAGCGAGTTAGAAACCTCAACCTCAACCGTATCACCCCAGACCATCATATTATCTCCAATATGACCGAGGGACTGTCGGCGAAACAAATATAGTTCATTAATGGCATGATATCGCCGGTATTTTCCGACCCCCTGAGGAATCGTTATACGAACCTGATATACAGGTCGGCCGTTTCCACCAAAGAATACCGGATAGGATCCCGGATCAGGGAAATCCTCATCCATCCAGTTCACCATTTCCACCCATTTATATGGAGGTGGAGGCAAGATCCACTGCCCGTTTTCATCGCCAACCCAATAGCCTCCACTTTCGAGAACTTCGATCTTAAAACGTTTGGGAAAAGCATAAGCTCCGAACTTGGAATTATCAGGAAAAGAAACCGGTACCAAGGCAATTGAATCAAGTTGAACATCAAAGTCAAATTTAACATCAATCACTTGAGATGACACCTCCCCATCAGAATCCAGATCAACCGGCAAAGAATGCCAGCCCAGATGATCAGACAGTTGAACAGGATTATGATGCGGAAGCTTGGAGATCTTTTCCAAAAGCTCATCCCGCTCTTTTTCCAACTGTCTGATTCGCAAAGGCGGCCAACGTTTCAACGACCTGCTATCTGCTATCTGTCGCGCATGCCTCTGTGCAGGAAAGCATGGGTCTACCGGCTCCGCACAGGCCAAAACAGCTGAAATCAGGCATCCACTCACCCAGGCGAATTGCATTTGCCGCAAGTGATTCATCTTCATGAATAAAACATACACCTTTTTGCAGCGCAACTCGATTCCTTTCTATGGAGGAAGTATCCGTTTCAGGTTTAATTCCGCCAGTTGTGCCGACAGCATTCGTCCAAAACGGTGTTTATAGCCCGGAGCACTGTCGTCATTCTCAATATCCACTAGAATCTAAAATATGAAAGAACAAACCCACACCTGCCCTTTTGGGCTCAACAATCATTACAATGGAAAACCATACATGCTTTACTGTTTACTCGCCTCCAGCTCTTCCCGGGTCATGATGCCATCGCCGTTTGCATCACGCTTTTTAAAATAGGTTCGGTGATTTTCTTCGTTGTACGACTCTCCCTTTTTCTTCTGCGACTGTTTCGCCCACGCCAGCCACTCGGCTTCCGTCACCTCATTGTCCTTGTTTTGATCAAGCGCGGTGAACCAGTCCCATTTCGGTTTCTTAGCTTCGCGCTTGGCTTGTGTGCGCACAGAAACATTAGCCTTCGGCTTGTCGGCAGCGAACTGCTGCATCGGGCCGATCACTTCAGACATATCCTGATTCAGCTGTTCCTTGATGGTTTTGTATTCCGGCAGGTCCGCCAAATTGGTCCACTCGCGCGGATCTTTCTGATGATCATAGAGTTCTTCGGTCCCGTCGTTGTAGCGGATGTAGCGCCAGCGCTCGGTGCGCCAGCTCCAGTGCTGGTTGGCCAGATCGTTTTTTTCTTCCGGCGTGAAGGTTTTTTTTGAATCACCGACGTAGATCATGGAAAGAGCGCCGTCAGGTCCGGCCCATTCACGGCTTTGCGGATCTTCAAGGAACGGGCGCACACTGTGTCCGTCCAATATCGCCCCCTGATCATTTTTGCGGGTGTCTCCGGAAAGGCCGCACAGGTCCGCCAGCGTCGGATAAAGATCAATCAGCGAAATCGGATGTTCGGCTACGCCACCGGGATTCGTTACGCCCGGTGCGCGCACCACAAACGGAATGCGGCAGCTTTCCTCCCAGGGGGAGTTTTTAAACAGATAATCTTTCTGTCCCATCTGCCAGCCGTGATCCGCAGTCAGCACAATGATGGTATTGTCTTTAAACGGACTGTTATCAACCGCGTCCACAACCTGCCCGATACATTCGTCGACGGCAGCTACACAGGCAAGGTATGCCCGGGCAAATGTTTTAATGGCCAGTGCCTTATCCCCGTCGAAAGATTCAAGCAGCATACGGTAATAGCGCAAGCCTTTCTGGCTCGGATCAAAAAGCTTCTGATAATGCGTATCGGCGGCATCCCCATCCTTGATCACCGGAAGCTCAATGTCATCCAGCGGAAACATGTCGTAATATTTTTTCGACACGTGCAGCGGGGTATGCGGACGGATAAAGCCCACGCCGAGGAAAAACGGCTGATCGTTTTTCTCATCGGCAAACTGTTTGATCCGTGCAGCGGCCCAGGCGGCGTTGCGCTCATCCGGCGTCGGATCAATGCCCGAACGGAACGGTGTCACTTTGCTCCAGTCGCTATAAATCCAGCCGCTCTGCGGATTATCGTCGTCTGCAAACGGAATATCCTCCAGCATCCCCCACGATCCGTCTACG
This sequence comes from Tichowtungia aerotolerans, assembly GCF_009905215.1. GTDB lineage: Bacteria > Verrucomicrobiota > Kiritimatiellia > Kiritimatiellales > Tichowtungiaceae > Tichowtungia > Tichowtungia aerotolerans. The sequence goes on along the minus strand of NZ_CP047593.1, from coordinate 3,187,708 downwards.
CCGCCGATCTGTCGAAACGGATCCGGCACACACGGATGAGCAATCCGTTTTTCGCCATCAAAAACGGACGGCCCGTAGTCTGCTTTATGCTTAAACTCATTCCACTCATCGGGTTTACCATGATGCATCAGCTTTCCGGAACCGGCCGTGTAGTAGCCATTCTTGCGAAAGTAATCCATCAGACTGTGTGAGTTTTTCAGCACCGGATTGGTGAACCATTTGTTCCAGAAAAAGTTGCCAGAGGTATGCGGATAGATCCCCGTCAAAAAACTGGATCGCGACGGCGCACAAACGGGATTGTTGCTGTAGGCCCGCCGGAAGGCAACCCCGGATTGAGCCAGCTTTTCAACATTCGGCGTGATGGACTGCGGATGGCCTTTGTCTCCGGGAATTCCGGTGATGTAATCATTCAGATCATCGCAAACGATCAGCACAACGTTTGGTTTGCCTGATGCACAGACTGCACCAGCTGCGCCAACGGCCAACACTGTTTTTTTCAGCATGTTTTTCATCGTTTATTTTTTCTTAGGCAGTTCACCGGTTCCGCCTTCCAGATAATTCACCCGATGCGGAACCAAACCGCCCATTTTCATCCACGCCGCATTCCCAACATTCGACAGATCAAACTGTATGCCGGCACCGTCGCGCAGCAGCACCACCGTGTTGAGGATCAGATTGACCTCGATGGGATCCGTACTGTGACGAAGCACATCCATCAGAACGGGAACCGGGTCGGCAGCGCCGGTCAACCCGAGAAATTCGGCGGCCCGGGTGCGCACAAAGCGGTCCGGATCGCTCGCGGAAATCGCCTCAATCTCTTTACTCAGCGAAAGCGCCTGTTTTCCAAACGCACTGCAGGTGATCAGCCCCCAGTACCGCTCAGCCGGCACAGCGGAGTTCAGTGCTTTTTCAAGAGCCGGCATCGCTTCAGGAAATGGACGCAGCTGCAGATCGGCGATATCGATCAGCGCTTCAATTCTTTCTTTATTCTTCCGCCCGAACTCAACGGCATTGCCATCGCTCTCGGAAAGCACAACCGGTTCCGGGAAAAAGCCGACATCCGGCAAAGCTTTCTCTTTCTGCTGAAGCGCACGGCGCATTTCAATCAGCACATCAGCATAAGAGGGATCGTTGGCAAGGTTGTTAACCTCATGCGGATCTTTTTCGAGATCAAACAGCTCTTCCGGCGGGCGGGCTTTATAAAAGGCCGACTGGACGGCATTGAGTTTTCCGGCGTTGGCCAGATCGCGCCACTCGCGAAAAGCCGGCTGTTTGTAGCGATAAAAAGCATGCAGGCCGTCAAAGTTAAACGGCTGGTAACTGCGCCAATACGTGTACTTTCCCTTGCGCAAAAAACGAACCATGTCGTACTTCTCGTCGAAACGTTCGGCATAACCAAATGCGGTGTCGCGTTTGTTCAGATCATCAAATGTAATGCCTTTTCCAAGAAACGGTTTTCCGTCGATGCCTTCCGGAATATCAACCCCGGCAAGGTTCAGTACAGTGGCGGACAAATCGACAAACTCAACAAACCCGTCGATGCGGGACCCGCGCTCCGCCGGCACAAGGTGCTGCCAGTTTTTCGGCACATACACCACCATGGCAACCTGCAGGCCGTCGTTGTGCGCATACGCTTTTCCTCCCGGCAGGACTCCACCGTGGTCGCCGTAGTGAAAGATAAAAGTATCGTCGAGCAAACCGTCTTCTTCGAGTTGCCGGATCAATGTTCCCATTTCGGCATCCACTACGGCGTTCAGGGTCAGATACTGTGCGTATTTCTTTCGGAACAGCAGTGTGTCCGGATGGTACGGGAACAGCTTTACACCTGCCGGATCGGTCACATATTCCGTCTCTTTTGGCAAATTTCCGAACAGGCGGCTCTCATGGGTCCGCATATAATTCTGGACATGAAAGAACGGCTGATTGGACTGACGGTTCCGGTAGGTGGCTTTGCCGGATGACTCATCCCAGACGCCTTCCTTATCTTCCGTTCGATAGTTGTAGTCTTCTTTTTTGTTGTTCGTGGTGTAATAACCGGCCTGCCGGAGATAATACGGAAACATGCGCAGGCCGGACGGCATCGCCACCGGCACCTGATTACGGTGATACTGCGCTCCGGTGCGCGGACTGTAACAGCCGGAAATGATCGTACTGCGCGCCACGGAGCAGACCGGCCCGCAGGAATAGGCATTGTTAAAAACCAAACCATCCTTCGCCAGCCGCTCCACATTCGGCATGGGAGCGCCGTGTTCCGGATTATACAGCCGATACCAGCAGGCGGAGTTATCTTCTGTTGTCAGCCAGACAATATTGGGCCGGTCCTGCACCGCAAATGCGGCACAGACTATAAGAAAAAAGAAACTGGAAATTTGCCGCGTCATTATTCTGCGCGTTCCGCCCATTTACGTTGCGAGGTTTCAAAATCATTGGTGTAGATCCCCAAATCATGAAGCAAGCCGTGAATCTCTTTCTGCTGGCGGTAGGGATAGAGCATGTCATGCCCTCCTCCGGGCATCAGCACAAGCTTCACTTTGCCGCCTTTGGCGCGAAGCGCTTCGGCAAACCGAACCGCAACATCACAGTCAATTGTGGCATCCGCATCACCGTGCATCAGAAGTGTCTGCGGAGGATTGTCTCGGATATTATGAATGGCCGAACCGGTGGCCAATGTGTCGAAATCCAGCGACACCATAAACCCTTTCGGCTGATAGGCGAAACGGCTTTCGCCGACATCGGTCAGGTCGTACATTCCACAGAATCCGATGTAGCCGATGCACTCCGGCGTTTTCTGAGCAAGAATGGATGAGAGATGCCCGCCCGCGGAGCCGCCGGCCATAATCAGGCGGCTCATGTCGATGTTCAGTTCTTCCGCATGCTGGCGAAGCCACTCGACAGCATCGAGCAGGTCACCGAAGGTTTTCTTAAACGTCCCGCCCTGTTTGATCAGGCGATACTGCACCCGCGCACCGGCCACGCCCTGCGATGCATGCATGGCCGATCCCCACAGCATGTTGTCCGGACTGCCGACCGACCAGCCGCCTCCATGCACCCAGAAGATCACCGGCACCGGACCGTCGACATTGAGCGGCCGGTCGATTTTCAACACCAGTTCCAGATCACCGACGGTTTTGTACACATAGGTTTCGGTTTCAAATGCCTTGGGTGGACGAACCACCTCCGGCACGGAAAAGTCCGACTTCACCAATCGAACATTCCGGAACTGCGCTTTTCCCGGATGGTCGGAGCGCACCTTTTCCTTGTTTCTGAAAATCCGGTTCGGTTTAGCCGCCGGACAGATCCGGATGCGGAAGTTTCCTTTGCGCGATCCCAAGGACGTCTTCGTGGTATAGGTTTTCCAATCTCTGGAAGGCGGCATGCGAAACAACCGAATCGGCTTGCCTGCATCTTTGGCATCGGCGTGCGCAACCGCAACGACCGGAGTCAGGCCGTCTTCGGAGCGGTATTCCATCGAGAGCTCATAGAACTGATCCGGCTCAAGCGTAATAGTCTGCTCAAAAAAAGCGTTTTGCATTTTGTCTTTCGGAGCCTGCTCATAGGTCAGCACGCCATCCGTTACCGACATGACCTCCTCGCCCTTCCATGACAGTTTCCAATCCTGCAGGTTGTCCGCAACGAGGTTCTGCCCTGCACTCGCCATTCCGGCCAGCAGGGTCGCACTGATCAAACTGTATCTTATTTTTCTCATCAAATTACTTTTTCTGTTCCAGCAGCCTGTCTGCACTGAACGGAACGCTCCACGTTTCGATTCCTTCTTCGATCAACGGAGCTTCGCGCTCAGGAAGAAACCGGGCCAGCCGCTCTTTGACAGAAGCGTATTCCGGATTCGCGGCAAGGTTGGTCCACTCGTCGGGGTCTTTACGGTGATCATAGAGTTCTTCGCCATCGTCATAGTAGCGGGTGTAGCGCCAGTCGCGGTCGCGCACCGTGTAATTGCCGCGGCCCCACGTGCAGACCGCGGGCTGAACAAGCGGTGCATCCGGATTATTCAGTTGCGGAACGAGGCTGGTTCCGGCAATGGTCTCCGGCGCCTTGAGTCCAGCCAAATCAGCGAGAGTGCGGTAAATATTGATCAGAGAAACGGCATTGGAAACCGTGCGCCCTTCGGGAGCCGGTTGGTCGCGCAAATCCAGAATAATAAACGGCGTGCGTGTGGTTTCCTCCCACAGAGCAAACTTGCGGAAATGATTTTTCTCACCCAGAGCGAAACCGTGATCCGACCAAAGCACAATCACCGTGCTGTCTGCATACGGACCGGCCTCGAGCGCATCGATCAGCCGTCCGATGTTGTAATCCGCCCAGGAAATGCAGGCCAGATACGCGCGGCGGACTTTATTCCATGCCTCGTCTTTTTTAAACCGCCGATCGTCGCCGATCTTTGCCATTGCTTTTCCAACCTTTGGAACATCATTGAGATCGTTTTCTTTGATCCGCGGCGGATCGACCTCTGCAGGATACAGATCAAAAAACTGTTTCGGACAGATGAACGGCAGATGCGGCTTGATGATGCCGACCGCGAGAAAAAACGGCTTGTCGTGTTTGCGCGACAGCACATCCACACCGAAAGTGGCATTCTGCCAGTCCGTATGATCCTCAAACGGATTCAGTGTAGGAGAAAAGTTCATTTTTCCTGATTTACCCTGCCGGTACCCGTCGGTCTCATCAAACCGGAACGGATCGGTTTTCGGCGGAGTAAAGAACTCGGTCCACTCCTGCGGCGTCGGCTCGCGACGGTGATGAATCTTGCCGGAGCCAAAGGTTTCGTAGCCATTCTTTTTGAAAAACTCCGGCAGGGACACGTACCTATCAAGAACCTGCTCTGGAAATTGATCCTGATCGTAAAACGCATAGAGTCCCGAGTGAAACGGCTCCACTCCGTAAAGCAGTGCGTTGCGGCTCGGGGAACAACCGGGCGCAGAGCAGTGCGCGTTCGTAAAATTAACGCCGCGCCGCGCCAGTCGATCCAGATTCGGCGTCTGCACCTGCGGATGGCCTCCCAGAAAACCGGTCCAGTCATTCATGTCATCAATGGCAATGAACAGGATGTTCGGGGGGCGTGACGTTTCATCCGCATAGGAAGCAACCACAACACAACACACACAGATGAGGAAAAACCGTTTCATTACTTCTTTTCCATCCCTGCTTCAAATTCTTCGCGCGGAATCACGCCATCGCCATTCAGATCACGATTTGAAAAATACTGTTTCTGCTGTTTTTCTGTCGTACTGCGCCCCCTCCGCCGGGCCTCATGCATGGACCAGTCGACCCACTCGTTTTCAGTGACGTTTCCGTCTTTGTTTTTATCGAGCGCCGCGAACCAGTCCCATTTCGATTTGGATTCGGTTTTTGATTTCTGTTTGGCGGCGTCTTGGCGCTTGAGTTTTTTCTGCCATGCGTCGGTATGGATCAGTCCAAGAAAGCGCGGCTCAACCAGCTGGCTGTCCCATTTGCGGCGAAGCGTTTCCAGCTCCTGAAGCGTTTCGGGATGCTGCGCGGCAATATTTTGCTCTTCTCCGATGTCTTTCTCCAGATTGTAAAGCTGGGCAGCTGCTCCCTGCCACGGGATAAGCATTTTATAGTCGCCGCTGCGCACCGTGTATTGACCGCCATCGAACTTGCGCAGATAAATGGCTTCATGCGGAGCTCCGGTATTTTTCCCGGTCAGGTAAGGAATCAGGTTTGTCCCATCGAGCGGGCGGGAGGAATCTTCCGGCGCACCGGACAGGTCGGCAATCGTTGCCAGAACGTCCAGCGAACTGACCGGCTGATCATAAACAGTCCCGTCCGGAACAGTACCCGTCCACATGACGGCATACGGAACGCGAAAACCGCCTTCCCAGGCATCCCCTTTTCCGCCGCGCAGCGCGCCGTTGTCCGATGCATTTTTGCTTTCAGGGCCGCCGTTATCCGACAGAAAGAAAACAATCGTCTTTTTACTGAGATTCCGATCCTCAAGCGTGTCGAGCACCCGCCCCACACCATCGTCAACGGCGCTGATCATGGCGGCATAGGTTTTTCGTTTTTCATTTTCAATGTTTGGAAAACGCGACAAATATTTTTCGGTCGCCTGCAACGGGTTGTGCGGCGCGTTGTAGGAAAGGAAGAGGAAAAACGGCTGCTTTTGGTTTTCTGTTACAAATTCAACTGCCGCATCGGAAAAAGCATCGGTAAGATATTTTTCCGGCGGCACCGGCTCGTGATTTCTAAGAATCCATGTTTTATAGCTCTCCTCTTCATTTTTTGCAGCATAGCTGTCCTGAAGCGTCAGCTCTTCCGGGAAATAGCGGTGCCCGCCGCCGAGATGTCCATAAAAGAAGTCGAACCCGCGATTGAGCGGATGATTGCCCGGGTGCGCGCCCAGATGCCATTTACCGATAACGCCGGAGGTGTATCCGACCGGTTTGAGTGTTTCAGCGATGGTTCGTTCGTCCTTGGGGAGACCCATATTTGGATCTCCGGGTTGATACTGGGGGTTGCGTTCAAAACCGAAGCGCTGTTCATAGCGACCGGTCATGAAGCCGGCGCGGCTCGGACCGCAGACCGAATAGGTTGCGTAGCCGCTGGTACAGCGCACTCCCCCCTGCGCAATGCGGTCGATATTGGGCGTCGAAATGTCTTTGCATCCGTTAAACCCGACATCCGCATAACCAAGGTCGTCGCACATAATCACGATCAGGTTGGGCTGATCCGCCTGCACACACAATGCGGCCGTCAGCAATGCACTGGAAATTGTTTTTTTCATCAGCAGTCTCATTTCGGTTATCTGAACAGTCCTCATCCGGACTGACGTTAAGTAATGTACACACTTCGCTCCGTATTGTTCTACTAGCCAAACCTCTAGGTAGGATTCCTCTCGAAATGCATTTTTAAGGTTGTGGCGGCTTCGGAAGATACCCGAGAGAGGTCAGGAAACGGTCCGCGGCTTGCAGGGTTTCCTCAAATTTTGCTTTATTGAAAAAGCTGTGCTCCTGCCCTTCATAAAGAATTAATTCACAGGAAGAACCGGATTCCTCCATGAGTTGTTTAAACTTTTTTCCGGTCGAAACAGGAATCAATTTATCTTTGGTACCCAGCATAAAAATGGCGGGCGGGCTGTTTTTGCGAATGTTGTGCAACGGTGAAAAATCTTTCCAAACATTGGAAACCCGTCCGTGCCCATACCCACCGGGCCCGTTGTTGATCACCGGATTGAACAAAACCAGTGCATCGGGGCGACAACTGACGGACGGATCGTCAAATTCGGTCAGCATAGCGGTGGCGGCGGCAACATGTCCACCAGCAGATCCTCCGCCGGCGGCCAGATGGTCGGGGTCGATCCCCCATTCCTCTGAATGCGCCCGCAGCCAGCGCACAGCGGATTTGCCGTCCTGAACGCATTCGACAGGAGTCGTCTGATGCTTTTTTCCCAACCGGTATTCCGCTGAAACCGCAATCATTCCGCGATCTGCAAAATGACGACTCTGCCGGTAGAACTGCGACGGCCCGCCAGTCTGCCATCCGCCGCCATGAAAAAACACAATGGACGGCGTTTTTTTATCCTTATTGTATTCCGGCGGAAAAAAGAAATGCAGTTTCAGTTCCCCCTGCGGAGTTGTTTTATAGACAACGGTTTGATCCGGTTGCGGCAGTTTTTCCGCACCGGGACTGTTTAGTGCCGCAAGCGCAGCAACGATACAAATCATCTTTTTCATATCAACTCTCATACTTATCAGGTTTTCGCTCCGGCAGTCTCACTTCTTTTTGATGCGGATTTTCTTAATCACCAGTTCTCCGCCGCCGCGTACGCCGACATGCAGGACCCAGTCCCGGGAATCTGTTGTAGTTAGAATCTTTTTAATTACACCGGTTTCTCCGGTATCACCCGGCCACAGCTCAACCTGACGGTTCGCCCGATCACTTTTTCCGGCAATAAAGTTCACAAAAAATGAGGCATCGGAACTCAGCCCCTTTGATTCCCACTCCAGTTCCATCTCATAGGCGCTGTTTGGTTCAAATGTTCCGGCAGGAACTGTGAGCGCCCGGTTCCACTGACCAGGTTTTCCTTTGACGGACTGTCCGCCGGTATCAACCACATATCCCTCACTGGCTCCAAGTACAGGACGGGTCAAACCCCGTTCGTTTTCCCCTGTTCCATCGATCAGGTTTCCAGCCTCCAAGGCAGGCTCGCCGTAGCGTTTCATTTGAGCAACCAGCTCTGCCTTCATTTTTTCAGCGACCGGTTTATACTCCGGATTATTGTAAACGTTGGTCAGCTCATCGGGCTCTTTCTGCAGGTCGAACAGCCAAGGATCATCGGACGTGGACAGCACCAGTTTGTAACGACTGCTGACAGCTGCCACCCAGCGGCCGTTTGCATTGGTAATGTAGACCACACGATCACCGGCGACCTCTTTATCCGGACTGAGAAAATCTCCAGAAGTATCCGTTCCCTGAAACTCCGGCAGCCCGTCTGATACTCCCATCATGGACAATATCATCGGGGCAAAATCAACATTACTCTGCGCACCGCGCAGCACCTTTCCTGAAGGGATATGTCCCGGCCAGCGGATCAGGAAAGGGATTTTCGCCGAGGCTTCATACGGATTGCCCTTGTTGTGTTTTTTATGTTCCCCCATGAGATCGCCATGATCCGAGGTAAAGACAACAATGGTATTTTTATCGAGACCGTTTTTTCGGAGAAAATCCAAAAGACGCCCTACATTATCGTCGATGCATTGGACCATTCCGAAATACCACTGCATCTGCTCCTGCTTCAGCGTTTTGACCATATTCTTACCCTGCAGATTGACCCATCCAGGCATGGTCTTTTCGTCCACGGTCATCGTACGAGGATGCTGAAACGTCATATTTTCAAACATCGTATTGTATGGAGCTCGAACCTGATTGGGTCCGTGCGGGTCGGGGATGGAAAGCATCACACAAAACGGTTTGTCTTTATCCCGTTCCAGAATATCAAGAGTACGGTCGACCAGAAAATCGGTCGTGAATGATTTTTCATCCGCCTGTGTGATATCAAACTTATACTGATTGTTCTTCTCATTAAATGTACCGATCACGGCAGCGGAATTGTCCTCCTGCTGAAGCAGCTTCCAGTGCCCGCGATTGTACATATAACGGTTATCCTCCCAACCAAAGTGGCGCGAAGGAGCAAACCCGGGTTTGGCATCGCCGTCGAGGTGCCATTTCCCGACATACGACGTGGTATAGCCGTGACGCAGCAGTACTTCAGCAAATGTGGTCACATCATCGTCCATCGGCATATCGTTGATCGGGGATCCGGTACTGATCGGATAAAGTCCGGTATTAAAGGAGGCTCGTGACGGAGTGCACACCGGAGACGACGCATAATAGCTCGTACAGATTGCGCCGTCGCGGGCCAGGGAATCAATGTTCGGAGTATCCACCGCCACCCCATCGCCCCAGACAAACGCCTGATCCTCACTCATCAGGTTCCGATAACATCCAAGCGTGCGAAAATTATGTTCATCCGTGTGAATGATCAACAGGTTCGGCCGCTCACCAAAAGCTGTCACAGTCAAAATCAGCAGACTGCACCATATTTTTTTCACTGACATCGCCGGAACAACCTCATCCTTTTTTAATTAGAAACCCTGCCTCAAGGGAAGGCAGGGTTTTCCCCCTTCCAGAACCTGCACCAGTTTATTTCTCAATCACCAACCGGATAAATTTTACGGGATCGATGATCGGAACAGAGTTGGTTACAAAATCAAATGTTCCGCCGGTTACATTGGTCGCCACAACCGTGTACCCGGCATTGGTCCAGCCAGGCGCAACAACAAGGTCGGAATCCGTTTCCAGATAGTAAGTCAGGTTCGTGTCATCCGTACGCTGAGCATAAACATACAGCATGGCTCCATCTACTGACTCAAACACCGGAATATTGCCGTCGATAAAGCCATTGGTCGGATTTCCACCCAATGCGTATTCTGTAAGATTATTCCATCCGTCAGCGTCCGCATCCCACAGCTCCCCGCCAACACCATAGCTGTCAGCCCATGTGGGATAGCCCGGATCCGGCAGAACAATTCCGACCATTTTAAGAGACGCATCATCAAAAAATAATCGATATGTTGAGTTCTCATTGGCCTTGGCAATGCGAACCTGAATATAGTCGCCGACACTGGCACCTTCAGTCACAATATCCGCAGTCGAAAAACTGAATGTAAACTGCTGATATTCATTGGTTGTCGCAGCCAGATTTCCGAACAGACCTTTGCGATAAATATAGGTCCCCCCCAGCGTATCACTGGTCCAGACCGACAGATTAAAGGAGCTTTCATTGGTATGAGAGCTATTGCTGCTTGGTTCCGCGAGCAGGTTCCAGACAGAAAACTCATAGGTCTCATACGACTCGAGCGTTTTGTCAACGTTCTGAACGATCGCTCCTGAATCAAAATAGTAATTGAAGTAAACCGCCTGCAATCCGGCATTTACCGATGCGGAGTCCGTCGTCGGAATAATTGAGGCATTGGCGCCCTCTCCATTTGTAAACCACGGGGACGTAGCAGAGTTGGGCTCTTTATCTTCAACACTCAACCCCTCAAAACTTCCGTCCAGCAGCAATTCAGGAATCGGATTTTCCACAAGGTTCACCAGCAGTGCACCGTTGGTGAAAACCAGTGAAGGAATATAATCATTAAAATTCAAAAAGGTCTCAACAACCCCGGCGCCGTCTTCATTGTTGGCATAGGTTGCCAGCGTGATCGTCTGAACACCGCCGGTGTAGTCAGCACCATCCAAAATGATTTCTGTCTGTTCATCTGCATAAAAAGCTCCAGAGACTGCCACCGGAGTAATTCCTGTTTCTCCCAGATTGAATTTGAGGTTTTGACACCCCGACGCGGAGCCTCCTCCGGCAAAAAAGCCTCCTCCGACCGTAATGCTCGAAGCTCCCTGCCCATCAATAACCAGCGTATGCTCATTACCGTCCAGAGCACTGTTAAACGCAACATTTCCACCGACGGTGAGTGATCCTCCGGAGATCGTGTACGTTGCAGCACCCATTTTACCAATATTAAGAGCGTTCGCGACAATGACGCTACCTCCGCTTTGTGTAATGGAGCACGCATTCGCAATGCTTGTATTGTTCACATTGATCGTCAGGTTTGTGGCGCTCAGCGTTCCACCGGTCATATCAATATGTCCACCGCTCGTATTGTTGTCAGATCCCAGCGAAAACTCATCAAATGTGGCAAAATCGGAGACCATGATCATGGTCCGGTCTCCGGCCAGCAGATCGCTGGATGCACCGGTCGAAGTCCCGGCCGCTGGATTCTCGGTGTTATCAAACACACCTTTACTCCAGTTATTGGAGTCGGTCAGATAGCCCCCGGAAGTTCCTGTGACATAATCCGCCTGAAGGTTCACTACCAATGCCGTCACCATCAGCAACAGACATATCTGCAACTTATTTTTCATGGCGCACTCCTTCTTTCCCTTCTTTCCCTTCTTTCCCTTCTTTCCCTTCTTTCCCTTCTTTCCCAAGTGTAACCACGAAGCCACATCCTGAACAGTTAATTTCTACATTTCTGAACAGCTATGACCCGGGAACACTCACTTCTATTTTATAGAATTGAGAAGGCTCTTCGAAATCCACAGAAACCGGCGGTACAGCATTGCTTTCGATCAGGTCCCAGATACCTGAAAGCTCCAATGCCTGGAAAACCTGATACAAACGGTCCGGACGTTGATCCCAATCAAGCTGGCCCAGGACCGATAGAACCTGCACGGCAAAGAATGATGTTGGATCCGCCGGATCTGTATTTGCAGCGTATTCATCCAGATTTGTTTTTTGATCTCCATCAGCATCTGCAAAAGCATCATTGACAGCAGGAAGCAATCCGTTAACGCGTTCCCAGAAATCCGGAATCAGGTCGCCATCGGAGTCAATGGATGGATCGGTCTGATATTCATGGAAGCCAATGGTTGGAAACATGTTTGTAAGCAGATTCCCGAAATAATCCACCCCGCCGTTATCAGGAATCAAAGCGCCTGCACCAATCGCTGCCGATCCATAGGTGATCCTAAAATCTTCAGCTGTGCTGCCGGTCGAATTCACAAAACCGGGATAACCGGAAACGGGACTGATATCGGCACTGCAAACGGACAGGTTGCCGGCATAAAGATTATGCGTGATCACATTATCGCGCTGCACCATCCAGTCTGTATTCGCATAGGTGGACGCGCTGCCGGCGGCAAAAAACAGGTTATTGGCTATAAACGAATTAGTCGGCCACGCGCCCCCCCAGTTGGCAAATGAAATGGCTTTATAAGCCGGATGCAGATCGGTGGTAATAACAGTGTTATTGTATATTTTAGAGCCGGAAGAATCACCGGTGATCATAATACCGGCGGAATTGTTGCTGTCGCGCCAGCCGCAGTCGATCCCAAGATTATAACGGGCCACTGCATTGATCTGAAAGTTGGTGCCGTTGGAATTATTCAGCACCTGGATCAGACTCCCCTGACAGTTAATTCCGAGATTGTACTGCATCAGGCTGTCGACACAATTGAAATCAAAATGGCAGCAGGAGGCGTCGGCACCGTCTTTCAGAATATTTCTGAACACATTGAACTGAACCAGTGTACCCTCGCAGGCAAAAGGCCAGAAGGCACTGCCTTCCTGCGTCCCATCCATAGTATTGTACTGAATCAATGCGTCTTTGGTTCCATTGATCTGAAACAGGTTGCGGTAGCAGTTGGATCCGGTGTTGTTCTGAAACACCACACCAATGGAAGGATAATACGAATAGCCGCGAATACGATAGTCGGCAATATCGTGGCATGAATCGCGCACCTGAGCACCGCGTCCATCGATGTTCTCAAACAGGCATTGTTCTATCCTGAAATCGTTCCAGCGCGACAGTACCGACGGATTATCAGTATTATTGATATCCGCCTGAATCCCCCGGCTTTCATGATCATCATCCGGATTGGAATCGCCAGCACCCTGAATAGCCGAAAAATCCACATTTATAAACCAGATATGCTGAAGGTCGCCTGCATTGACGGGTGGATCCAGCACAACGCCGAATCGATTGCTGTACACTCCCGTTGGGTGATAATTCCTGATCTGCAGATTGCGCACTTCGAACCCGCTGCTGCCCTCGGCATAGATAACTTCCCGATCGTTGGTTCCTCCGTTCAGCACCGGTTTATTTCCAGAACCGTAGGCCGCGATCACCAGCGGTGACTCCGGCGTGCCGCCGCCGTTGAGAACAAAGCGTCCCGTGAAGGTCCGGCCACGTTTAAAGAGAATCTGATCGCCAGCTCCGAATGTTTCACCATTCAGGCGCTCCATCGTCTGCCACGGCGTCAATGTACTGAGTCCATTGTTGGTATCACTGCCGGAAGCGGCATCCAGATAATATGTCATCGGGACATGCTCTACGGCCGTAAAAGACGCATCATCAATCCACATGCGATGGGTCGCATTCATATTTTCCTTTGCAAACCGGATCTGGATGTATTCTCCCTCGCGCCCCGCCAGCAATCCACCGGAAATCACACCGCTGAACACTTCCCAAACATTTGTATCACTGTTCTGATTTTCTGCTGTGAACGTGCCGAGATATGTGTAATCCGAGCCATAAGCAGGGCTGGAATACATTTGGATGGCAAGGGATGGACTATTGGTATGACTTGGATTGCTGCTGGGCTCCGCCGTCAGCATCCAAACCGATGCTGCATAATCCATCGTCGCATCAATCCGATTAGTCAGATTTTGAACAATCGCCCCATCGTCAAAATAAAATGTGAATGTTGCAGACTGCGTACCGCTCTTTGCCTGATCGATTCCTGTTACGAAACTGCCATCCTGTCCCTCGCCCACCGTCGCCCACGGGGCGGTACTGCTGTTCGGTTCATTATCCACAATCTCCTCAAAACCAGGATCTTTCAGCAACTCCGTCGATGGTTCGGGCTGATATTCGCCAAAAACGACATCATCGACATAAATTTTATGCGTAACGGATTCATTCGGTTTATTAATGCGAAGCTGAATCTTCTGTCCGTTAAACAAAGCGAGAGAAGCTCCGCTGATAACCGCAGAAAACTGTTCCCAGATATTCGTATCTGAATTCTGGGCCCCGGCAATCAATGTGGAGGCGTAAGCATAGGAAACACCGTTGTTTGTGCTGGTATAAAACCCAATGTTGATTGACGGGACATTGGTATGACTGCTGTTGGAACTGGGTTCTGCTTTCAGCATCCAGAAAGACAGCTCATACACCATTGACACATCCACAGATTCTTCTGTGTTCTGAACAACAGCACCTGCATCTCCATACCAATCGAACAAAAAAGACTGACTGCCACTATAAGCCTCTGCCCCGGTTGCTTTAAAACTCCCGTCAGCATTCTCGCCGGCAGTAAACCAGGGAGATGTTGAAGAGTTAGGCTCATAGGCCGGCCAGTCCCCATCCGGCAGCTCAAAACCGGCATCAACCAGAAAGTTACTGATCACATCGGCATTACAAACTGCCGCAAGCAACCCTGCCGCACACAGTGCGACCACAGCTTTCGTAATGCCGGATGGACTCTGGATATACATCTCTGCCCTCTTATAAGAAATACTCCGATTCGTTTGCCGCGTCTACTGGTGAAACCTCTAGGCCGAACTCTCAACTGCAGAGCTGGCGGGAATTAAATTCCCGCCAGCTCTGCAGTTTACTGGGCAGAAAAGATGATTACTGCGCCTCAATCAAAAGACGAATGAATTCCTGAGCCTTTCCGTCAGTTGGAACATGATTGGTGACCGTTGAAAAATCACCGGCCGGAGCACTTTCTCCCACTTCAACAATATCGCCATGATTCGTCCATGTTCCGCTCACCAGATCCTGATTCTGGACCAGAGCATAAGTCAAACCATTATCGGAAGACACCCGCTTGAGGTATACATACTCAATCCAGTTTGTGCCATCAGCCGTCAGCGACATTCCCATAGCGGGAGAGGTCCCCGTATCTGCGGCATTGTTCGGATCGCCGTTCTGGGCATATTCCGTCAGGTTATCGATCCCGTCCCCGTCATCATCGTCTGTCGGTCCACCGATCAGATCCTTTTCAACCGCCCAGGCTTCATAACCGGCACCTTCATAAGCGCCGCCCAGAATAGCAATATTGTCGAATGCACCACTGGCCCAAATTCCACTTGCATTGGATGCCTTCAGGGCAAATGCCGCGGTTTCTCCGTCAGCCAAAACCCGATCCGGCAAGCCTGTCAATGACCAGTCAAAATCGTAATAGTCCCCTTTATTGGCCCCCAGATTCACCATTCCGCTTGTTGAGTTGATCACCGCGTCATTTGAGATGCCGCCCAGAGATCCCCAGGTATAGAGCAGGTCAACATCCTGAGGCGATTCCGCCCACCACGGGGCATAATCAAAGCTGATGGAATCAAGCTGAAGCGGGGCTCCGGTATTATTCACGATTTTGAATCCAACCTGCTGGTTTATGTTGCTTACCGGGTCGCTGCCAATTCTTACTTCATATGCAGAATATTCCAAAGAGGCGCCGACATTGGTACTTCCGAAAGTTCCATCGTCAGATCCGCCATTTGCATTTAGCTGATATGCTTTATCGAGAAAAACCGCTCCGCCGATACCTGCGGCCGTATAATCATTTGTTCCTCCACCAGCCCCATAATAGCCAATCAACACATTGGAATCAGGAGTATCCGGCGTATAAACGCCAAACTGAACATCATCGATAAACACTCGGTATTCACAGCCTGCATTGCTGTTTTTAATGGCCAGACGGATATACTCACCCTCCCGATCCGAAAGATCGCTTCCCCGGAAATGCACAACCATTTCTTCCCATTGATACGGAGCCGATGGAATCAGTCCGTATTCTGAAGTTTTCCACACATAAGTGCTTCCATGAACTCCGTTTGTTGTAGTGCTGATCATCACCTGCACCAGCGATTCATTGGTATGAGCCACATTGGTTGATTTTTCATCCAGCCGCATCCAAAAACGGGCTTCATAGATTACGCTGCTGTCAATCGTTAATCCTTCCGGAAGAAACTGATAAATCTGATCGGTATTGAAGTAATACTGATACGCCACCGCATTGGTTCCACTGTGTACAAACACATCTTCCCGCTGCACACCAAAGGCACTGGACTCCTGCGCCACCCAAGGTGATGTATTGACATTCGGTGCTGTGCTTAATGACAAAAGCTCGAAATCCGAATCCTGGACCCAGTTTGTCACCACAGCGGAATAGCTGCTGGCCATGAAGCCTGTCAGAATCACAAACAGGCCTGCAAATTTATATGCCTTCATATTGCCTCCTTCTTTTTTAGTTTACCTTGAACAATCATTTTCTGAACCTTTTCTCATACGGGCTTAATTGGAGGGACTCACCTGCAGACGGTAAAATCCCGACGCTTCAACAGGAACCGATACAGACATATCCGCCGGGATTCCGCTGACCGGCTCAGAAACTTCCTCCCAGCTGTTTGACAACAGGCTGGACGCATGCATCACGGTATATTCTTTGGCCGTCTCGGCCCGCCATGCCACCAGCAGCGAATCGACAGCATTTGAAGCCGTTCCGCCAGTAATCGCAATATTGTCAAACGCCCCGTTTGCCCATATTGCATCAGCATTGAACACATTCAGACTGAAAAGGACTTCTTCGCCATGGTCCAGAACCCGGTCATTCAGGTTGGTAAGTCCCCACTCGAAATCGGACCAGTCGCCGGTTTTTCCAATGTTTGGAAGATCGACGGCAGACTGAATAACAGTTCCGTTGGAAACCCCCGAAAAGTCGCCGGATTCATAAACCAGTGCTATATCTTTCGGAGAACTCTGCCACCACCTTGAATAATCAAAACAGACCGCATCGAGTCGCAAAGGAAGACCTGACTGATTTTCAATAGAAAAAACAACCGTGTCCGACCCATTGGTTGCCTGAACCGCATACGCCGTCAGATCCGTCGATGCTCCGGATAATACAGTCCCGAACGTGCCATCGTCTGACCCGGCGCTGTCGTCCACATCATACAGGCGGCTGGTCATCAGCGAGCCGGAAACGCCTGATACAGACGTATCAGGTTTTCCCGCTGTCGTGTACCAGCCGACGAGAAGACCGTCGGAGACCGGCTGAACAATTCGGGCGTCCAGGGTCGGCCGGGCCGGCGCAACAGCAGCCGGACCGTTAAAAAGAACCATATTCATCGAATCTGACTTCAGCGTAGTGCGATGATTGCCGCCCATCTCCCAAAGCCCGATACGCTGCAGTTCGCCTCGCCCCGTTCCACCATCGTGGAAACGCCAAGCTTCACTGACCTCATTCACAACATACCCGCCAAGGTCAAATTCCACATTCAACTCCTGATCGGTTTTATTGAGTAGATATACCGCGAGCTCTCCGTCATCCCCTTTCAGTGCCACCATGTAGATTCCGGCAGTCGGCGAAGAGGACTGAACTACCGTTTTTCCGACCGTTTTCGAAAAAAGCCACATCCAAAGAGCTGTCGCATTGGGATCACTATTGTGGATGACATGTTTATCATTCAAAGGATCTACATTTGTGCTTTCCAAGGTATAGAGCAGACCGATATCCAGTCCGGCAGACAGAAACTGCATCTGCATTTCGGACTGCATTAACGCCGTCTTAAAGTTGTTGTGGCCGGGATCTGTCATCCAGGGCCCCGGGCCGATATTCCACTCCAGCACAGCGGCGCGAATGTTTGGATATCCTTCAGATGCAAACAACGCATTGGCGTATTCGATCGACTCCTGATACGTCTGCGCTCCGGCACGTGTCATCGGCAGCTGCGACTTCCAGGAATCCCATGATGCTGTGTTCCACTCCCAGTAGTAATGGAGATCAACAAAATCAATATTCGTACCGGCAATGCTCAACATTGTCTGCATATCGGAAAGGAATGCCGGACCGGTTACATTGTTGCGCGCATTGGCAATCAGTTTCGCATCTGGAAATGTGGCCTTAACTGCCGCCGCATACAGGTTGAACTGCTGCGCATAGAGTGCCGCATTCCATGCCTCTCCATCGCCGTCCGAATCGTAGTTGTAATTATTCCCGGACTGAAAGTTTTCATTATCGAAATAGATATATTTCACGTCATATCCGCGAGACTGGCAATAAACCATCAGGTTGCTCGCCTCTGCAATCGCCTCTGCTTCACGCCCCCACTCAATCCCGGAGCTCATATTCACCCCTAGCATGATTTCCGCACCGGTTTCATCAATCAGCGCCAAATACTCATCCAGATCCATGAAGTTTTCCGGCGGCTGATCATTGGCTGTGTCGTAAGCCGGATTCCAGTGATCCATCCATCCCTGACCGTTCAGATCGTTCCAGTGATAAAACGTAACCACCGCCCCGCCCGGCCAGCGCAGTGCACCCAGACCGATATCCTTAATAATGTGTGCGACTTCTCCATCGGAAAACATGGAGTCGGCATACCAGGAATAGACCAGCCCGGTGCCCATCGCCATTTTTGTGACCACATGCTCTCCTGCCGAAACATCCACGGACACCGCGGCATCCGCTTCCGGAATCTCTCCAAAAAAAGCGTCGTCAATCCAAATCCGGTGGGAAACAGATACATTCGGCTTGGCAAAACGAATCTGGATATATTCGCCGGCCCATTCGGCCATCTCCGAACCGATCACTACCCCGGAAAACTTTTCCCACACTCCCTGTTCGCGGTTCTGCCCCCCCCAGAAAAAACCCTTTCGATAGGTGTACGGTCCCGCGGGTGAAGCTGCCGTATAGATCGTCGCATTGAGCGTCGGAGCATTGGTATGAGTGGAATTGCTGCTCGGCTCGCCGGTCAGCATCCAGATGGATGCCTCATACTCCCTGGAAGGATCGACCTGAATATTCAGGTTTTGAACAAACGCTCCGTTGTCATAGTAGAATTTAAACAGTCCCGACTGACTGCCACTATGTGCCCGGTTGGTATCCGTTATAAAGCTTTCGTCTCCGCCTTCTCCGGAAGTAAACCATGGAGCGGTGGCTACATTCGGTTCATTACCGGCAAGGACCTCAAATCCGGCGTCTGCAATTCGGTTGCTGACAGCATCCGAGTATCCCAAAAAAGCCACTCCCACTGCTATAAATATTGAAATCACCTTTATTTTCATAGCGTTACGCACGAAACAAGTCCGCAGATCCAAGCTAATTTCTCCGTATTACAGATAAATAATATCGCAGGGAGCTGGATTCCGACTACTGGTGAAATCTCTAGGTCTCCGAACTGAGATCTTTCGGGGTAAAAGAATTCATTTTCACCCGCAACAGATGCAAACGGCACGCAATATCAGACTCTTCAAGAATACGCGTGCGCTCCGATTCCAGCTGTCGGATGCGGGACGGAAGCCAGTGCTTCAGAGGTTCTCTTTCCGCTGTCTGGCGGGCGTGCCACTGAGCAGGAGAACAGGGATCCACCGATTCAGCGAAAACAGCGGATGCCAAAACCAGCCCCCCATCATCCCTGCTAACCGTATTAGCTGTTTACTCATCATCTGACATCAGATAATGCCGGACCGAAGCGCCTTGGCCACGGCCCCGGTCTGTGACTGCACCTGCAGTTTTTTGTAAATATTGGTAAGATGAAACCCGGCGGTTCCAATGCTGATATCAAGGGCCGCAGCAATTTCTTTAACCGCCAGTCCTTCCGCCAGTTTTTCAAGCACTTCAACTTCCCGTCGGGACAGCTTGAAATCTTCAGCCGGAGACGGTTTGCGAAGCTCTTCAACCACTATCTTGGCCACCGAAGGACTCAGCGCAGAACCGCCGAAAAAAACCTGCTGAAGCCCCTGAACAATTTCCGGCCCGGTGGATTCTTTAAGCAGATACCCTGCCGCACCGGCATCCAACGCCTGCAGAACTTTTTCTTTATCCTTAAAAACGGTAAGCACAACCACGGCGACGTCCGGAAACTCCTGGGCAAGCCGGCGAATTCCTTCCAGTCCACTCATTCCGGGCAGCCCCAGGTCCATCAAGACCACATCAGGCGGAACATCCTCCTGCAGCGCCTCAAAGAATTCAATACACGACGGAAACACGCAACTGCATGTAATATGCTCTTCACGATCCAGAGACAGCCGCAGGTTGCGGCGATACCCGGCATCGTCTTCCACCAGCCATATATTAATCGGAATCATTATCAGTTAGAGGTTTTATACAAATAATCTGTTTTTTTCATCAGCGTACTCAAAGGGATTGTCAGCGATACAGTGGTTCCATTTCCCGGTGTCGACTGCAGGACCATTGTCCCCCCCAGCTCATGCGCACGCTTCTGCATGCTGTCCACACCCCACCCATCTGATTTTTGTGACGGATCAAAACCGCATCCGTTGTCCTGCACTGAAAGGGTCAACTGCTCTTCTCCGGCGGCAATAACAATTCGAACCCACGTTGCATGGGAATGTCTTGCACAGTTATGCACAGCCTCCTTAAAAAACAGGATTAAATGACGTTTGAACGTTAATGGAACAATCCGGCCGGGACAATCCGGAGCCAGATCGATCGACAGTTCAACACCGCTGAGAATACGCTCGGCTCGCTCGGCTAATTTCTGCAGCAGCGCCGGCAGACGAATAACTGATTGATCGGTCAGCCAAACCACATCGCGCAAAGAAGCAGAAGCTTCCCGAGCCATTAGCGACAACTCTGAAAGATCTTCCGGAGAGGACCCCGCATCCTCCATCCGTTTCGCCGCCAGCGTAATGCTGCCAAGATTACTTCCGACCTCATCATGCAGGTCGCGGGTAATGCGCAACTTCAGCTTTTTAAGAATTCGGCGGCGCTGAAGCCGCTGCAGCCCCATGGCTCCCAGAAGTCCAATACAAAGAAGACCTCCAATCCATATACTGAACTGAAGCTCCATTCTGCGCCATGCCTCCCGCGCCTCAACGAGTTCGTCCTCAACCCGTGCCAAGCGTCGGTCCAGAGGACGTCGATAAGCCAATCCTTTAATCCACTCTCCATCCGGTAAAATCCGACGAGAACGCGTATAACCATCCACCAACCGCGGCAGCTGATCAACATATCCCGCCGGAATCCCTTTGGAAGACACGTCGCATCCTACCGAAAAAACCTGCCCATATTCCGAAACCGAAATCTCACCGAGCCCCAGCATTCGCTGTCCCATAAACTCGGGCAGGTCGTCCATGACAATCCGCACATAACGGGCCTTATATGCCCGGCAAAGCACAGAGAGCCGATCCTCGCGCTGCATTCGACGCCCCACGTTTTCCACATGGATCGTTTCTGAGGTTTTAAACTCCGGATCAGCAGAAAGTTCCAGAGTAATCTCACGCGGGAACCCGATGGATGGAATCGCAAGCAGGTACGGAGCCTCTGCCGGCCAGAGGTCTACGCGTCCCACTTTCTGCATCTGTCCGAGATCGAGCACAATCTGCACCGGCTCGGAAAGCGATTCGTTTTCATAGGGGATCACCAAATCCTTCACCGAGTTTTTTTCACCGCTCAGCGGAACGCCCAGTCCGACAATATTATCGCAAAGATACCGCCCATCCCACAGCGGCGGCATATCGAACGATTCTGACTCGCTCACGTCAACACTGGCCCAAACCGCCATATTATCCGCCAGCTGCCCCTCCTGCTCCAGGAACAGATAAAGCTCGCCAAGCGCAAAATAGGCCACGCCGGATTCCCGCTCCACCCGAGGCACCGTGATCCGCACCTGATCAATCGTCAGATTAATATCTGAAAAAAAGACAGGATAAGGTCCAGGATCCGGGAAGTCCTCATCCATCCAGTTCACCACCTCGCTGAACGTTCCAGAGCCCGCATCACGCACTTCAATCTTGAACCGCGTAGGAAAAGCGTACGGGCCGTCACCGGGTTCCTGGGGATTAAAAGCGGGTGCCATCGCGATAGAAACCATGCGCGGCCATTCCATTTTCAGATCAATTGTCGATACCGGGGACGATCCCTCTGAACCAGGGATTTCGCATGAAGAATGATATCCTAAATGATCCGGCAGAACCTTTGGATCGTGTTGGGGAAGAACCGCGATTTTTTTCTGAAGCCGTATCTTCTCCGCCTCCAACTGATGGATCCGCGCCGGCGGCCAGCGCGTCAAAGAACGGGTTTCTGCCGCCTGCCGGGTATGCCACTGCTCCGGAAAACAGGGGTCCACGGATTCAGGAAACGCAGCAAATGCCAAAAGCAATATGCCGTTGATCCATCCAAATTGTTTTTGCCGGGAGGTATCCATCAGAAACTTTACGAGATTAACAGCATTCGAGATTGATTATAAGCGAAAATCTTCCGGCAGTGATTTTACTCAGAGACTCTCAGACGAATAAAAGACTCATCTCCATAGATTGGAAACTCGTTGGTGACGGCCTCAAAATCGGCATCAATATTTCCAAAGGTTGGAAACTCTGTATATCCACCGGCAATCCACGGACCGAAAACGAGATTGGTTGCCGTTTCCAGCCAGTAATTCAGTCCGCAATTTCTGCGGCGCGGATAGATATAAAAAAACGTGTCACCGTTTTTTCCAAACATTGGAATATTTCCTTTCCGGACCGGATCGACCGGACTTCCGCCCAGCGCAAATTCACTCAGGTTGTTCAGTCCGTCCCCGTCCGAGTCGTCCAAAGGACCTTCAACATCGTAGTTGATCATCCACTGACCGAACATACCTCCCGTATCCATCGAAAGCAGCACATCGTCGACCAGGTACACATCCCCTTTCAGCGAATCGTGCTCGCTGTACAGAACGCCGTCGTCATCATGATGGAAAAAAATTCCAATATAACTCCCGGCAGTGATACCTGCGCCGGCCATTTCGGCAGGAGAGAGAGACAGGCTAAACGTTCCGCTCTCTCCGGGCACCGGAGAATTGGTATCGCCAAACACATGCGAATCCGGCGTCAATCGCTGAATGAGCGTGCCGTCCGTGGCATTGAATTCAGCAAGTCCGGCAATAAAGCCCAGCGGCAAAAACGGACCGCTGTCCATTTCCCATTTTCCGGACAGGTAATAGGTGCGGTTTGTATCGATGACCAAGGCGGTCGAATAAAGCGTAACCACTTCATCATACCCCCATCCGATCCGCATTTCATTTCCAGACAATGTGCCGTAATCTCCGATCTCAACTGAGGTGTCGGCAGAAGACTCATCTCTTGTCCATGAACCGTCCACCTGATGGTGCCACATTTCGACCGGATACGGCGGAAATGTAATGTCGCCGGCATCTGCCGATCTCTCAAAACTCTCAAAAAGAAGCGCGTGATTGGTTGTTGTGGTAACATCTAAATCGGCACTCATGGTCCCTGTACGGCCCAAAGCATCGCGCATCTGGACCGAATAGGAATAGGTCAGTCCCGGGAGCAGACCTTTATCTGTGTAATCCGGAGACTGCTGCCACTCCGATGAGGTCCCGCCCTCGTGCCCGCTTTGTTCGATAAATCGATATTCAACCGGCTCGCTGAAATCGGCGCCGATTTCCGCCGTCATAAAAACTGACGAACCGGCAATGGCAAACGGTGCAACCGAAAACCCGGCCGGGTCCGGAAGCGGAGGATGTACATCCGGGGCAATATAGGCCTCTGTTGAACGAGGATCATTCTGCTGATCGTACTGCTTAAACAACGCCTCCATATCGGCAACACGCGTCTGTTCAGAGGCTTCGGCAATCAGATTGGTTTCCTGGGAAAAATCAGTGGCCAGGTTATACAGTTCGACCGGGTCGCGGTTGTCGTCCATCAGCAGCACATAATCGCCCTGCCGCATGATAAAGGAGTTTTCTGATTTGCTGACACTGTGCCCCTGCAGGATCAGGAAATCGTGCACCGGTTCGTTTTCCGGCTGTTCGCCCAGCAGAATCGGAAGAATATTCACACAGTCCATCGCCTGGTCGGCTGCCATACTGTTGGTCGTCAGGGCATACATGAGCCCGACCCAGTCCGAACTGCAGATCAGCTGGTCACTGACAGAATTGGTTGCGATATGACCCGGCCATGCCGCAACAAACGGCACACGATGACCGCCTTCGTAAGAACTGGCCTTCCAGCCGCGCAGCACTCCGGTTGAATCGTAATCCGCCAGCCCGCGGTCCGTGGCCAATCCGCCGTTATCGGAGGTAAACATCACCAGCGTGTTCGTCAGAATGCTGTCGGAGAAATCGCCGTCACCGTTCGGGTCTTCCAGACGGTTTATGATCCGGCCAACCTGCAGGTCCAGTTCATGAACCATATCGGCCACCTCGGTTCCACCGGTTAAGCCATCCACCGGCACAAAATCCGGATCACCGGCCGCGTGCGGCACGCCATCGGCATTCGGATTGAAGTCAATCGGCGGCGTATGCGGTAGATGGACCTGCGGTGCGCAGTAATACATCATAAACGGACGGTCGGAATAGTTCACCACATGGTCGGCAATAAAATCTGCCGCTTTCTTTGAGTTGATGATTCCGTTCTGGCTGGAGTTCCAGTACGCATCACCGGTTCCCGCGTGATCCACCTGAATCACTCCTGTTCCGTTGGCAATCGTGTAGTGACCCGCAGCCCATTCAACCAGGTTTGAATTCATGCCGGGCAGCGACGGGATCAGCGGATTCGTCGGATCGATTTTAACAAACCGGTCGTTTTCAAAATAGAGGTACGGCGGATCCTGGATTCCACCGTGCGAACAGAATGTGTAGTCAAACCCGTAGGTCGTCGGAAACTCCGGCATCACCGATTCATAGTCGATCGAACCGCCGCCGAAATGCATTTTTCCGAAAAAGGAGGTGCGATACCCGGCCGTCTGAGCGATCTCTCCAACCGTGACATGTTTCCGACCATTGGAAAACGCGCAATTCGCGGTAAAGCCCCATGTCCCCCACTGAATTCCATTGCGATAAGGGTTGGAGCCGGTCATCATGCTGAAACGGGTCGGCGCACAGAGAGCAGCCGGGGAATGGGCATCCGTGAACATCATTCCGCCGGCGACCAGCCGATCGAGATTCGGTGTTGGAATCGGATCATCCAACCCCTGGAAACGGCGGTAGGCGGCAATATCCGACCAGCCCCAGTCATCCGCCATAATCATCACCACATTCGGCAGGTCCGAGGCAAAAAGTACCGATACCGCCAGACTCCCCAGCGCAGTCATCTCTTTTGTACCGTTCCGCATGTTCACTCTCCATGTCGGATCGAATATATCATTTTACCAGACAAACGCATAGCCTCGATAATTTCCGGGTACGGCGTATCGGCCATGCTGATGACGCCACAGTTGGCATTTTCGCCATTAAGTGTACGCCCGCCGGTCGGCGAGTCACAGTAAGTAAACCAATGCGCGCCGATGCAGCGCGGGTTGTTCAAGGCACTCTGAACGTAACGGATATAGTTCTCGCCCCGGTTGCGCTGGTCGGCAGCAAAACCGATCCCGGTAAAAAACTTGCCGCGGTCCACTGCGCCGAAGTTGAATTCGCCGATCAAAAACGGCTTATCGATTTCAAAGAACGGTTGCTGTCGACGGTCTCGAACATTGAACTGATCGACATCCTTTTCGTAGATATTGAAGCTGATCACATCGCAGTATTCTGCCTGCACTTCGACCAGATCGTTGCGCATGGCACCGTCATGAATTCGATTTCCAAGATAGAGCTTTCCGGGCGCCGTTGCGCGGATAGCGTCACGACATTTGCGGTGATAGGTCTCCAGCATCGTCCGATAAAACTCAACCAGCGCCGCACGGTCATCGATTCCTTTTTTCTTCAGGAAACGAAGCAGTTCTTGTTTCATTGGCTGGCGGTCATCGCACTGCTCCAGCACCCTGCGCATGGTTTTTGCGGCATCTTTTCCCCAGGGTATTTCGTTGTTGTCGAAATAACCGATACAAAACGGGTCTTTTGCGCTGAATCCTTTTTCACGGACCGCATCTTTCACCGCCTGTTCAAACCCGGGATCAAACGGATCGGCCAGCTTCTCGATCGGCTTTACTTTTTGACCTTTGATGTACAGATTGATCACATACGGCACGCGAAGACCAATCGGCTGATTTTCCACCGATGGCGACCACCCCCCCAGCGTATTCAAACCCCACGAGCGGGTACGACGCAGTGACAGGCGGTGATAAAACTCTTCATAATCCGAACCGTATTTTTTTTCATACACCGGTCCCTTGGAGTCATAGCGATTTCCTTTTTGAGTCCGGTATTTTCCAAGAATTGGATCATTCGGCGCCGGCAGATCGGCGTAGAACCGTTCTTTTTCGCCAAGATCAACCGTCTTCATGTGCAGGCCGACATTATTGCAACCCAGCGACCAGAACAGTTTTCCTTCGGGATCAACAAACCACCACTTTCCATCAACCTTCTGTGTTCGAAAATGGCCGGTTGCCTCAAAGGTGGGTCCGCCGGACCAGCCGCCGTATTGATTAAAACTTTTCGGCCAGGAATGAGCCGCCAAATCTTTTTCCTCGGCTTCTTTTTGCGCGATCAGGTCGGCATCCGAATGCACTTTGTTCGGCCAGTCTTCGTGCATGTACTGTCCGTAGATATCGATGAACGGAAAAAACGCATCCGGGTCGGTTTCCAAAACTGACGGCGACGCGCGGCGGCTGCCGCGCAGGTTATCAATCCGCACACATTGAGCAAACTCCTGCGGTTCGAGACTCAGCACCACCTCGCTAACTCGAGAAACATCAACTCCGAACCATATAAACATCTGAGCGTTCGGCAATCCGTGCATCTGCGGGAACAGGCCCATGTATGACGGATGCGGACTCTTTTGTTTATGTCGCACCAACAGCGCCGGAAACACCCGTGTTTCGCCCGGCTTCACCCAGCCGTTATGCGACAGGTTTGGACGATACCACGACTCATCCGCCGTCGTCGGATCTTTGATCAGCACCCGGAAAAAGGCGTCGCCTTCCGACGCATTGGATACGTCCAGCGTCAGGTTGACAAATTCCCGCAGGTCCCAGTTTCCAAACCTTGGAAAAAGCCGGACTTTCACGCGCTCACCGGGCGCAGCCCTTAGTTCCAGCGACCGGTTGCCGTTTGCTTCCACAATAAACGCTGATCCCTCATTCGCCGCAAGCTGCTGAGCTTCAAAACCCTGTTCAAAATCAATCAGCATCCGATTCGCCAACAGGTCCGAAGCAAACGCCGTCTCCAGAACAGCCGTAAAAATGAATAAAATGATTTTTTTCATCCGCGCCCTCTTATGGACGATCTTCCAACTGAATGTTACCGGTCTTAAAATTGTTTTCCAATCTTCTGAGAGCTGCCTGCCATGACTGATGCCCCACGCCGTTATGTGCTCCGGCGGGCATCACGATCAGCTGTTTCGGACCGGCCAGCTGGTTATACATTGCACAGACACCTTCCGGCGGACAAACCGGATCAATTGCCCCGACTCCGATCAGCGCCGGGCACTTCACCCGTCGCGCAAAGAAAACGGCATCAAAATATTTCGAGGTACGAATAGAGTCTTCCTTCTGCCAGAACGCTTTCGGCCAGCCGGCCTGACGACCGATCAAAGGTCCGGTCTGATCACATCCTGCGGAAACATTGGCGGTCAGAACCGTTACTTTCGGATTGAGTGCGGCTGCGGCGATTGCCTGCCAGCCGCCCTGACTGCCGCCATTGGCCCGCAACACCGTCCCATTCCAGTCGTCACGCTGCGACAGATAATCGACGCAACGGAATGTCGCCAGCATCATCCGCAGGAAGTAACAGGTTTCAGGATTATCCCTGCCCATCTCAGGATATCCTTTCAACTCATTGCGGCTGAGCTTTTCGTAGTACGCCGGTTCCCGATAAGCATCAATGCTGTGAGCAATAATATTGAGTGACAGCCAGCCGTTCTTTGCCTGTTGAATGACGCTGTATGGGTTTGCACGCCGAACGCCGGCACCCTCAAAGTTGGCACACGCCGGAAAAGGCCCGTCAGAATTTCTCGGTCGAGCAAGATGACCGCAGATTTTTGTTCCCCGGATATTATCCATAGAGATTTCCCAAAGATCGACTTCATCATTATCGACTTTTTCAAGCTTCACATTCACCGGAACGGCCGCCAGTTCAGCGAGTTTTCTCTCCCAGAACGCATCAAATTCCGGAGCCTCTTCTCCAGAAGGATGGATCTTTTCCCGATCAAAAATTGCACCGCCCGCCGCCTTCTGCATCTGCTTCCCATTCAGTTTCCAGCTGCCGGCATCCAATTTCAACTGCATCAGCAGCGCCCCGGGATCGCTGCGAGAGGCCGACACAGACGCTTGACCGTCCTTCAGTTCCAGCGTGCCGCTGTCAACAACCTCCAGGCCTCCCCGCTTAACCGTATATTCAACCGGATCGTTCAACGGCTCCCCGTCCTTTTCCAGATAAATATTCCATGTGGCTGCTTCGCCGCAGCGATACAGTGCAGTGCCGTTATCAGGAACAATGGATACTTCCGTCTGTGCCGAACAGATCTGTCCAAAAACCCAACAGACAAAATAAAAAATCAGTCCTCTTGTTTTCATTTTTCCTTTCTGCGAATCAACGGATCATCTCCACCGCTCCGAGATCAGGATTTCCAACAATGGGGTTTCCGAAAAAGTCTTCTTTCACATCCAGACCAATCCGCAGACCGACCTCATCACCGGCCAGTTGTTTAATCCGGGTTCCTTGATTACGGATCAGCCCGGCATTCTGCGGAATATAATCTTCCGGATTCAGGCCGCCGGGACGGGCAAACTGCGGGTCACCGATTGTCATATCTGTTTCTCGGAATTCCAGATCAGCCGGCCAGGATGCCAGGCGTGCATACAGGTTGTTCTCTATGACCGCCCGCTGCATCGGTCCTTTGGTTTTAAACTTTCCCCATGTCTGATCTCCCGACACATTTCTGGTTTGTCCCAGAATGTAGAAGATATTGTTGGCCACCAGCAAACCGTCGGTGGTTGGCGTGAATGAAAAACAGGAACGGCTGCCCTCTTTAATATAAACCGTATTGTTGTAGATGTATGAATTATACGGCCCGTGTTTTTCTTTTTTAGAACCGACAAAACCGCTGGTCCAGAGAATTTTTCCTTCCTGAAAGGCTCCGTCTATACCTTTCACCCTCGCACCGTCATTAATGCTGATATTGTAGCGATAGGCACAGTTGTGATTGTTGCCGAGAATCTCAACAAATCCGCCTTCATTATCCACACTGAGATTGTATTGAACAACCACATCACTGCAGTTGAAATCGATGTGAATTCCACAGGAATCGCCGGGACCGCGAGCATGCATAAAACGGTTTTTTTCGATCAGGACCCGGCTGCAGGTCCATGGCCAGATTCCACTGCCCCGTCCGTGCATGCGCGGATCTTTAAAGGAACCGGAACCGTCTACGGTGTTGCCGCGCACAACCAGGTCATTCACGTTTCCAGGCTGGATGGCAGGCCCTCCGATATCCTTCATAAAATTATCAAGCACGTCGACCTGCTCAATGTTTTTCAATTCTATTGCTTTAAAGCCGACATCGGAGATTCGACAGTTTTTAACGACAAAGCCGGTCGAGGAAATCTTTTCTCCACCTTGAATCAGAATACCGGTACCGATGTAACTGGTGGGATTAATTCCCTCATGCTTGGATCCGGTCTCCGGATAAATTTTATAAATGGTCAGGTTATCAAGTGTGATGTGCGATGTGCCTCCCCAGATTCCCTGCACATAGACGCCGTAGCGTCTGTCTTTTTGACCGGTGCCCACACTGCCGCCATCAGCAGAGATTTCCAGATCTTTAACTGTCACATAATGAGACTTAACCAGGCAGATTCCGGCCGGATATCCTTTTGCATCAATAACCGGCGCCGGACCGTTGCCGTAAGCACCAATTACAACCGGATCTTTTTCGGTTCCGGTTACGGATATTTTCAAAGCGCCTTCAAACCGGCATCCGCGTTTGAGCAGCAGCTGATCCCCTGCAGCCAGTGTTGACTCACCAATCCGAGCAAGGCTTTTCCATGCACCTGCTTCAGAGGTCCCGCTTTGCTGATCGTCTCCCGATTCGCTGTCGACATAATAGGTGTCAGCCGATGCGAATGCACCGGCTAAAAGTAAAACGAAAACAAGTTTTCTACAGGTCATTGAACGTTCCAATCAAAACCCCAATTGATTCTTATTCAGCAGCCTCGGACCACTGACTTTGTCCGGCGCAATATCGTAGATAATCTGGCGAAGCTCGTCGACTTTATCCGGATAGACATGGGCGAGATCACGCGTTTCTCCGGGATCTTCCGCAAGATGGAACAGCATCCCCGGTTCCGGCACATCAGTCTTAACCCATTCGTCGACTCCTCCGCGTTCAGTCACGCTGCCCGGCGGAACATATTTCCAGTTGTCTTTGCGAACGGCAATCTGCGAGAGCGCTTCTTCGATGACATAATCGCGACCCTGATCGGTCTCTCCCAGCAGAGCAGGCAGCAGGTTCTGACCATCCTGTCCGGCATTATCCGGCATCGGCTGACCGATCAGCGCGGCAATCGAGGCGTACAGGTCGACCTGACTCACCATGGCTTGTGAAATACCGGGCGTAGAGCGGTCCGGCCAGGAAACAATGAACGGCACACGGGTTCCGCCCTCCCACCGGCTGTACTTTCCGCCGCGCCATGGCCCGGCCGGCCTGTGGTCACCATTTTTTTCCAGCGCCCCGTCCCAGTAGCCGTCGAACAGAACCGGACCATTATCTGAAGAAATAAAAATCAAAGTATTCTTATACTGCCCGGTTTCTTTCAGAGTTTCGACCAGCCGGCCGACACACCAGTCAAACAGCGCCAAAGCATCCCCGCGCGGACCGAGCGCAGATGAACCCTGAAAACGTGGATGCACTACGCGCGGCACATGGCTTTCATTCGGAGCAAAATAAAGGAAAAAGGGATTCTCTTTGTGTTTGCGGATAAACTGCATGGCTTCGGACAGATAGGTATCCGCCATATCTTCATCCCGGAAACGCGCCTGATGTCCGCCGCTCATATACCCGATACGGCTGATACCGTTGACAATCGTACAGGAGTGCTGTTCGTCGGCCTGCATCCGCAAGAGCTGAGGATGAGAGGTTCCGGTCGGGTCATTTCCGACCTTCCCTTTGTAATTCACCCGCACCGGGTCCGCCGGATCAAGGTTGACGATCCGGCCATCCCGAATATAGACCGATGGAACGCGGTCGGCTGTGGCTGCCATATGGAATGAATACTCAAAACCGACTTCCTTCGGGCCGGGTTTGATCTGTCCATTCCAGTCCAGCGGCTCAGTTGCCGAGCCCAGTCCCAGATGCCATTTACCAGACAGAGCAGTGGCATATCCGTTGTCACGCAGAAAAGCGGCAATGGTCGGCCGGGCCGGATCAATGATCAGAGGAGCATTCCCCGGCAGGATTTTTGCGGACTGATTGCGAAACGCATACTCTCCGGTCAGCAGTGAGTAGCGTGACGGCGTGCAGGTTGCCGCAGTGCAGTAACCGGACAGGAACCGAACGCCCTGCTCTGCAACCCGATCAATATTTGGAGTATCCACTCCCTCTGCGCCATAACACCCGAAATCGCCGTAGCCGATGTCATCGCCATAAATAAAAAGAATATTGGGCTTATCGGCAAAAGCTGATCCAGCCACGATCGGCACCAGCAGGCTCATTGTCTTCACTATATTCATCTTGGATCTCCAGTATATCGACAGATAATCGGTGCAGACCAAATCCAGACACACGCTACCTGACTACGGGGTATAATGTGCCGAAAACAGGCTCCAAGAATCTACTGGAGAAACCTCTAGGTGAAGGAAAAATCAACCGCAAAGACACTGCGGCATAAAAAAACTGCAACCGTTATAAACCCTGTCGGGAAGCGGTTGCAGTTTTCCGATTTGTGATAATCAGCGGTCGTGGAATCAGATATTAATCAGCAATCGACCGCAGTAGTTGCATGAAACCAGTTTGGCGGGATTAATGGCGTCGTTAACCACCTGCGGCGGCAGTTTCATATTGCAACCACGACAATGTCCGTTTTCAACACGGACAACAGCAAAATCGCGTTTATTGGCCAAAATGCGTTCATAGCGGGAAAGAAGTCTCGGTTCCACTTCAGCAGCCATTTTAGCGCGTTTTTCTTTTTGGGCTTCCAGATCTTCCTGAACTTCTTCAAGGCGCTCCATCAGCATATCCTGTTCGTCACGAATGCCGTTTTCTTCCTCTTTCATTTCCGCTTCGCGTTCATCAATCGCTTTTTTGGAAAGCTCAAGCTGTTCCATCAATTGAATTTCGCGATCTTCCAGATCTGAAACCGCTTTTTCTTCATTGGCCACCTCGATCAGCAAAGCACGGTACTGGTCGTTGTTCTGGGCCTCCATCTGCTGCTGTTTATAACGGGTAATCTTCTCTTTATGAGCTTCCGCTTCCACCTCAAGCTGTTTGAGATCGGACTGGACACCTACATGCTCTTCGCGAACAGCTGCAAGTTTTGCCTTGGCTTGATCGAGCTGGGTTTCCACTTCAGCTTTGCGCGCCGGAATATCATTAATCTCTCGCTCTAATTTTGCAATTTTGCGGTCTTTCTGCTGAAGGGCCAGCAGGGCTTCAAGCGGATGTGCCATAATTCGGATTCCTCTAGGTTTTAGAACAAAAATGAGCGGAGAGAATACGCCCGGAACCGGAAAGCGACAACTGAAAAATGAATGGAATAATCTGCCAACCAACCGCCAACACAAGCCGAAAAAGCTGAAAAAACTGCTCACAATTATCGACCGCTTTATATCGGCCAGAGACTAAGAGGCCGGCTTCGCGTCCTCTTTGGGAACAGGCTTCGGTTCTGCCTTAGGTGCTGGAGCTGGTTTCGCAGGGGCCGCCTGCGACTTCGGTGACAGGTTAAGTGCGTTCCGCAAAGCATCCATATCGGTGCGCAGAGATTCTCGAAGAAGGTCATAATAACGGTCCGTAGTCAGGAACAGACGGGCTATGTTCCCTCCGATCAAATCAACCTGGTTATCATCGCGATCCGGCAACAACAGCAACCGACCTGTGCTGAAGTTAGCAAGAGTCATCGTGTCACCGGTTCCATTGAGGTCGATGGCTTCACGCAGCACAATGGCCTGCTTCACACGCTGCAGATCCCGCTCCGTGTGCAGGAGAATAGTCCCTCGCCCACGCCCCTGCTCATCCGGCTGATTGAGGTCCCAGAGCAAGCGATCAAATTCCTCCCGACTTGTGCAGGGAACAATCTGAACATCCGGCACCTCCTCAAACATAATCTCAGCGGCATCCGCTTCTTTTTTGCGGTTGGTATAGGTCAGAGCGATCGCATGATCGCCAAGCGCCTCCCAGATATCCTCGGGACAGCGTTCATCCGGATGATTTTTCGTCCAAATCCGCTCTGCCTCCTTCTGCAGGAATTTGCCGAGAAACACCACATCAAACCCCGTTGACTGGTCAGGAGTCTTTTTAAAGAAAATCAGATGATCTGTATCGACCTGTTTATCCAAACCAATCCGGCGAATGACCGAATAGATCTGACGATAAACAAGGACCTGCTCGCCCGGGATCTTTCCGTTTACAAAGTGGCTGTAAGGGTATGTCTCCTTCATTGTCAAATTGCCGGAGGCAGCCTGATCGGCCAGCGTTTGCAGACGCATAAGTTCTTCGTTGGAAACAAGGAAGTCTAGATCATACACATCCTCTTCACGAATGCGGTAGGCATCTCGGAACAGACGGTTACCAATAGAATCGAATTGATCCTCATCCTGAGGCAGGTTGCGTCCCACAATCTGCTGATCAGACCGCAGGCCATCCGCCTCCGGAAGAACAAACGGCGTAATGACAATAATCACTTCCCGCTTCACTTCTGTAATGGATTCGAAACGAAACAGTTTCCCCAGATACGGAATAGCCCCGAGAACCGGCACCCGGTCGCGAGTGCTAGTATCATCTTTGGCGATCAGTCCACCGATAATAAATGGAGTATTGTTGGCAATGCGAGCATAGGTTTTGACCTCACGAACCGAAATGGTCGGACTGCTGGCAACCACATCATCATCCTTTTTAACCTCGACATCCTCTCCGGCAACCACGGCAGAAACAACTGCGTTCACCTGCAGACTGACCTCTTTACCGTCTTCATTAATCCGGGGACGGATAGCCAGCTGGATACCGACCTCTTTATCTTTAAAATCCACCGTGCTGATTGCCTGATTACCGTGATACTTTGATTGGGCAACCGGCACTAAATCGGACACGTTGATGAAAGCCATGCGGTTATTTAGCGTCAGCACACTGGGCCGGGAAATAATTTCCGCCTCACCTTCACGGATCAGTGCGCGAAGCTTCATATTGAAATCATAAAAAATATCATCCACATTAACTGTTAACTGGCCGGTAATATCTCCCAGCCCCGCTCCAAATTCGACGTCCCCCCCTGAAGAAATATCCCGGGACCATTCCACTCCCAGTCGGTCAATCGAATCCTCGGAAATCTCCATCACCATCGCTTCCAGCATAATCTGACGGGCCGGAAGGTCGATATCCCGGCGAATCACCGTCTGAACCCGGCTGAACTGCTCGGGCTTATCTTCATCATAAAAGACTAAAAGATCTCCAATGGGATCCGAATCTGTAGGTTTAAACCCGGTCCCCATTTTAGGGAGTAAATCATGAGCTGGAGTGGAAGGCTGGGCAACCACTGTAGGAAGCGTTTTCGCATTCACCGGCTTGCCTGCCTGCCCGATAGAAATCCCGTACAACTGGAGCATTTGGACACAACGCTCCGGAGCAATGTAGCTGAGTCGCACGCGCCGGCTGATCATCTCTCCGCCGCGAGCGGTTTGCGGCAGCAACCCAAAAGCAATGCATCCGGCAACGAGAGCTGCAGCCACTGTTTTTCCGGCTTTCGATCCAAATGGTCGTGCAGACGGTCTACGCAGCTGATTAAACGATGCGACCTGCCCATCGTCAAGAATCAGTTCGCAATCAGCGTGTTCAAGCAGTCTGGGATTGTGCGTGATCATAAGCGTCGTCCGTCCTTTCATAAGATCCAGAATTGTGGGAATCACATATGATTCTAAAGAAGGATCCAGCGAAGCAGTCGCTTCATCGAGAATCAGTATTTCCGGATTTTTAATAACTGCTCGCGTCAAGGTGATCATTTGTTTCTGGCCACGGGAAAGTGTAATCCCGTTTTCACCAACAATACTGTCATAGCCCTGCGGAAGTTGACGAATAAAGTCATCGGCGCCGGTCTGGCGGCAGATTTCTTTGATTCGGCGAATCCGGACGTCGGGTCGGGCATAGCGCAGATTTTCCATAATCGTCGTATTAAACAGGAAACATTCCTGAAATACCACACCGATCGAATCCCTTAAATGTGCAAGATCGACCGACAGGATATCGTGCTCCCCAATACGGATGGTTCCCTTATCGGGAGTAATCAGAAGCGGCAGCATGCTGACCATCGTGGTTTTGCCGGCCCCGGAAGGACCTGTAATCGCACAGACGTCCCCGTTTCGAACCGCAAAGGAAACTCCTTTGATAACAGCAAGCCCCTCCTCTTCAGGGTTAAACGCAAATGAAACATTTTCAAAAACAATGTCTTCACGCATACTCGGTCTCAACCCGCCGGCTTTGCGGTCCACAGACTGTGGCACTTCATCAAACAGTTCCAGTGCGCGCTCAACACTGGCATGAGCACCGGCAAGCTTTCCCCCGCTGCTCATCAGTTCAATGACGGTTGGATACAGCAAGCGGATATACCAGAAAAATGCAATAAAATCACCTGCCAGCATGGATTGGCCCTCCGGCTTTCCGATCACCTGCCAGGCCCCGAATCCGATCAGCGCAAGCATTCCGGCTCCTACCAGCAGATCCGCCCAGACTTTCTGCAAAGCAACATACCGAAGGCTTTCCACCTGACTGCGACGGGACGAAGCAATCGCATCCTTAAAAGCCTGACTTTCACGCTCCTCGCCGCTGAATCCTTTTACGACCTCCACACCTACCAGACTCTCGACGATGTTGCCGGCAGCAAAATCAATGGATTCACGGGAACGGCGGCTGGCCTGCTTGATACGTTCGCCGAAATAACGGTAGGTCAGCACATGCAGCGGCAGAACAAATGTCGAAGCCAGTGCCAACTGCCAGTTCAGCACATAGATCATCACCATCACCCCTGCAAACAAGAGAGCTGACTGGATAAACTTCGGCATTACGCCCTGAATAAACTCCTGAATCTTCAGGGAGTCATTCATCACCTTGCTGGAAAGCTTGCCTGGATTCTGCGTGCGGGTAAAAATCAGGCTTTTCTGCTGAATACGATCAAAAAGCTGGGTTCGAAGATTAAAGCAAACCTCTTCCCCGACACGTACAGCGATGCACTTGCTGTGATAAAAAAGAAGGTTCCGAACCAAAAACAGAAGGGTCAGCCCGCCCAGAATCATCCACAGCAAAGACCAGTTGCGCTCGGGAAAAACCCGACTGAACACCGTGCCTATCAGCATCGGCGTAACCATATTTACCGCCGTAAGAAGAATCAGGCATAAAATGGTTGCCGAAACCGGAAGCCACAGCGGCTTCAACAGATTCAG
This sequence comes from Tichowtungia aerotolerans, assembly GCF_009905215.1. Taxonomy (GTDB): domain Bacteria; phylum Verrucomicrobiota; class Kiritimatiellia; order Kiritimatiellales; family Tichowtungiaceae; genus Tichowtungia; species Tichowtungia aerotolerans. Next base: position 3,151,134 of record NZ_CP047593.1, on the reverse strand, counting down.
AAAACGACGATTGGTCGACTCAGCGGCCATCGGCAGCCTCCTGTTGCAGTTGAATAAGCATCCCGGATTTTTTGCAAAAAAAACGGACTAACTCAACTCTTTACTGCTTAAAGCGAAACCGATCAGCTGCCGGGATGAACCAGAGGCTGGCCTTCCTGACACAACGGACACTCTGCGGGATCCCACGTAACCGGCTCCATTCTCAGCAAACTGACCAACGGAGCATCAAACTGTGCTTTCCCGCCACTGCGGTCCACCAGAACTCCAACAGCTTGAACAACGCCGCCATGCTCTTTGACAATATTAACGGTTTCCTGCACACGGCCACCGCGGGTAATCACATCTTCAGCAACCAGAAACCGTTCGCCTTTTTCAATCTTGAACCGTCGCATCATCAACGCGCCGTCGGCGTTCTTTTCAGCAAAGATAAACCGAACCCCCAATGCACGCCCCACCTCATGCCCGACTGAAATTCCGCCAAGAGCCGGAGCAATGACGGTATCGATTTCCAGCGGCCCCAGTTCCTCCTTCACTTTATCCACCAATGCCGCGCAGACTTCACCGGCAATACGGGGATACTGAAGCAACAGCGCGCACTGGAAAAACTGGTTGGAATGCAGGCCCGAGCGAAGCTCAAAATGGCCATTCAACAAGGCGCTTGTTTCCTCAAAGTGTTTCAATAAATTTGTGTCGTTCATAAAATTTCCTAATCCTACGTCTGCGGAACCGTCTCCGCTTCGTCCAGAAGCTCGGTAACTGTGCTGCGAAGCTCCGTCGCATCAAAAGGCTTTTCAAAAACCCGGGCCGCACCCAGCTTTTCTGCTAAATTTAAATAATGAGAAGCGTGTACCCGCCCCCCGCCGGACATAATAATCACCGGGACCTCGGGCAGCTTACGGCGAATAGCCATCACCAGTTCAATTCCGTCACAATCCGGCATAATCACATCACTGATAATCAAATCGAAAGAATCGGATGCCAAGATTTCCTGAGCCACAGTCCCGTTGGGTGCTTCCACAAATGAACGCGTATCCGTTTTTAGAAGCACACTCAACATAGAGCGAATTGCTGCCTCATCATCTACAAGCAGAATTTTTTTCATTATCCCGGCAAACCTTCCTTATTTCTCTCTCAAACTTGCATATTCTCAAAATTGAGACGATAATCCTGTCCCCCGCCGAACTCAAGGATACGTTGAACATGTTTTCCCAGAATATCGGCCTCTAAATTCACTTTTGTACCGATTTTAAACTCCGACATGTCTGTTTCCTCGATCGTATGCGGAATAATATGAACCACGAAACCGTCATCCAGCAACTCAGCAACCGTCAAAGAAATCCCATCAAGAGCAATCGATCCTTTGTAAACCATTAACATAAGCATTTCCTGTGCACATTGGATGGTAAATTTCCAATCGCGGTCCACCTGCTCAATATTTTTCACTCGTCCGGTTCCATCGACATGCCCCGTCACAATGTGCCCCCCAAGCATATCTCCCAGCGCAAGAGCCCTCTCCAGATTCACCATTGAACCACTGGTTTTCTCTCCCAGATTGGTTTTATCAAATGTTTCCGCCAGCACATCAAAGCAGTAACTACCATCCTCAATGGCCGCCACCGTCAGACAGGCTCCATTCACCGCAATACTGTCACCCAGATCAACCGGTTGTTCAAAAGGACGTTCCGGCGTCACCTTAATGCGGCCAGCCTCGCCCTGCATCACAATCGACTCAATGCGGCCTGTGCGAACAATTCCTGTAAACATAACTATTTCTCCTTCTCGGGCACGGCCCGTATCAAAACATCATCCCCGCATTTTTCCAAGGTTTGGAAAACCCAACGCGGCATTTTTGGCAGCGACCATCCTTTTTTTCCAAACATTGGAAACCCGGATCCACCCAGCACAGACGGCGCCATAAAAATCATAAATTCATCCACCAGCCCCGCACGAATCAGCGACCCGGCCAGCTCACCACCACCCTCGCACAGCACATGCATCACACCGTGCTCCTTTGCGAGGGCGCGCAACGCTTTTTTCACCGAACCATCGACTATCACGGTCCGGGCAGCAGCCTCATCGGTCAACACCTTCGATTTTTCAGAAATATCCGAACCAACCACAACCCGCCACGGCGCACGGCCTTTGGCCGGACGCGGCAGCAGCGATGGATTATCAGCGCGCACAGTCCCCGCTCCAACCATCACAGCATCCACTTTTCGGCGCATTTCCTGCACCTTTTTGCGGGCCGTCGGACCGGTAATCCATTGAGATGTTCCGGAACTGTCGGCAATACGTCCGTCCAGCGTCACGCCGAGCTTCAGCGTCACAAACGGCAGTCCCGTCAGCATTCGTTTAGTAAACGGAACAATCAGGGCGTGCGCCTCTTTGCGACAGACGCCCGTAACCACGTCCACTCCGGCGCGGCGCAGCTTACGGATTCCCCGGCCTGCGTGAGACGGATTGGGATCTTTGCAGCCGATTACAACGCGACGAATACCGCGTTCCAGAATCAGATCCGTGCACGGCGGCGTACGACCGATCGTCGAACAGGGTTCCAGCGTTACATACAGAACCGCTGATTTTCCAATGCCTGAAACTTTTTTCAGGCAGTTCACTTCTGCATGCGGTCCGCCGGCCTTTTTGTGCCAGCCCTCGGAAATGATTTTTCCGTTTTCAACCAGCACGGCACCGACCGGAGGGTTGGGTCGGGTCAATCCCTCACCGCGCCGCGCGAGCACCAGGGCGCGCTCCATAAATAGCTCATGCTCATCCATTGTCAGTATTTGGAGTCCGCGAGGGCCGTTTCAGTTCCTTCTGAATCCGATCGAGCACACCGTTCACAAACCGGGCCGACTTCTGCCCACTGTAGGCTTTGGCAATTTCTATCGCTTCATTAATAGAAACCACCGGCGGCACATCGTCACGGAAAAGCATTTCGTACACCGCCACACGCAAAACCGTGCGGTCGAGCGCCCCCAGACGCTCCACATCCCAGTTGTCCGTATAGCGCTTCAGCGTACGATCAATCTTAAACTGCTGATCCAACACGCCGCGAATGACTTCGTTCACATAATTGCGGTCCCGATCCAGTGGTTTTTTTTCTTCATCATTCCAAAAATCTTCCAGCGCCTGATCGAGTTCTTCCGGATTAAACTCCGTCTGGAAGAGAAACTGCACCACCCATTCGCGCGCCTGCCGGCGTCCGGTTATTTTTTTCATTTAGATTCCTTTATGGCTTTCATAAGTTTGGCGGTTTCAATGGCCGCCTCGGCAGCGTACCAGCCGCGGCTCTCTTCGCTGCTGGAACAGCGGGCCACCGCCTGCTCCCAGGTACGGACACCGACGATCTCGTTAATCACGGGAAGATTGTAACGACAGGAAATATCGAGAATGGTCCGACCGGTCGTATCGATAATCATTTGAGCGTGCTGCGTTTCACCTTCAACGACAACACCGAGAACAATCAGCGCATCATATTTTCCGGAAGCGGCCAGCTGATTGGCTACCACCGGAATTTCGTAAGCGCCCGGCACCTGAAACGTTCCAATGGCTGCAACGTCTGCGCCGTTTTTTTTCAAACACTGGAGCGCATCGTTCGCCAGCTGGCTCGTCAGCTCCTCGTTGAAACGACTGACAACGATCGCGAACGTCATCCCGCTCGCATCCAGATTATTCGACTGTTCAAATCCTTTACCCATCACTGATACTCCGAAGCTTAAAGCATGTGTTTCATTTTTTCACGCTTGGTGTTGAGATAACGTTCGTTGTGCGGAGTTGCCGCACAGGTGATCGAAACCCGTTCCTGAACAACGATACCGTATTTATCCAGCCCCTCGATTTTCGCCGGGTTGTTGGTGAGCAGTCGAATATTCGTCATCTCCAGATCCCGCAGAATCTGGGCACCGATGCCGTAATCGCGAAGATCGGGCGCAAAACCGAGCTCCACATTGGCCTCGACAGTGTCGAGGCCCTGATCCTGAAGTTCGTAGGCATGAATCTTTTTGGTCAGCCCGATGCCGCGGCCTTCCTGCCGCATGTAAACCAGCGCACCGTAGCCGTAATCCGCAATCATTTCCATCGCACGCTTCAGCTGGGTTCCGCAGTCGCAGCGTTGCGAACCGAACACATCGCCGGTCAGGCATTCGCTGTGCACGCGAACCAGCGGATACGGCTTTTCTTCCGTCGGCTCTCCCATAAACAATGCGAGATGATCTTTATCATCCACAAAGGAACTGTAAATGCGCAGCTGAAAAGCTCCTGCATCCGTCGGCATGGCAACCGAGCGCTCGCGATTGACCAGAATTTCGTTGAGATAACGATATTTGGTGATCTCCGCGACAGAGGTCATTTTAAGCTTATGTTTTTTGGCAAAACTCACCAGTTCCGGCAGACGAGCCATCGATCCGTCATCATTGGTAATCTCACAGATGACGCCGGCCGGCTTCAGACCTGCCATTTTGGCCAGGTCCACGGTTGCTTCGGTGTGGCCGGCACGCTCCAGAACTCCTCCGGGCATGGCAATCAGAGGAAAAACATGTCCGGGGCAAAGCAACCCCTCCGGGCTGGTTTTTTCATCAATAATTGCATGAATGGTTTGGGCGCGTTCCGCAGCGCTGATACCGGTCGTACTGCCGACTGCATCGACGGACACCGTGAAGGCCGTCTGAAACTTGTCACCTTCGTGGGAGATATTCATGCGCGCCAATCCTAAGTGGGAGGCACGTTCCTGAGTAATCGGAACGCAAACCAGCCCTCGTGCGTGGGTAATCATGAAATTAATCTGCTCCGGCGTACAGAATTCGGCGGCGCAAATCACATCGCCTTCATTCTCCCGATCCTCATCGTCCGTCACCACAATCATTTCGCCGCGTCGCAGCGCGTCGAGCACGTCCTCGACCGGATCAAACAGCTTGTTGCTCATCATCGTTCCTTCTATACACGCAAAAGCCCTGAAAACATACGTCTTCAGGGCAAACGGCTTTTGCTTTGTTCTTCTCTCATCCAGACTGTAACTGTCGGCCGCAGAATTGCACTGCATCTGCCTTTCGGCTCGCGGGCTGTAACCGCCGGTCGGGAATTTCACCCTGCCCTGAAGAAATATTCATTATTGTGATTTCACAGCTTCGTTCAAGTTCTTTCTTGCCGTTCTCCACTTTCCGAGCATCAAAAAACATCCCAGTCTTCATCAGATCCGACCGCTTTACTCAGACCGAATCGCGCAGTTCCGGGTTTTCACCTGCATTTAAAAAACTCTGCGCGGCCCACAGCACCAGAGCGCCGCAATTGGCCACAACAAAACCAAGTCGGTCCTGCGGGCTTGGCCCGTTCAACCTGACAGAAAAACGAGAAAACCAGGCTTTATTCGCCCCCGGAATTCAGAAGGTCAGGAAACTCGCATACAACACAGACCCATGCTATAAAACGCCTTTAAATCAATGAAAAAAGCAAATTCCATTACTCTTTGGAGCCTCCGGATTCCTGAACACCGGGACCAGGTTCCTGCATGTCGCGATATCTTAACCAGCTCAGAGCATGAGCGCGCAGCCAGGTTCATAAACGCCGCAGATCAGGAACGCTACATCCTCTGCCGAGGAATGCTGCGCCGAACCCTGTCCGAAATGCTCAGCCGCGATCCTGCCGCCATTGTTTTCAATCGCAACGCACTGGGGAAACCCTATCTTCCGAACAGAGAACTGGAGTTTAATGTGTCGCACTCCCGCGATCGGCTGCTGATCGCCATCGCGGCCGACCGGGCCGTCGGCGTGGATATTGAGTTCCGTCGGGATGGAGTTCCGATGACGGCCATTGCCAAACGCTGGTTTGCCCCAGCGGAAAAAGAGTTTTTCCAAGGTTTGGAAGACCCTCAAACCGGATTTTTTGACATCTGGGCCCTGAAAGAAGCGTATGTTAAAGCCCGAGGGGAAGGCATTTTCAGAGAACTTCGCTCATTTTGCGTTCCGCTTCCATACCGCTCCGGAATACCCGCGGCAGATACAGATGCGAACTGGGGTTTCCAGTCTTTGGAAATTGACCCGCATTATTCGGCCGCTTTAGTATGGAAAAAACGTTCGTTTGATGAAGACCCACCGGAGGTGCATATCCAATGAGAATCTGTTTCGGCATGGCTGCACGCAATGAGCAGGAGATCATCCCGACCACCCTGAGAAGCCTGTTTGCTCAGTCTGTTTTCAGCTCGGATATTGATGTGGAGTTTATCTGCGTGGCAAACAACTGCACCGACAGAACGGCTCAGGTTGCACAGGAAACCATCGATGCCTTTCTTGAAAAAACAGAGAACCCTTCCCGACTTCGCCTTGAGGTTTTTGAAACAGAAACTCCCGGCAAAAACAATGTGATCAACCATACGGTTCATAACTTTGGACATCCGGAAACCGACTACTTCTTTTTTATTGATGCAGACATCAGCTTCATTACCACCGATGTGATTCAAAGCATGATCGATGCCCTGGAAGCCAAACCCGATGCATTCATCGCCAGCGATCGACCGGTAAAACATGTCGCTTTCAAAAAAAGGCAGAACCTGTTCGACCGCATTTCGATGCGCACATCCTACATCAACCAAAATGCCCCGGGACAGATTTTCGGACAGCTGTACATCGCCCGCGGCGATTTCATGCGCCACTTCCTGCTTCCGCACGAAATCATTCAGGACGACGGATTCGTTAAAAAAATGGCTGTCACTAATTTTTTGACTGAACCGGATGATCCGGAACGGCGCGTAGCTTCCGCTCATGCAGCCTATCACCTGTTCGAGGCCTACACCCGTCCATACGACATTTATGCCACCCAGCGTCGACAGATCAGCGGATACATGATCCATGAATGGCACTGGACTTTCCTCAAATCGCAAATACAGAAAGGCGAAGATGCCGGCGATGTCATCATGCGCCTTACAAAAGAAAACCCGCACTGGTCCACCGAACTGGTCGACCGAAAAGTGAAAGAAAGCGACACAAAACGCCACTACCGCATTGTGATCAGAACACGTATCAGCCGCTGGAAACACAGCACCACGACCAAAAAACTGACCCAGCTGCCGCTGCTGCTTTTTCAACTGGCACTCGACTCGGTGGTCTATCAGGACGCAAGACGGGTGATCCAGAAGAACCGTTCATCGATCTGGCGCGATACATCCAGCAGCGCAGAAAGCCTTGCATCATGAAACTGGCGTTTGGACATCATCGCAACTTTCTGCATCAGGGGGAAACCCGCCCCGGGACATTCGGACTCCATACTGCCGCAGAAAACATTGCGCTCAGCCTCGAAGCGGAAACCGGCTCCATCGAGCAGCTCGGCCCGCTTCGCAATCTCTGTTCACCGATAGCGGCAGCTCGAATTGCGGGCTATCAAAGGATCTGCAGCAGGCTGTATTACGGATGGGCAGAACCGTCTTTAAGTCGCAATTACGGACGCCAAATGGCCCGCAAACTCAAATACAGCGATGTAGACGTTGTGCTGTGCAATGAAACCAAACACGCGGCTTACCTGCATACAGACCGCAAAGTTGCTCTGTGGACGGATACGCTGTACGGAGGAATTTTTGATTATTACCAAACGTTCAGCAACCTGTGCAGCCGCACCCGCAGGGCCATGGAACAAATGGATCGCGCCGCGGTTGAAAATTGCGACTTACTGGTGTTTGCCTCTGACTGGGCGAGCCAGAACGCCATCCGGCTCTACGGAGCGAACCCCGACAAAGTAAAAACAATCCCTTATGGAGCCAACTTCACCTCCGGAATGACACGAAACGAGGCCGAAAATCTCGTTGAATCCAAACGATTCGACGGCCCATGCCGCCTCCTCTTTGCCGGTGTAGAATGGACCCGCAAAGGCGGCGATACAGCAATCCGAGTCGTCGAAAAACTGCGTTCCTCCGGAATCTCCGTCGAAATCACCTTTCTCGGAACAGATCCAGGCAAACACATGGATTCGATTCCCGAGTTTGTACATTGCGCCGGATTTCTATCTCTGAACAAACCGGATGAACTGGAAAAAATGAAACAGCTCTACCGCAATGCTCATTTCCTGCTCCAACCCTGTCGGGCAGAATGCTTTGGTCACATTTTCCCGGAAGCCAACAGTTTTGCCCTGCCGGCTATTGCCTCAAATACCGGCGGTATTCCGACTGCGGTGCACGACGGAATCAACGGATACTGCGTGAATGTTGAAGATGTGGACGCATATGCAAATCGAATCTCTGAGCATTTCCAAAGCCCCGAAAAATATCGCGCATTGTCTATCAACGCATTTGATGACTACCATAACCGGCTGAGCTGGCAAAAATCGGTGCAAACGCTCATTCGCACTCTCGAGAAATAAATATTATTTCTGAGAAAGAATTTTCAAAAATTTCGTTTGACCTCGCTCACGCAAAAAAAACAAAACTAATTTAATTACATTTAAATACAATTCTATTGATGAGCGATATGAAATTAATAAAACATCTTCTGCTAACCATTATAGTGATGTGCACACAAAGCTTTGGTGATTTATCCATCACCTCCGATACTACCTACTGGGTTCCTGTCACCTACGGAACAAACACTCCGGACGCATTTGCGGATCAGCAGACCGGCCTCGTTTCCGGAGATCTGGTCGGAGACGAAAATCATGCTGCATTTTATACCCAGTTTGACGATGCCGGGACAGCCGACCTGACAGATGGAACAATCGCCTTTCGCGCCCGTATCAACTCCGTAAAAAATGAATCGAAGATGGATTTCGACTACAACCTCTTTGTTGGAATGGATGCAAACCTGGACGGAGCCCTGGATCTGTTTCTTGGCATAGATAACAACCCGAACGGAACCGGACAGCTGGCCATCTGGTTCCCCGGAAACGGGGCCAATACCGGACCAAGCACAACAACAATCGTATCTCCTCCAACACTTACTTTTGATGAGGTTATCGGAGTAAATTACTATTTCACACTGATCGGCGCTGAAATTGACCCAAATGCATCAAGTTATGATGTCGATGGAGGAGGAAGTACAGACGCATTCATCAGCTTCAGCTTTAACTTTAACGATATCGTCTCGGTTCTCAGCTCCAACGGCATCAGCATCGATCAGAGCACGCCAATCAATTATGTAATGGCTACCGCCACGCAGAACAACAGCTTAAACATGGACCTGAACGGCGTGAACGGAGGAACTGACTCCACGCTGACATTTTCCGAGCTTGGAGCCACATCGGACACATTCTCGCCGGATGGTGTTCCAGAGCCGGCAGTGGTTGCTCTTCTGGGAACCGGGGGGCTTGTCCTGATGATCTCAAGACGAATGAAACAGTCTAAAGATCGTTCTCTTCAGCAATAAAAAGGTTCGCTGAAAGGAACAGGAGCAAAGCGGCCAGCTCGAACAGCTCTTCAAAACAGGTCAGATAAGGCCAGTCTGCACCGATCAGAACCGACCAGCTCTCCGCATTTTCCATCAGCATAACAGCAGTAATTCCAATCCATGCCCCCGCAAACAAAACATGCGCTGCCGGGCGCACTCGCCGGCACAAGGTTTTATAGAACCGGTGCATGATTCCAAGCATTAGAATGGCTGCCGGAGCATACAGCATAACCCATGAGTACCCTCGCTCCGCCAACCGGGTACCATCAACATTCCCGGTCAACTGCTCGAATTCATACCCAAAAAATTCATGAAGCGACATCGATTCGTCTGCAGAGAGAAAACAGAACGCCAATGCAGACAACACGAAAAAGATGCTGCCAAACAAGGGCAGATCTGGATGTCGACTCACCAGAAAAAATGAGACTCCGGTCAGAATGAAAAGACAACCTTCAAACCAGGTTCCGAACGTACGCTCATCTCTTAAATCAACAATTCCCAGAAAATAATCTAAAACAGCCGAGCGCCCCTCGATGAACTGGGTAAAGAACGTAATTCCGACCAGAACAGCACACACAACAACAGCAGGCCACAACAGCATCCGCAGCAATTCATGAATTTTCACAAAAAATCCCTTTCAGCATTCATATCTTTTCTGCACAGGCATCCCATGCAGATTTCAAGAAAATATGGCCATCCAAAGCAGGACTAGATCCTCCCGTAACCAGCAAACCGATCAACCATCACCCGGCAGCACCGTTTATATACTCTGTCAAATATAACCCAAGCCCACGCCCTCAAACAACACGATATCTTTCATGCCAGCAAAACTTCTCTGCAATTTATAAATGTAAACAAATAATCAGTACATCCTGGATAATCGCATTCTGTGCGATGCGAACTTTGAACACCCCCGTATCCGCCAAACGGCTCTAAACCCCGCGTGCGACGGACATGCTCCACGTGCGGCATTTCAAATTAAAAATAGCGTCCCGGCTCCCGCGCCTGCTCCTGTCGGGGTCATGCCCCTCCCTGAATGAGTTCTATAACATGCTCTTTTCCGTTAAAAATTCGAAATACCGTTAGATTTAAACGTGGCTTTTCGATACCGTCCCCTCTCAAATTTTAAAGGAACAGTACTTATGGCCGGCGAATACGTTTACAACCTGCAGAATCTGACCAAACAGCACGACAGCAAGACGGTGCTCGACGACGTGACCCTCGCCTTTTTCTTCGGCGCCAAGATCGGAGTGATCGGAAGCAACGGCTCGGGTAAATCAAGCCTGCTGCGCATTATGGCGGGCGTGGATACCGACTACATGGGCGAAGTACAAATCGCTAAGCGTGCACGTATCGGCTACCTCGAACAGGAACCGCAGCTCGACAATTCAAAAACCGTGATGGGCAATGTCATGGAAGGAGTCGCTGAAGCGCAGGCGATGCTCGATCGCTACGACGAAATCTGGGAGCTTCTTTCCGGCGATGTGTCCGACGAGGAATCCGAGGCGTTAAACGATGAAGTCGCCAAACTGCAGGATGTGATCGACACACAGGATCTGTGGAACCTCGACAACAAGGTGGAAATGGCAATGGATGCCCTGCGTCTGCCGCCGGGTGACGCACAGGCCGACAAGCTGTCCGGCGGTGAAAAGCGCCGCGTGGCGCTGTGCCGCCTGCTGATTTCCAATCCGGATGTGCTGCTGCTCGACGAGCCGACCAACCATCTCGACGCAGAGTCGGTCGCGTGGCTGGAGGAATATCTGGTGCGCTTCACGGGCACGCTGATTGTGATTACCCATGACCGTTACTTCCTTAATAACGTCACCGAATGGGTTCTTGAACTCGATGCGGGCCGCACCTTCCCCTACAAAGGCAACTATGAAGCGTGGCTGGAACAGAAACAGGCGATGCTCGCCATGCAGAACAAGCAGGCCGCCTCGCGCAGCAAAGTGCTGGCGCGCGAGCTCGAATGGGTGCGCGCCAACCCGTCCGGCCGCCGCGCAAAAAGCCAGGCCCGTCTGAAAAACTACGAGAAGCTCGCTGCGCAGGAAATTGATACCCGCGAAGAAAGCGTCGAAATCCAGATTCCATCCGGCGAACGGCTCGGAAATCTGGTTGTGCGCGCCAATGGACTGACCAAATACTACGGCGAACGCGTCATCATGGAAAACGTCAGCTTCGACCTGCCGCCCGGCGGAATCGTCGGCGTGATCGGCGGTAACGGAGCGGGGAAAACCACCCTCTTCCGCATGATCACCGGACAGGAGGAACCAACCGGCGGCTCGCTCGAAATCGGCCCGACCGTCAACCTGTCCTACGTCGATCAGAGCCGCGATGACCTGAATCCGGACAACACGATCTATGAAGAAATCTGCAACGGCAACGAGTGGGTTGACCTTGGCGGAAAACGGATGAACGGCCGTGCCTACTGCGGCAAATTCAACTTTAAAGGCAGCGAACAGCAGAAGCCGGTCGGCATCCTGTCCGGCGGAGAACGCAACCGCGTGCATCTGGCCAAACTGCTGCAGCGCGCCGGCAACCTGCTGCTGCTCGACGAACCGACCAACGACCTCGATGTAACCACCCTGCGCGCGCTCGAAGAAGCGCTCTTAAGCTTCGGCGGTTGCGCCGTGGTCGTCAGCCATGACCGCTGGTTCCTCGACCGCATCGCCACGCACATCCTGGCGTTTGAAGGCGACAGTAAAGTAACCTGGTTCGAAGGAAACTACGAGGCCTACCACGAAGAGCGCCGCCGCCTGCTCGGCGATGACGCCGACAAGCCGCACCGCATCAAATTCCGGCCTGTGTCACATCATTGATATTCAACGCAGAATCGCAAAGACCGCGGAGCTTCGCCAAGCAATCCTCTGCGAAGCTTTGCGACCCCAGTTTGCGACCCCAGCGTCTTTGCGTTTAGTTTCCAATGATTGGAAAACGGCCGTTACAGGCTAAGGCCTTTGATGAATTTGCGGAGAACCTGTTCGGGACATTTTGCAAATTTGGGATGACCGGCGCTGCGAAAAAAAGAGCCAAGCTCAGCATTTGAAACGTCGAAGTCGACTTTTGTGAAAACAGCAAGCATATCGTCGGATTTGAAGCTGTAGGCGATCCGCAGCTTTTTGAGAATTTCGTTGTTGGAAAGGTATTCGACCGGCTCCGGTACGTTTCCTGATGGATGCGGGCCGCGCTTTTCAATGATCAGTCCATCCAGAAAGCTGCAAAGATCCTGATCGGGAAGCACAGCGAAACCCGGCTCATCTTCAAGTTTCAGCCAGGCGGCAACTTCAGCCTCGGTCGTTTTGCGGCCAGATTTTGAGGTGATTTCGGCGATAGCCAGGTCGTTGCGGTTCAGGGCATAGCGTAGACGGCGCAGTGTGTCGTTATTGGTCATAGTTTCTTTCGTAAATAATCGGCGCGATGTTTTGCACAAATGAGTTTTCCAAACCTTGGAAAAATTTAAACATAACCATATTATGGTTCCAATGTTTGGAAATGCGATAGAGAAACGGGCTGGATTGGAAAAGGTGACGGATGCATACCGGTTGGTGCACCGGGACGAGTGCGGGCCGTTTTCGATTGACCGCTACGGCGAGTGGCTGCTGGTGACCGGCTATGACGAATCGATTTCCTCTGCCGAACTCCTAAAGCGGCTGGAGCCCGAACTTCGGAAACTTCCATACCGCGGAGGAATTGTCCGCACCAATGTGCGCGATCCTCACCGTCGCAAACTGTTCAAGGATACAGTCGCTTTCGGCGAACCGGTTCCGGAATCTTTCTTTGTGACAGAGCACGGGCTAAAGTACGAAATTTCGCTGAACGATTCACAGCATCCGGGCCTGTTCCTCGACCAGCGCGAGTCGCGCCGCCGCGTAGCCGCGGCCGCGTCCGGCAAGCGGGTTGCCAACCTTTTCTCATTCACCTGTTCGTTTTCAGTCACCGCAGCCGCAGCGGGTGCGGAAGTGGTTTTTTCGGTTGATCTTGCCGGGGGCTGCCTCGACCGGGGAAAACGGAATTTTGAAGCAAACGGACTGGCGGAAAGCGGGCGCGGAAAGTTTATTCAGGAAGACGTCCGCAAATGGCTGGCGCGCCAGTTACGTCGCCAGGACTCTGACCCGTCCGGTTTTCCCAAATGGGACCTGATTATCTGCGACCCACCGGTCTTCGCGGCGGCACCGAAAAAAGGAACCGCCTTTTCGGTAGAGAAAGAATGGCCCTTCCTTTCCAAAAGCATCCATTCCATTCTGTCTCCCGGCGGAGCCGCCCTTTTTGCAAACAATCATCGGGCAGGAAATGACAGCTTCTATTTTTCCGTATTACAGCAGCAATTCCCTAAAGTTGAGCCCTTGAAATCTCCCGCAGATTTTCCAACCATTGGAAATCCGCATGTCCGCTCTTACTGGTGCTGTTAAGAATGCGATTGCCATCAGTCGGAATTTTGATAGTTTTTCTAGAGCGCCCGGATGAGCGGGCATTGAAGGTTCTCAAACCAAGGAATACCGTATGAAAAAAACAGTTGCTGTTCTGTCCACTTTTATCCTGATGTGCACCGGTCTCGCCTCGGCACAGGAAGTCGTTTTTTCTGAAGATACCGGCGGAGTCTACTATCCGCTTCAGCTCGCGCTTTATCCGACGGTTCAACTGGTTCCCTACGACGGTGACTTTGCCGGGCTTCGCCTGAACATTATCGGAGCAAACCGCAACGTGTCCGGCGTTGATATCGGGCTGATCAATCAGACGGATGATATTTTTCGCGGAGTCGGCATCGGCGCAGTCAACCTGAGCAAAGGCAACTCCGAAGGGCTCAGTATCGGGCTCATCAACCATGCCAATGGCGATGTAAAAGGTTTTCAGGGAATTCCTTTCATCAGCTGGTGGAGCGCTTTCAACTTTGTACACGGCCAGTGCAACGGCGCCCAGGGCGGACTGTTTAACCAGGCCAGCACCCTGCGCGGCGTACAGGGCGGACTGGTGAATGTCGCTTACGATTCCAAAGGTGTGATGGTCGGGCTCTACAATTACACAGAAAGCTTTTGCGGGCTGCACGTTGGCCTCGTCAATATTACCTATAATGACATGACCGGAGCACAATTCGGAATCTACAACGGCGTACGCGATGCCCGTGGGTTCCAGCTTGGACTGATCAACCAGTGCCAGACTCTGGACGGCCTGCAGATTGGATTGGTCAACATTGCCTCACAGAAAGAATCTCTGCCGACCATGCTGTTTGTGAACTGGCAGTTCTGAAAAAGCTCCAGTCATTGCAAATGAAAAAAGCGCTCCGTAACCGGGAGCGCTTTTTTCTTTTTTCCGATGCCGGAAAAATCAGCATGGAATTTCCCAAGGTTTGAAACCTATAGAAGAACTCCCTGCGGAGTATCTTCATCAGCGCGCCACCAGCGGCCGGGTTTTGTATCGATGTACTGAATCGACTTCGTGGTCAACCGGTTGCCTTTGGCCTTGGCCCCTTTGACGAGCAGGTTTTCCGGTTTAAACATCTGCTGATGAATACGCTGTCCTTTGGCCGGACGATAACGCACATAAATTTCTTCCGGACAGCCCTCCATAAATAGCAGAATTTTTGATCCATCAGGCGCCAACTGATAGTCGCGGTTCATGATGGTTCCGCCGAACTTGAAACGTTTAATGTAGGTCTCTTTTCGATGCGTGTAGATGCAGGTCATTTCCCGATCGCGATCAAAAATGGAGCAATACAACAGATTCCCATCCACAAACAGTTTTTCCGGCGGCGGCATCATCTGATAACGCCCGTCGCCCCAGACAAACATCAGTTTATCCAGAGAAGAACACTGTAGAAGTTCTTCCCCTTTGACAGTGGAACCTGCGAATTGAATTTCAGGATCGTGGCCGATGGTCAGCTCTGTGGCAGTCAGAGCTCGCACTTCAATCTCTTTGAAGGTGGAAACCCGCGTACGACGAGGATATTCCGCTTTATATTTTTTGATGAGATTCTTCACGTAGCGAATTGCATATCCATTGAGCGACTGGAGGTTTTTCTCCACCTCAGCAAGCTCTTCTAGGATTTTATCCAGGTCCGACTTGTTCTTATTGATATCAAACAGCGAGATGCGCTTAATCGGTATACCCAGCAGCATATCGATATCGTCTTCAACAATCGCCCGCTTTAACTGTTTTTTAAACGGCTCCAACCCTTCCCTAATCGCTTTACGAACGGCTTCGCCGGTTTTGCACTGCTCGATTTTCTTATAGATACGGTTCTCGACAAAAATCTGCACCAGCGTTTTGGTGTGGAATGCATCGAGCAGTTTGTCGCGCCGAAGGTTGAGTTCGCCCTCCAGAACCCACAGAAGCTGCTGCGTGTTGAGATGCAGGATTTCATCCACGGTCATTTCGACCGGACGATTATCACGGATAACGACAATGCGGCTCGACGCGGATACTTCGCAGTTGGTAAATGCATAGAGGGCCTTTTCAACCTTCTCAGGTTTCGCTCCCTGCGAAAGAACCAGTTCGATTTCAACGTTTTCTGCGGTGTAATCGTTGATCGCGCGTACGGCTACTTTTTTCTTTTTAACCGCATCCTCAATCGAAGCCGTCAGTTTTTCAGTTGTCTGTCCAAACGGCAATTCGGTGATAACAAGCCGGCCTTTGCGTTCTTCAATTTTGGCCCGGACTTTGACTTTTCCGTTTCCGTTTTCATACTCGGACGCATCCATGACGCCGCCGGTCAGGAAGTCCGGCATCGGATCGGCTTTGTATGGAGTCCGTTTTTTCTCACGCAGAATTTCAACCTGCTCTTCAAGCAGTTCAATGAAGTTATAGGTGAGAATGAAGGTGGAAAGTCCAACAGCAATTCCGTCGGCGCCAAGCATTAACAGCAGCGGCAGTTTGGACGGCAGCGTGACTGGCTCCTGATTGCGTCCGTCATAACTGGGCAGAAATCGGGTCAGCTCTTTATTAAAAAGCTCTTCCCTTGCCAGTTTGGTCAGGCGGCATTCGATGTAACGACCGGCAGCGGCCCGGTCACCAGTGAAAATGTTCCCAAAATTCCCCTGCCCCTCGATCAGGTAGCCCCCGCGGTTAGTGAGAGAAACCAGGGCATCATTGATAGAAGCATCTCCATGCGGATGATACTGCATGGTGTGCCCAACGACATTGGCCACTTTGATAAAGCGCCCGTCATCCTTTTCATACAGCGCATGCATGATGCGACGTTGAACCGGCTTCAGTCCATCAGCCACATTCGGAATCGCCCGGTCACAGATGACGTAGGAGGCATACTGAAGAAAGTTGAAATCGACCAGCTCGCGCAATGGGCCATGTTCCGTTTCCAACGGATTGTGCTCATCCTGAAGTCCGGGTTCCACATCGTTTTTTTCGACGGACTCATCGTCGAAAAGGAGTTCCTGATTCTTGCTCATAAAATTTCTTCGTCCACTACAAGATTGTCCATGATGTAGGAACGGCGTTCCTGTGTATTTTTGCCCATGTAGAAGCTCAAGACCTCGGAAATGGAGTGGTCTTCATCAACGACCACCGGAGTCAGGCGCATGTCCTGCCCGATGAAAGCACCAAATTCCTTGGGCGATATTTCGCCCAGCCCTTTGAATCGTGTCACCTCGGCACTGCGCCCAAGCTTTTTCATTGCAGAATCGCGTTCGGCTTCCGAGTAGCAGTAAAGCGTATCCTTTTTGTTTCGAACCCGAAACAGCGGCGTTTCCAGAATCTGCAGGTGGCCGTCACGCACAACCGACTCGAAAAAGCGCAAAAAGAAGGTAATCATCAGATTTCGAATATGCAAGCCGTCCACATCGGCATCCGTCGCGAGAACGACGTGATTATAGCGCAGGCAGTTCGAATCCTCTTCGATATTAAGCGAACGCATGAGGTTATAAATTTCGACGTTTTTATAAATCGCATCACGCTTGAGGTCCCACACATTGAGCGGCTTACCCTTAAGGGTGTAGATCGCCTGGGTGTTCACATCCCGGCAACTGACCAAAGACCCTGCGGCGGACTGTCCCTCGGTGATAAATATCATCGTATCATCGTGGTTTCCCTTGGATTTATTAAAATGCTTTTTGCAGTCTTTGAGCTGCGGCACACGAATCGATACAGCCTTGGAACGTTCCCGGGCCAGCTTTTTAACCGAGTTGAGTTCTTTCCGAAGTTTCTGGCTCTCTTTAATTTTATCAATGAGTTTTTCTGCAGACGGTTTATTGCGATGCAGCAACTCAACGACGGCTTTTTTCACGCTGGCAACGATATCGGAACGTATCTCTGTATTTCCCAGCTTATTTTTGGTCTGCGACTCAAATATCGGCTCTTTCAGCCGAATAGCCACCGCGCCCAGAATACCTTCACGAACATCATTGCCGTCAAACTTGGCGCTGGCGTATTCGTTGATTCCCTTCAGAAGACCTTCCCGGAAGGCGCTGAGATGCGTTCCCCCGTCACTGGTGAACTGTCCGTTGACAAAAGAGTAGTAGTCTTCACTGAAGCGGTTCGTATGGGTAAACGCAAACTCCAGCATTTTATCGCGATAATGAAATGGCGGATAGATTTTCTCAAACTCGCTTTCATCGCGGATCAGATCAAGAAGCCCGCCTTGGGACACCACTCTTTTTCCATTGAAAACAATAACCAGACCAGCGTTCAGGTATGAATAAAAACGCAGCCGACGGTTGATGTGATCTTCGCGAAATTTGAAATTCCTGAAGATCTCCGGATCAGGAGAGAAACTGATATACGTTCCGTTTTCTTCATTTTTCGCGGATCCCTGGTCTTCGCCGTCAAGGATCCCTCGCACAAACCGAGCCTCAGCAAATTTCCCATCACGATGCGCTCGAGCCACAAAATAAGTGGACAGAGCATTCACAGCTTTGGTGCCGACTCCGTTCAGTCCAACACTGAACTGAAAAACGTCATCATTGTATTTTGCACCCGTGTTAATCCGAGAAACGCATTCCACCAGTTTCCCGAGCGGAATCCCCCGCCCGTAGTCACGCACCGAAACTGTATCCTCTTCCAATGTAATCTCGACCTTTTTGCCATGGCCCATGATGAACTCATCAATGGCGTTGTCGATCACCTCTTTCAGAAGGACATAAATCCCATCGTCGTAGTGATTTCCGTTCCCGGTTCGACCAATGTACATACCGGTCCGGGCGCGAATGTGCTCCAAAGACGAGAGTGTTTTGATCTTACTCTCATCGTAGACATGTTTTTTTTTATTATCAGCCATTTTTCCCCGAAATACAATATACAGGGCTACAAACCCCTCAAAACCGCTAAATATAGCAATCCATTCAGATGACCGCAATACCTCTCTGCATCACGACCGATTTTTCAGGCTTCAGAAACGATATACGCCGCAAGATCCTTCAAGTGAAGCACTCCAACTGCTTTTGAAGAACGATCCAGAATCACAGCCGGAGTTCCGGGAGCCTGCCGCAACCGACGCAAAGCCCGGTTTGCAGGAAGAGTAGACGCAAACCGCACCATCTTTCTCACATGAGAAGCAACCGGCTCCAAAGAATTAACTTCCGGCGCCATCAGATCGAAAATGGTCACATAACCAACCACCTGCCGAACTCCCCCCCTATATAAAACCACCTGCTCGCAATCCCGTTCCCTCATAACTTCCAGAATTTCTGCGACAGAAACCTGATCTGACTGACAAACAATCTGAGAAACAGGTATCATTAGATTGCGTACAGGAATCCTCCGCAGAGAAACCAGATTGTTGATCATTCCATGCTGATGAGAGCTGAGTAAATCATTACAGGATTCGCCTCTAAAATATTCCTGCAACCCCTGCAACGATAACGAAACTCCGCTAAATATCTGCTGGTCTGAATCACGGCCACTCACCAATGCAGACAACCGCTTCAGCAAAACAGTCAGGGGAAAAAACACCTTTTCAAAAAACAGCAATAACCAAGAGCAACGGTACATCAACGTATCAGCATGGCGATGAAACCAATTCTTCGGCAACAATTCACCGAAAATAAAAAGAGGCAACAACAGCGTCAACGTGGCTGCCGTCTCTGCATTCCAAGGAAGAACTCCGAACAGAAGGCCCTCATCCATCCCCCCGCGATCTGAGTAAAGTCGGGTCACATCGCGAGATAAAAGATAAATAGCCAGATTGTTTCCGATTAATACGGTAAAAATAAAACGATGGGCATCACTCAGTCCATGATGCAGTCGTTTTGCACTTTTATCTCCCAAACGAACCCGGCGACGCAGACGAAGGCGATTCAGAAGATAACCTCCGGTCTCCACACCAGAGAAAAATGCAGACCCAGCAAGATACAACACAAGCATGCATATTGAAACAATCCACCCACTCATTCCAATGCCTCCGGTGGATTCAAATGCAGCAGGACGGTCTGTATTCGCCGATGCTGCATCGTCTCAACAGTCAACCTAAGGTTTCTCACAAAAACGACATCACCACACCGGGGCATCCGACCCAGCAGAGAAATAACAAAGCCTCCCAGAGTATCAAAGGCCAAGGCCTGAACATCCTGTCCGGGAAGAATCCCGGTTAATAATTCTTTCCATGCCCGAATCGGAAGCTGCCCATCCAGTCTGTAGGTATTTCTATCTAATTGTAAAACAGCATCATCGGCCGGCTCGAAAT
Organism: Tichowtungia aerotolerans; assembly: GCF_009905215.1. Taxonomy (GTDB): domain Bacteria; phylum Verrucomicrobiota; class Kiritimatiellia; order Kiritimatiellales; family Tichowtungiaceae; genus Tichowtungia; species Tichowtungia aerotolerans. The sequence continues at coordinate 3,131,148 of NZ_CP047593.1, read as the reverse complement.
CTCCGACCACCTCTGCAAACAGATCCTCCAAGGTCAACATACCTGCCAACCCTCCATACTCATCAACGACAGCAGCCAGTGGCCATCCTCCATCCAGCATTTCTTTCAGCAGCTGGTCTGCACGTTTGGTTTCAGGAACAAACATCAACGGGTGAATCAAAGCTTCCAAGCCTTTTTGATCCTGGCAAAAATACAGCTCCCGAATTTTCACATACCCAAGCAAATCATCATCCTGATCCTTATACACAAAAACGTGACTGTACTCACCGGATCTTGCTTCCCTGAGAATTTCCTCTTTAGACGAGGACTCATCCTTACTGAACAGCTGAACTCTAGGAATCATAATTTCACGAACTCGGATATCCGGCAGGTTCACGATGTCCTCCAGGATCACCTTTTCACGCACACCAAAACCTGGTTCATGTCTAACTGCATCCAATAATTCTTTAAATTCTTCGGTTGTCAGCCCGGCTTCTGCAACAGGCAGAGCCCCTCCCAATCGAAACAGGCGCAAAATACGATCAATGAGTATGCGAAACGGTCGACTGACCTTAAACCACGCCACAAGGAAAGCTCCCGTTACGCCTAAAATCATTATCGGATGGCTCACTCCGATCGCTTTGGGAACAATTTCTCCTAAAAAAATGACCAGAAGCAAAACGACAACACCACCAACCGCTTCTCCCCAAGCTCCATGCTGGCCACCCCATTGTCCAGCCGCGGCTGCTCCTGTACAAAAGAAAAGAATATTTACGATTAGATTCCCAAAAAGAATGGCTGACAGCAGGTCCGATGGATTCCGACGAAGAATTTCAACTAAGTATCCCGCCTGGCGATGCGAACTTAAACGACGAGCATTTTCAGGAGTAAGAGAAAAAAGAGCTGTCTCTGTGCCTGAAAATAAAGCAGAGCACAGCAACAACACAGTCATCGACACCGCGAATATCATATTTTGCTGGAGAAAATCTATCATGCTCGGCATTGTTCTGAATATGCAGAGATTGTAGACGATCCTGCAAAAAAGGCCACTGACAGAACATAAAATAATGAAGAATCAGAAAAAAGTGCATGCCAAATGGCTTCTTATGCGGGAAAGATTTCACATTTCTGATCCGTTCCCGCCATCCAAAAACAGAAAAGAACGCCAAATAGAATCGATTTTATCGGACATTCTTAAAGAAGAAGAGCCACAAGACCTGCTTCCTGAAAAAATGGAAGAATACTGGCGCATTGCTGCCGGAAGTCAGATTGCCAAGCATACCTCACCTGAGGGAATACAGAACGCAACCCTTATTGTAAACGTTGACCATCCGGGCTGGCTCACAGAAGTTCGCCGCCTGCCATTGCAACCCATTCTGAAAAAGATCAATCAGGTTCGGTCCCTGCCGGAAATTCATAATATCCGTTTCAAGCTGGACCCATCGCTTCAAACAAAAAGATACCGAAGAAGTTAAAAATAAGGCGTTAGAACATCTAACGCCTCCAGACCAACCTAAACATTAATAAAACGAACGATCCACTTTAATCCGGTCTCCGGCCTCAATGGGAATGTCCCTTTCCGGATTTTTCTCAAGCTCCTTGGCGTTCACCTTGATAATTTCGCCATTCCGAGTAATCAGAACATCTTTTTTATCCGCATATTCTGTATAACCGCCAGCAGCAGCAATCGCCTGTAAGAGAGTAATCCGGCGACTCAGAGGATATTCCTGAGGGCGAGCAACCTCCCCCTCCATGTAGTATGATTTTGCAGAAGTTTGAATATTCACGGTGATATTCCGGTAAATTCCACCATCAATATAAATACGCTGCACCTCACGCTCCAATTCTGAAATTGTGCGCCCGGAAGCCTGCACCGGTTCTTCAATATAAGGCAACGTAATCTGTCCATACTCATCAATCACCGTCTCGATGGCTTTCTCCTCTGGAATTCCCAGGAAAGAAATATACAGAGGATCAAGAGGATTTAAATTATAGAGCCCAACGACCCCCTCAACAGGCGCTTCAACAGGCACGTCAACCGAAACCGGACCAACACAGCCAGTAATAGCACTAATACACAGCAAAACGATAAAAACACCGACTTTTCTCATTAACTCTCCTTGAACTAAATTAGGATTCGGAATGCTCAGGAGAACCTGCAGGCAATGACTCGTCCGAGCGGTAATAATAATAATTCGAATAATATGAATGATAATAATAGTAATAATCATCACGCATAATATTGATGTTATTCAAGACCACTCCCACCTGCTCAACGCCGAGAGTATCAAGCATCTGTTTCGCACGAATAATCATATCACGAGGATATTTGCGGTATTGAACAACCATAATAATTCCATCGACTTCTTTCGCAATCACAGCTGAATCACTAATACCAACCAACGGCGGAGTGTCAAAAATCACAACATCATATTTTGACTTCAGACTGCTGACCAGCTCACCAATTCGCTTGGGATCGAGCACCCCCAAGGACGTCCTTGGCAAACGCCCACTGGGAAGGAAGTGAAGGTTTGGCACACTTGTTGTTTTAATCGTCTCTTCAACAGGAACATCTCGGAGTAAAACATTTGTTAATCCAAACCGGTTGGAAACCCCCAGAATCGTGTGCTGAACCGGGCGGCGAAGGTCGGCATCAACCAACAGCACCTTTTCACCCTGCTGAGCGCAAACATAGGCTAAATTAAAGGCTGTTGTTGATTTTCCTTCCCCTGCACCCCCACTAAGAACAGCAAACGCACCTTTGGTCGGTCCGCCTGCATCTGTAAAAGACATATTGGTTCTGAGAACCCGATATCCTTCAGCATGATCACTATCTGGACCTTCTTCAATCAGAGGGCGAACTTTTTGCGGAATCAACCCAAGCACCGGAAGGTCAACCCAACGTTCCACATCATCAGCGGTCTTAATTGATGTATCAAGGTACTCAATAAAATATGCCAGACCTACACCAGCCCCCAGCCCGACAAAAATACTCAACAGCATATTGAGAAACAAATTCGGACTGACTGGACGATTGGATTCCTCCGCGGCATCAACAATCTCAACCGGAGTACGAGGAACCTTCAGAGTGATTCCCTCTTGAGCAAGACGAGCCTTAAGCGCATCCAACAAAGATCGCTGGAGATCCAGCTCTCGCTGAGCCTTATTAAATGGAAGAAGTTTCTCACGCTGAGACTGCCGGTCTTCACTTTGAGCACCACGCAACTCTTCCTCCAAAGCATCAAACTTGGACTTCGAGATGACGTACTGCGCCTTTACTCCTTTTTTAATTCCATCCAGGGCCTGAGCCAGCTTTCCCATCAGCTCATCTCTGGCAGCTTTTGCCTGCTTTACCTCTGGATGATTTACTCCATAATTCTCCAATAACGAACTCAGTTGAACATCCAGATTCTTGATTTCCGTCCGCATAGACTCTACAAAAGGATCTGAAGCCAAATATGCAGAAGCAGTCAGCAGGTCATCATTACTCATCGCCTCTAACTGCTCATAACGGGCTTTCTGGACCAACATATCCACTCGAGCAGAAACGCGATCACCCTCCAATTGCTGCAAGCGTAATTTTTCAATGCTGGCCGAACCACCATCGACCCCTTCAGACAACACTGTAATGCCTAGTTTTTCGCGAAGCTCTTCCACCTGCTGCTCCGCAGTATCAACTTTTTCCTGCTGATTTTCCAATTCACGACGCAATGCATCTATCGAACGCGTCATTTCTTTATATTTAAGATCCAATCGTTGATCCCGATAAACATCCGCAAGTGTATTAGCAATTCTCATTGCCTCTCTGGGATCCTGACGTCTTGCACGAAGAGCTATCAAACTGGTATCGCGAGACTGGGCGACATCCAAACTGGAAAAGAGAATCTTATATGCTTTTTCTTTGGGAACATTCTGGCCATCTTTTCCCCAGGCCTCCTGAAGATTCAATCGGTTGATCACCTCATATAAGATCGGTTTTGATTTTATGATTTCATACTGGGTTCTCAGAAAATAAGGATCATATCTTGACCCATCCATCGGAGAGTAACTGAATGGGTCCAGATTCACATTATCATTGTTTACTTCAATCCTGGCTTCTGCAGCATAAATTTTAGGCAATGTGAACGTATATACAGTGCCGGTAATTACCACGAGGAAAAGAACCGCAAGAACGATTTCCTTACGAGAACGAATAACACGCCAGTAGTCCAGAAAATGAAGTGTAGTCTCTTTGCTTTGGTTCTCGTTCATCTAAAAATTCCCTTATTAAATAACGATGGTGAGGCAAAAAGCCTCACCATTAGTTCACAAAATAAGCATGAAACATCATGCTTAGAGCTCAACCCGCCAGCCAACATCCACCATATTCTCGTCCCAGTCAGTGTCTGCTGTATCATAGGTTTTTTCAGTATACCGGTAGCCCAATTCCAGGAAATTAATTCGGTTCAACTTATAGTGGAAACGAATATCGAAATCAAACCGATCAATCGTTTCATCCTCTTCTACAGGCACAGGATCTTCAGTATCACCGGCATCATAGTCCATCTTTTCAAAACGAGCCGTCACTTTACCCATGATTTTTGCAGTGAAATCATGTTGAGCTCCTAACCGAATCTCCGACGATGTCTCAGCAGAATAACCGCTATTGTCAGATTCTTTGTATTGATGCGTAAAATCACCGGTCAGACGTGTTCTCGGCGAAGGAGTATATGCCAACCCAGCACGCAGATACGGACTTTCACCTTTAGAATCCCCCCTAAGCCCTCCTCGGTCAGACTCATCAAAAGACAGACCCGCTTCAAGATTTCCCTGCCACTCCGGGTTAAAAGTGTGAGAAATCTCCGCTGTTAAACGAGTCGACTCAAAAGAAGAATCACGTTCAGTATAGTCGACCAAAATCTGATTTACATTCAATGCTGCCCAGGTTCTTTGAGGGCTGAGCTCACGTTTCCAGTTGACTCCGGCAACAATGATATCAGTATCTTCTTCTTTAATCTCATTGTCATGACGCTCTATTGTGTAGCTGACAGGAACACTCAGACTGTCTTTGGGCGTCATGATATAGCTCGAAACAAGAGACGCGGTATTCTCAAAGTAATCAAATCGTCCATCGCCATACCGACTGGTCATTTCACCACTTTTGAATTTGTCAGAAAGCTGGAGCAACATCCGCTGGGAAACAGAATGTGTTAAGACGGCATAAAGACTCGGATAAAGATTATCCTCATCTTTATCTGAACGATAATCAAATCGTGATTTAAAAATCAGATCGGTTCGGTCTGACAATGCTGCTCTAAATGACAAATCCACCATGTCCCGGATAAAGGCAGACCCGTCTTTATCATCACTGCTTCGGTCAATGTTATCGCTATAACCAACTCGAAGAGTATTGACCACAGAGAAAGGACGATCACCTTCTGCGAAAACCTGCCCGGTAACAAGACCGATCAGAACGGGAATGAGTAGTTGTTGTTTTTTCATACTAGCTTCCAAAAGTAAGGGTTATCGATAGAAATCAAACTGACACTGAACCATTTGTTATTAATGAGGAGTTGCCGGCCGATCTTTATCTTTAATGTCAGCATCACTTCCATCATCGAAAAGACTGAGACCATCGCCACCGCCTAACTCTTCTACCGGCACACCACCACCTTCCTCTTCAGAAGATCCTGTGAGATTTTGACCGCCACTGGACTCATCAGATTTAGTGGTTTTTTCTGCCTCGGAAGAACCAGAAAGCATTGATTCCGCAGCAGAGACGGTAAAAGCAGTCACTTCTGGAAAATTCTTAAACGCATCACTGTCATCAACTGCCGATTTGCTCAAATCAAGATTTTCTTTGCCGCCAGCCATCATCACGGCAACAATTGTATAGCGAATCGCTCCCTCATCACCGGTCGCAACAGCTTCATTCAAAATGTCAACAATCTGACTTTTGATTTCTGACGGATTATTGACAGAGCTGTATATCGACTCAACAGCTGACTTCACTGTCTTTCCTACGGCGGTTACACCATCAGATGATAAAATACTTTGGAGACCTAACTCCGCCCGAACGGAAGATATTGTCAGTAATCCGACAGCCAACAACAAACGAACGGCACTTCTTTTCTTAAGCATAATCACCCTTTCCTTATCATTCCGCCAGAGCTGTCCCGGACAGCGCCATTAAAGAATTTCTCTACCTCTGGAACTGATTTCCTCTCTGTTTTAAGAAGGAACCTGTTCCAAAGTTCATTTAAATCTACATCATTCAGCAGGCAGTAGTCAACCCAACTGTCTATCCCGTTTGGCCTTTTAATTACCCCGTTTTCAACCACCGCCTCTCCTGAAAAAAGCAGACGGGACTGGCCTACAGCCCTGGCAAAATCCTCTTTTGTTACCAAAGCATGCGGATCCATCAAATCAAACATGGAGAAATGAATTCCGTATCGATTCAAAAACACAACGCAATCTTCTAAAGACGCATCCGGCTGAACTGCATTTCCAAAATAGCCCTTGGCTAACAGTACCGCTAAATCTCCAAACGTCGGGACGGCGGCTCCTCGCAATCCAAGAATAAACAAAAACAACAATGTCTGGCCAAAAACTCTTTTCACAGTTCACAAGCAATACCTCAACAAGAGAAAACAAAGCAAGAAGGCAATGGTGAATCTTTCCTCACCTCTTTCTCCGTCATAAAAACTCTAAAATTTTATGAATGAACGACGAACAAACAGCAACAGCGCTCTCAAGCAGCAGCTTAACCCCACAAACAAAAGAAACATCGATATTTTTTCAGCTTAAAACCCAAGGTCACGCAAACGAATAATCAAGAAAGACCTCGCGCCCTCACCTCTACCCACGCCGTAAACACCGCAGATTCAACAGTCCACATACAACACCAATCACTTAACGCAGAACAAAACACAGCCTGACACAAATGAAATCCTGGCAATAAAAGATCGATGCGTCACACGCTGACCGGAACACCTCATAATCGCCAATCAAGCAACCCCGGCTCAACAGACCTTATGGCAGAAGCGAGAGCTTCGGCCTTTTGTTTTTAAACTGGCGGCGTACTCCATGGGTTGATGTCTCGTGGGCTGCCCCGGACGGGCCAGGGCCTATCCAACATTGAACGAACAATGCATTCAAACCAAAGGAGTACGCCATAAAGCGAGTATACATAGGAATCGATGTGCACAAAACTGAAAGCAAAGTGATAAATAATTTTCGAAGAAAATAGTTCCAAAAAGGAACGGTTCATCAAATGTTCTTGCATTAGCCTTTTCTGGGACGGAAGCGCCGGAGATGTATGGGAAGACGACGGCTGATTTGAAAGCGTTTGAGGCAGTGCTGCGGCGGATCATGAAAAAGTATGATCTGGCGAAGGAGGATATGGCGCTGTGCTACGAGGCGGGACCGACAGGGTTCGTACTGGCAAGACGTCTTATTAAACTGGGGGTTGAGTGCATCGTGGTTGCGCCGTCGAAGATCCCGACGCAGTCCGTCGATCGGGTCAAGACGGACCGACGCGACGCCCGCAAGCTCACACGGCTCTATCGTGCCGGCGAGTTGGAAGGCATTCATATTCCTTCAGCGAATTGACTCAAATTAAATAATACCGTAGCGCCTGACCGGGCGCGGGCTCAACGGATTCGTTGACTCATAATTAATGACACCGTGAAAAACGGGGGATGCAGAAGATAAGTTGCGAATCAAAACAGGAATATATTGAGGTTCAGAGGCGGCGTTATTGCCGGGCTGCAAAAGCGTATAAAACCCGCCTGCTCGATGAAGTGTGCGAGGTGTGCGGCTACGACCGGAAGTATGCTATTAAGCTGTTGGGCCGGAGCAAACAGCCGTCAAAAAAGAAGCGCGGGCGCAAGAGCGAATATGATGATCCTGAACTGACAAAGGCCCTGAAGAGGCTATGGCTAAAATCCGGGCAGATGTGCTCAAAGCGCTGACCTGCCCCCATGGACTGGACAGGTTCTAATGAGAGTCCAGCACGGGTATGACCTGCCCCCGTCGATTGGACCACTGAGCCTCTAAAATACGGCTTCTAATAGTTGCTGTGTTCTCTGGGTTCCCTCCCTCCTCCGGAGGAGGGAGGGAAGCGCGGACGCCTCCATCCACGCACCTATATATTCCGTCGGAGTCTTGTTATCAAGCGACTTATGCGGTCGCTGCTCATTGTAATCTTTTTTCCATGCTGCGAGTTTATCACGGGCATCGTCCACTCCGAAGAAAAGCTCCACATTCAAACATTCATCCCTCAACTTTCCGTTGAAGCTTTCGATGTATCCATTTTCGGTCGGCTTACCCGGTCGGATAAACTCCATGGCGACCTCATGATGATATGTCCAGGCATCCATCGACCTGGAGTAAAACTCGCTTCCGTTGTCCACACGAATGCTTTTGGGATAACCGCGTTGATTAGCCACTCCGTTCAGACAAGACGCGACCTTTTCACCGGTGATGGATCGGTCAGCATATAGCGCCAGGCATTCCCGACTAAAGTTATCGACTACCGTCAGTATCCTGAAGTGACGCCCGTCCTCGGTGCGATCCATCACAAAGTCCATACTCCATTGCTCGTTGGGCCCGGCAGCCTGCTCAAGAGGAACACGAGGCCGGTTCGCCAACTTTTTACGGGGTTTCGTGCGAACGGCAAGGTTTTCCTCCATGTAGACCCGATAGACTCTTTTGTGATTAATCTCCCATCCTTCCCGGCGCAACAGAACATGAATGCGCCGGTAACCGAACCGGACACGTTTAGCGGCCAGTTCCTTAATCCGCAGACGAAGCGCCTCATCGTCCCGAGGCTTCGCTTTGTAGAAAAAGGTGGTCCGGCTTAACTCAAAAAGCCCGCACGCCCGGCGGCCCGAGAGTCCGTATGCATCACATGCCCCCTCGGCCAGTTCGCGCTTCCGTGCAGGCTTCAGAGCTTTTTTGCAATGACCTCCTGCAAGATGTGCTTGTCCAGACTCAGGTCGGCTACGAGCTGCTTCAACTTGCGGTTTTCATCACGTAACATGCGTAACTCCCGCACCTCGCTTACTCCAAGCCCCTTGTACTTCTTGCGCCAGTTGTAAAACGTGGCCTCACTGACTCCCATCGACCGGCATAGTTCGGCTATCTTCTCGCCGTTCTCCGCCTGCTTCAGGGCATATACGATCTGTTCCTCTGTGTATCTCTTCCGCTTCATTCGTCCTCCTTATCATGAGGTTAAACGAAGCCGAATCCTAAAGTATCAACTGGTCCAGTTTTCGGGGTGAACGTCACACTTGTACCAATTCCAAAAGTATATTCTTCGCATAACCCAAAGCAATTGTCTTCCTTTCGGAAAACCATTTAAGCCGATTTCTTGTTCGAAAGTGTTTTCGCAAAACAAACTGGCTGGATGTGCTGTTGGCGTTTTATGTCCATTTGCGGTTTTTAGCGTAGCGCAGGGTTAATATCTGGAAATATTTTTTCCAGACATTGGAAAAACTGAAGCAAAACGTTCCAAACCTAGGAAAAACTGCGCTGGAATTTGCCAAGGTTTAGAAAAGGCACGCACAAGCCGCGACCTACTCAATATCCTCACTGGCCGACCGGACTTTCTGATTCAGGATCGGATCTAAAACGGATGCGTCGTAACAAACCATCTCAACCGAATTGCCATCAGGATCATGCATATAGATGGAACGCCAGCCGAACGGTGGATGCTCGCCGAGTTCAAGCTCAACGCCCAGTTTCTGCAAGCGATCCTGCTCGGCCTTGAACTCTTCAAGATCCATAGCAAATGCAAAATGATGCAGTGTTCCAGCGGCAGATTCTGCCCGATCGACCTGCATGGCCTGAGGTCCGCTGTATTTATGCGCTTTATCAAAGATGGCCAGCAACTGGGGATGCCCTTTGAAATCATCGGCGATTTTCAAAAAAGTTGCCGTTTCGAATGCAGCAAACGACTTCAATCCAATAACCTCGCGATAGAAACGAACCAGTGCCTGCGGGTTTTCACTGCGAATAACAAGTTCTCCCAACCGTTTGCGGTTCATACTGAAAATCCTTTCGTTTCTCTAATATGATTAAAAAAACCGTTTCCAAAGAATCTTAGTAACAGACAACGGCCGGCTGAAAGTTCGACAGCCGATACTTGCTGTCAGTTTTCGCCGGTTGACGGACACCGATGCTGTTATCCGACTGATTATGGTCTCCTTCTCGCTCTGCCAACGAGCATACCCCTTTTCAATCGCCGACCTTGTCTGCATCTGGATCGTTTTAACGTCGGGAATATAAAGCGGAACCGGATTGTCCGGATCGTACAGATAACCGGTTTTTCCATGAACAATATACTCATTCATTGTTGAGTCATCTGGAGCAATTACACAGCGCCCGGCGGCCATGGCTTCCAGAAATGACATTCCGATTCCCTCCCGCAAGCGTGGAGCAATATAGAAGGCGGAATCGTTGACCAGCTGTTTCATCTCCTGCCGGTCTTCGAACCAGGTGGAAAAACTGTATTGAATGGCCCCATCCAAGGTCGGCTCCACAAAAGTCTGATGAGGGTCCATGGCTCGGTGCACATGCATCTTTTTTATATCCGTATGCTGAAGAAGCTTTTCAACCGATCGGCAATTAACAGCTTCCTGTCGGGCCCAGAAGAATACCGCATGCGGATCGCCCCATCCCGCCATTGGAGTCGGCTCGGGAAAATACTGAATATACTGAGAGGAAAATCCCATTCGCGAAACGCGCTTGTGGAGCTTTTCTGAAAAACAGATGATATTGAAATCCCTGTAAGGATACCAGTGTTCCGGATTCCCATCTTCAGACGCACTGTCATACATGGGGAACAGTGCGGCATGCTTCCATTTAAAGTATCGGTCCAGCAGATCCCGAGGCGGCATAATCTGCCAGCAAACGAGTACATCATAGCGCCCGGACGCTCCGGGAAGAGCACGGAAAGGATCGCTCTGATACTGATCCACATGACAGACCGTCACATCAAAATGATCTGTCAGTAGGTCGAGGACAAACTGACAGGACCTCGTTTTTGTGTGAAATCCAATCCCAATAAACAACAGTTTCTTCATCGACTGTACCTATCTGCATGCCGCTATTATTTTTCGATAACACGTGCGTATCGTTCGTAGAGAATATTGGCGATGCTTTTCCACGAATAGCATTCTTCCACGAGCTTCCGGCCTTCTTCAGCAATACTTCGCCCCTGGTCGGGGTTATTCAGGATCCGCGCAACACAGTCGGCAAGTTCTTCCGGAGTATCAGCAATAAGAATGTTTTTCCCGGGGGTGATATCAATGCCTTCCGCACCGATACTGGTTGCCACGACCGGACGTCCATAGGCCATGGATTCGAGAATTTTCAGCCGCGTACCACCGCCGGACCGAAGCGGAACAATACTGAGCTGACAGTTGCGGTACCACGGCTCGAGCTCTTCGACTTCACCAACGACGTCGAAAGACGGTGGATTGTGAAGCTTCAGCGTTCGTTCATCCGGACCGCGCCCGACAATTTTAAGCTTCGCATCCGGACAGCGCTTGAGAACCTCCGGCATAACGTCGGTCGACATAAACTGCGCACCGTCCACGTTCGGAAGATACTGGAGGGATCCCACAAAAAGAATTTCCTTCCCATTCTTATCGGGGGGCGGCAGCGGATGAATAGCGTCGCAGTCAACACCGCCGGGCGCGAGAAATGCCGGCAGGTCCGGCGAATGCGCCAGCAGTTCCTGCCGCTCTTTTTCGGAAACGGTCCAGATGAGGTCGGCTTCGCGCGGTAATGTTTTTTCAAGCGCCGCCATTCGTTTGGCACCGTTGGAATAAATCCATTTTTTCAGCCCGAACGGCAGAACATCCGCCTGCCGCTGAAGCAGGCCTTCTTCGAGGTCGTAGAGATTCAGAACGGTTTGTGCCTTTGCCTGACGAATCACCGGCCGGTACACCGCGTTCCAGATTCCTTCGAGCACAATAAAGTCGAATTCTTTTTCGTCAAGAAGCTCTCGCAAGGCCTGTTCCATCTCGCAGTAATACCAGCCTCCGGCCATAACCGGAAAACGACTGAATAGAAAACGGACCCCCTTGCAGATTTTCTGGATGAGTGTCGGGCGGGGAATCAGCACCGTACGCACATTATACGGGAGACTTTCCAGAAGGCCTTTCTGTTCCGGAGTGAGCGGAGCCATAATGCGACAAAGCACAGTCTGATCAACACGATCAGACAGATTTTTCATCAAATTGAGATGCCTCAGATCATAGCCGTTGAGCGGTGGATCGGGTAATGAGTAAATCAGGTTGAGTGTACGGATTTCAGGCATGATGTGCTCCTGCAAGGGTGAGGAAAAGCCGTTCCAGTTCGGAACCATGGATGGGCAAGGAAAATTCACGTTCTGCGGTTTCACGGGCACGTCGCCCCATCTCTACGCAAGCGTTCGGATTTTCAAAAAGCTCAATGATTTGATCGGCAAAAGCCTGCACATCCACCGGCCCGGATCGGCCGATTTCCCGCTGCCGGATTAAAGGACCGATATCGTTGACATCGGTGGCCACAACCGGTCGCCCGGCGGCCATGTAGAATCCGATTTTGTTGGGCCAACGAGCATGGTTTGGAGCATTGTCTTTCATTGGCAGCAGACAGACATCGGCACAGGCCAGCCAGCCTCCCAGCTGTCCATCCTCAATCCACCCGGTCTGAATGAGTTTTTTCTGAAGGCCCAGCTCCGTCGCCCGGCGGGTTACTGCCGGATCTTTTTTACCAATGACAACAAAACGGCTGTCCGGAATCTTCTTCTGCACACGTTCAAAAGCTTCGAGTGAGAAATCAACATCAAACTGCCCGGCACCAAAGAACAGAGCATAATGCAGATCGGGATCGAGTCCCTGTTGCTGGCAGGCATCTGTTTTGGGCTGTACGTGTATGCTTTCCACGTCAGCGCTGCCGGGAATCAAATGAACTTTTCCGGCAGGAATGCCCTGCCCGATCACCCGATCCCGAATGTAGCTGCTGATGACTGTCACCGCGTCCGCACGACGACGAATAAAAAGCTCCAGATGATCCATGAGTTTCCGAAACGGCCAGCCGATCAGCTGATACAAACCGTAGAGCCGATACGGACTGTATTCGAACTCCCGGAATCCGCCCTCTCCGTAGTGATCGCAGCTGTCGGCAATCCAGATCGGAATATTTTTTCTTCCAGCAAGCCAGAGCGGAAGCACCACATGAAAATGATGTTCAAACGCAACGGCAACATCATACCCACCGCGACAGGCCTCCCGCCAACGGGCAAAAATATCCAAGGGCCCCCAACCGTACATGCCGCACAGGCGGGTCATCACATAGCGCCCGGAAAACAGCGCCGGGGTTTCCACAATGCGCACACCGTTTTCTTCCGATACCGTTGTGCGAAACAGATGATCTTTGGATGTACACAGAATTGTTACCCGATGACCCTGTGAAACCAGAAAGGAAGCCCAGGGCAGCGCACGGTAGAACGTCCCTTCATAACGTCGGGTGAACAGGCTCATCAGGATGTTCAGGGATCTTGCCATGCTGCTTTATTTCGGTCAGTTTTCTCGGATTCGGAGTCCTGTCGGCGGCATAGGTATGGCGACGGATACCTGGTTTTCAGCAAAGTTAAATACAATATGACTTCCGGCAGCGGCCGTAACCGCAATGGTGTCAAGACTGGTGACTGCGCTCTGCGAGGTGCGGAAGGCGTAGTCTTCGGCGAGGAGGATTTCCGGGTCTCCATCAACCGCGACATACACGCTGTAAACGTGTGTTTCGATATTAATCCGCAATCGGAACCGGTAAGAGGTTCCGACCGTATAACTGAGCGAAGTATCGGCAGTGTAAACGTCTCCGTTGCGGACATCAATCTGTCCGCTTGTGTTAAATCGGACAATCACTGCCAAATCATCGTAGGCTGCAGCACTGCCCTGCGCTAATCCTGTCACACAATCAACCGGCACACTTTGAGGAATGGCTTCGAACTCAACTCCGAACAATCCAGTCTCGGCCGAAAAGCTCTGATTCTGCCAGGTGTCGGCCTCGCTGATAATGGCATCCGCCGGAATCTCGATATTATTAACCGTAACGGAAGTTGAATCTGTTGAGGTATTGCCGGAGGAGTCGCGGGCAATGGCGGTCAGAGTGTATTTTCCGTTTGCAACAGCGGTTGTATCCCATGACAAAGAATATGGAGAAGAGGTGTCTTCCGCAGCCAGCTTTGTGCCATCCAGCAGAAAAGACACACCGGCCACGGAAATATCGTCCGAAGCATCTGCCGCAATCGAAACCGCCGAACCGGCCACCGTCGATCCATCGGTTGGTGCCGTCAACGAAATCCGCGGCGCCTCAGTATCTTCAGGAAGCGTCTCTCCTGCGGTTTCATAGGCCCCAATCGACCACGGGGCCGTACGGGCAGTTTTGATAATATCCAATGCATAGGTACTGCCAAGGGTTGCGCCGGCACTGATGGCTGGCGAAGAATCCTGCAGCGAAAGTCCGTTTGGAACGGGTCCTTTATCAGACGAGATTGAAATTGGAAGCTGTGCGGCATCGTTAAACCGCGGATCTTCGTTTACAGCGGTCGATTCATAGTTCCGCACAGAAGCAACCGTATAGGACTGCCCGTAGCTGCTGACGATACTGCGCGAGGTGCCGCTCTCATGCCAGTAAAGATTGTTGCGATGCGAAAAGGTACCACTGAACCCGCTGTCGATCGTGAAACCGGTATTGGCGGTATTGCGGTGAACAATCAGGTTGTTTGCAAAATCGATGGTCGTATTGTCACAGTACGAATCGATTTCCATTTCACTGCGACTGCTGTCGCCTCCAGTGGCATTGTTATAAAATGTATTATTGTAAATATTAAACCTGGTTCCGGACGCGTACGAGTTATATGGATGCAATGCAAATCCGGACTTCACATTGTTCATAATGATATTTCCATAAACATCGTAGAGCAGCTTCATGTTGGAATAATCAATCGTAAAAATCATTCCGTATGCCGGAGAGCCTGTGATGACGTTATACCGGATGGTGTTGACCCCGGTATCCCCGGCATATTTACCGAAACCGAAAAGAGATCCTTCGGTCGTGGTTCTGTCCTCCAGCCAGTTATATTCAAAAACACAGCCGCTTCCCCCGCTGGTGATCTGCATGGCAGCATTCGCCGACGGGTAACGTCCGCCCGTATAGCTGTTGTGTACATAGTTGTTCCGCCAGGTAATATTATTCATCCGACCCTGTGAATAATGATTGAGCCCGTGGGCGGCGTAGTCTGAAACCTCATTCCCCTCAATGAGGCAGTCCGAAGTAGTATTCTGCGTCCACGAAGCAAGCCAGATTCCGCAGATATATGCCGTGGTGTTTCCGCCCAGATTATGAATTTTCATATTCAGGATCTGTGCGTTGCTCACGTCGCGTCCATCGGCTAAAATCAGCATCCCGGTGGTGTTTTTACCGTAATCAGAATGTCCTCCATCGAGTTCAATATCCCGAACGGTAACATAGCTGCTTGTAATCAGAATAAACGCACAGCTGCCACTGCCGCCGGTTCGTTTCAGAATCGGCTTACTGCCACTGCCGTAGTCGTCACCGCGCAGCGTGACCGGTCCTCCGGAAGAACTCCCGCCATTCTTAATAATAAAATAGTCTGATGAAAACGAAAGGTTCCACTGACTTCCCCGCTCAAGATGCACGGTATCGCCGGACGAAAGACTCCCCCAACGACTGACCACTTTATCGAAAGTGGCCCACGGAGCATCAGGATCGGTTCCGGCATTGGAATCACTGCGACCGGAACGTGTCGATGAAACGTAATAATCGGCGGCGTAAACCGGCAGCACAATGAAGCTGCTCAAAAGCAAAATGGATGCAGTCAGAACTTTCATGGTCTCCCCCTAATATTTGAGTACCGACAACTTGAGTTCCCAACGCGGCAAGAATAAACCTGTAGGCCGGGAATGCAAAGCTGTTTAGCTGACCCCTTCCCGTACAGAATTCTCATCATTACATGGGTTTCCAGCACCGCGGCAGGTGTTGTTTTGTGAATTTATAAGCATAAATTCTGCCAGATTTTTCCTGAAGACACCTCCATTCCAATTTCCGACGGAAAACCGGGACATTTGCAGAGCATCCGTCCAGCGCCCAATCAAATGCGGAATTGTTGTGCACGCACAGGCAAATCCGGCCTTCCTGAGACATTGAACCGTAGAGTGACAATAATCGATCCCTCGTCCGTATGGATATGCAAACGTCTTGACCTCGGCGCCAAGAAGCTTTTCCAGCCGCTGTCGACTGGTATTAATTTCGAAAAACTGAGAATCACTGCTGAGATTTGCAAGAACCGGATGATTGATGGTGTGCGCCCCGATGGAAATTAACTCCCCTTCGGAAATCTGCTTCAATTGATCCTCGGTCAACGCCCTGAAGCTGTCGCGGGCCCGAGCATCAATTCCAGACCAGCGATGGAGCTGCTCTATTGTTTTCTGCTGCTCTTCCACAGACAACGAACGCATGCGACACGCGATATATAAATAAGCCTTCTGAGATGTGAGCCGAGGGTTCATATAAACATCCCAGCCGCTGTTCAGCCTGGCATCATCTTCACGAAAAGACCAGGTGCGGGTTTCCTCGCCGATTCGAAGAGTCAGTTCATCGGGCAGATCAGGCCGCAGAAGAATCCGCTCGAGATCGTCCCACCAGAATTCCCCGGACTGACCAATCGCGCCTGCAGCCACAAACACCGTTGCAGGAATCCCGTATCCGGACAGGATCGGAGCCGCAAACGTCAGGTTATCAGCGTATCCGTCATCAAACGTCACGGCAGACAGCGGCAGATCGTCCTGGGAACGATCTTTGAGTCGGTCCAGTATCTCTTCGACAGGAACCGGACAGGTCATATCGGTCAGCGCCTTCATCTGCTCCGAAAAATTCTCCGGACTCACTCTCATCCGCTGCGGGTCGGGAATATCATCCACGACCCGATGATAAATCAGAACCACGGCCTTCGGTCCCACATGGTCCTGAACGGTGCGGGCCATTTCCCGAAGATGTTCTGTCGGCAGATAAATCACAATACAGATTTCCTTCTCAGACTGTTCCATTTACGTTGGATATATTCCATCAGCACTCTGCGTTCACGCTCCTGATAGACCCCCAGCAGCAATGCCACGAAAAAATAGAAACACATTCCCGCTCCCATCACGGCCAGTAAAACCAGCAGGCTTTCAATCCGGCCCTGGGGAACCAGCAGCATTGGAACGGCAGCAACCGCAGCAGCGAGCAATGGCCGGGCGTACGCCTCGCCCAGCAGCATTCGCAGCGGCAGGTGCAGCACCCGGCAGTTAACATAGCGGATAAAGAGCGGAGCAATGACCGCGGCACTGATCAGCTGTGCAGCAGCCACACCAATAATCCCACCCCAGAAGGCTCCCGGAAGCATCAGTATAAAAAACAGCAGTGCCGTTGAGACGGCGGCCAGCCCGCTGATTTTAGGATGGCCCAATCCATTGACCACAAAGGTCGGCACATTGGTGCACAGACTCAAAAAGACACCGACGGTAATGATCTGGAGGACCGGGCCGCCACGCTGCGCGAACTCGGGATCCATCCACAGTCGGAGGAAATGAACGCCGAATATCAGCAAAGGGAGCATAAAGGCCGTGGCGAATGAAAAAATAATGCGGGATGTCGTGAGATACAGCTCACGAATGGTGTCGTGGCGCTGCTGTCCCTGAAGTTCACTGATCGCCGGAAAGATCACCATACCGATTCGACACAGCAGATTGGTCAGACGACTGAGAATGGTGAACGGAATCACGTAATACGTAACAGACGCCACGCCAAGGATTGCCCCGATTACCAGCAGGTTAACCTGATTGGAAATCACATCTGTCAGCCGGCTGAGCATCGCAAACATTCCGAAGTGCAGGATTTCTTTCAATGTAGATATTCTCAACCTCAGGCGGAGGCTGATGCCTGGCATCAGGCGGCGCACCATCAGCACATAAAACAGCACAACGATGAAAGGAATCAGGATATTCAGCCAAACCAGATGAAGCAGTCCAAAACCGGCCCGCAGAAGCAGCACCGATCCGATGGTGGTTGTCACCCCCATCACAGCCATTGCACTGCCGCTGATGTCATAGCGGCTGAGGCCGTTGATGATCGCTGTAAAAAGCGTCAGCAGAATGGTCATGAAAAAACCGAGCGAAGCGGCACAGAATGAATAAAATGCAATATCGATCAGTTCCTGCGGAACTTTCAGCCATTTTGTTGCCAACATCCGGGCAATGGACAGAATCAGCAGAACCCCGAGCATCCCGGCTATCAGGAAGACCGTCATCGCAGTGCCGATAATCGACTCCGTATGATCATGATCACGTCCGGCATACTGCGCCACATATTTCACAACAGCATTGCCCAGCCCCAAATCAAGCAGGGAAAAATAGCCGATTACCGTTGTAACCAGCGCAAAGATTCCGTAGGAGGCATCTCCAAGCTTATCCACAATATAGGGCCAGAATACAAAGCTCAGAATCAGCGGAATCACCCCGCTGACAGTATTGAACAATGCATTATTAACTGTACGTTCGCCAATTTTCATAAATTACCCAGCTCGATCCCGAACCGTCTGTTCGTAAACGTCGATCAGATGATCAATGTGCTGTTCCCGCCTGAATTTCTGCTGAACATATTCCCGGGCCTGGCGTCTCAGCCGCAACCGCTCATCGGGATACCGGATCATTCGGGCCATTGCGCGCGCCAGACCGTCCACATCACCGATCTCCACGCACACGCCCGTCTGTCCGTCCACCAGCCACTCTCCTGCACCGCCGGTATCATAGCCAATCGCTGTGTTCCCGAAATACATCGCTTCGAGTCCCACCAGCGGACACCCTTCAGAGCCGATCGAAGTAAACAGCAGAACCGAAGCCTGCCGATAGAGGTCATACAACTCCTGCTGGCCGACGTACCCTTTGATTTCAATTTTATGGTTCGGAGACGCATTGCGGGCACGGGCTTCCACATTATCACGGAGCGCGCCATCCCCGGCAATAATGACCCGGCAGGAAACTTCTGGAATGCGATCCAACGCATCAAAAATATGCTGCGGTGCTTTTTCTGCAGAAAGCCGTCCGGCGAACAGAAATACCGGCTCTTTCTGCGGACGGATTTCAAACCCGGCCGACTCCCGTTCCGCATCGGTAAAATGATAGACAACATGCAGCCGATCCGGATCAGGAAACAACCGGCCAGCGAGTTCTTTCAGATAACTTCCATATGTTACAATATGATCGCAGTGTATGGTTTCATTCCGCGCCATCAGGTTGGATGGGAAATAGGACCACGCTTCAATCCGTTCAATGGGAGTGTGTCCGGCATGAGCATAGCAGTGTGTCCAGCACTTCAACCCGAATTTCATATCACAAAACGCCTTGGTATCGCCAATCAGCCGTGAACAGCCGACCGGAGGCGGTTTGATGCAAAAGGGCCGGCAGTCATGAAGCGATTTCACAACCGGACCGCACTTGCGCAGCATATGCAGAACTCCCGGGTTAACAAAATTATGAATATTTATGACGTCCGGATCGTACTGCTGGATCAATTCTTTCGCCCGCGCCAAAGCCGCCCGCTGCTGCCGATAGTTGCTCAGCACATGCTTTCGCAGCGGCGGAGCATTCAGGTTTGGAATGGCAAAAAGATCCTCTTCGATCTGCTCCGGGAGTCCCCGACGCTGCGCAACCAGAAGGGCCACGGAAATCCCGCGCGCTTTCAGGGCTTCTTTCAGCTGCCGGATGTGTGTTTCCACCCCCCCGGATCCGCTCAGTCCCAGCGGACAATCATTCGCAATCAGAACTTTCATCAGAATCCCCCCCTGTCTGAATCGATACGTCTTCGGCCTGCCGCATCAACGTTACAGCGATGGATGCAAACAGCGCGATTAATCCGGTTTGGTGGAGATACCACGGAACCGGTCCGGTGAGAAATGTTGCTAGCCACAGCCCCGTGGAGGCAGCCACCGGAAGAACCAGCCCCCACTGATCGCTCTCAATATACATTTTTCTGAACCGCAGAATGCGCCGCCCGAAAACTGCCGCCGCCCAAAAGAAAAACAGAAGCCCCGGCAGTCCAATCTTCATCCAGATATACAAAAATGCATTATGCACCACATTCGCAGGAACCTCATCGACTTCATACAGCCCCAACGGCGAATGCTTACTCCCGAGTCCCAAACCGAGCACAGGCGAACCGGATAAATCAATTAAAACCTGCCGGGACTCCAGCACATGATAAACATTCGAGGACTGCTTCGTATCAAATATAGACCCGATGCGCGATCCGATACGGGCCGCCTTATCCGCATCCAGCCCCGCAGTCACCGCACCCGCGATGCCGAGCAGCAGTACGGCGAGAATCAGCATTGCCATCTTGTTGCGGGTTTTCCGGGACGCACCCAAAAACAGAAGCCCTGCGGAAAACACCAGTCCAACCCACTGCGCGCGGCGATAGGAAAACACAACGATATACAAAAGAGGCAGGCAGGCCGCCCCGGCAGCAATCGCCTGAAATCCTTTGATATCTCCACGAACGATCAGGTGCGCAACCATCAGCAACAACGTAATAAACAGCAGAAGATCGGCGGAGTCCATCGTGGTAATCCGATAAGCGGCGTTGCTGTCCAGCTGATAAATCCATCCACGGCCGGCCAGATAATAAGCCGTAAGAATCAATGCTTTTACGGCGGCAACTCCCAGCAGCAGATACAGCATTCGCATGATCCGTTCCCGGCTGTTCAGGAGAGTCTGGCACAGATAAAAACCCAGAACCGGAAAAAGCATTCCGGTAAAATCAACCCGGTAGAGTTCCGGATCGCCTCCGCGATAGAACCCGGTCAGCAATGCAACCACCAAAAAGAAACCGAACACAGCAAGAGGAATCAGCGAAACCGGCGGGCGCCGCTGCTCCAGAATCATAAGGCGTGCAGTTGTGACGCAGAACATCAGCAGGAAGAACGTAACCAGCGCAGACGGCAGTCCCTCAATGATATCTGCGTCCGGAATTATAAAATAATCGGCCCCCGGCTTTGGTGTATCATCCGTCATAAACGCCACACCACAGAAATAAAGGCACAGCGCCCAGTCCGGACGAGCCACCGTCACCAGCAGTGCCACCATCCCCGCAAACATAATTGCAGAAACCATCAGCGGCACCGAAACCGCAAACAGACCGACAGCAATCCCGGCGGCAACCGGAAAAATAAAGGACGGGACCTCGTCGATCATACCGGCGAAAGAAGCGTTCTTCAGCATGACTGTTTTAAAACTCGGCATTTTTCCTCTTTCCGGTCATTGACTTGACAATCTCGACATAATCCCGGTTGGCTTTACTCCAGCGCAAATCCTGATAAACGGCATACGCCCGTTCCGACAAAGATTGTCTCAGCGATGGATTCCTCCCCAGTTCAATAACAGCCTGAGCCAGGCCGGCCGCATCGCCTGCATCAAAAAAATGAATACACTGGTTGTCAAAACTCTCTTCAATCGCCGGCAGCCGAGAAGCTATAACCGCCGTTTTCAACGCAATATATTCGAACAGCTTATTGGGCTGGCAAAGTTCAGCAAACGGTCCCGGAAGCAATGGAACGATGCCGATATCCGCCTGAGAAATCAGCGAGGCAATCTCATCCCGGGAAACCAGACCGGTAAATTCCGTGATATCATCACACTGCAGATCTTCTGCCAGTTCCTTAAGCTCATCCAGGGTCTCTCCGGAACCGGCAATAATCAGCCGAACTGAATCAAACTCCTTACGAATCAGAGGCAAAGCATGAAGAATCACACTCTGTCCATACCGGGGCTGAAGCGTTCCATGCGTCATAATCACCAATTCATCGTGAGGCGGCGCCGATGCAACGTTCTTTCCGAAATCATCTGCCGGAACATTTCGAACCACAAACAGTTTGGAGGCTGAAGCCCCGCGTTCAATAAACCGCTGCCGAATTGTATCGTTTACCGTCATCACCTTGTTGGCATAGCGAATCGCTGCCTTTTCGATAAAAATCTGCAACTTCAGCATGTGTTCAGGAGCCTGATTGGCATGTTTGGTCAGCAGCAGCTCCGGCGACGGCTCATGCATATCCAGTAGAACACGGGCACCGAAAATGCGCGGAAGCAATGTAGAAAACACCAGCGAATCCGGAAGGGTATTCACTTGAACAACACTGTACCAGCGACGAAGAAACAGCACTGACAGAACCAAACTCATCAGCAGCATCGAAAGCCCATATTCAAAAAAATAGCGGCCCATAGAACCGCGCCGGTGCGAATGAGGCATCCGGTACACCCGAACATTCTCCATCGTTTCTCTGAGCGGCTCACGGGTTTCACGAAGGCAGACCACATCCACCTCATATCCGGCATCAGCCAGTGCCCGGACTTCCTTATACACGCGCGGATCAGATGGATAATATCCATGCCGAACAATACAGATTCTCTGTGATTTTTTGTTCATACAGCAGTCGTCCAAACATCTGATCGCGTCATTGCATCCACATAAAACCCGGTTCGAATCTCCGCCGGCTCTGACTGGGCGATATCTGTAAACTGAGGTTCCATCTTCCAGCTGAACTCCGAAGGCTGATACACGCGCACAGTCACCGGAAACTCAGAATTACCCTCCAGACAGATCACCCGTTCTCCATCGGCGGCGATACGCTGGCTCACCTGAACCTCCCGGAATTTTCGGAACCGCTCCGTAATTTCGCAGGCCGTGCCGAACCACGCCCCATCGGCCCGAAACCGGTTCAGCAGTTTCTGATAAAAATCCCCCCAGAGTCGTTCCGGAGCCAGGCTGCGCATATGCCATAGAATCGTCAAAACCCCGTGACTCCTGCTGCATTCATCGAGAATCGCCTCACATCGCTTCCATGCAGCATTATTGTCCAGCCCGAGAAACGCCGAATAAAACAATGCAACATCCTGGATATGCATGGGAACTTCCAGCAAGTGATCTGCAGACAGAGGCCGAAACACCCGGGATGTTCCGGCACGGAAACCGACCGTTTCGTTGTAGCCGCAGGTGGAATCGTAATCAAAGCCGGCTTCGTCCAGCACCTGTTCCGTATGCGCATTCCTGCACAGCCAATGCATCCGGGTTCCACTGATTGTCCGGCCCAGGACAGAATCAATCCGGTCTTTTTCGGATCGACCGCACTCTGAATCGCGCCAGGCATCAATTCCATGCAGCCCTATTTCCCAGCCATCCTCCAGCATCGATAAAACGTCGCCCCGAACATCTTCCACATCATAACGGGTGGCCCTCATTTTCGGATACGGTTGAGACACCTGCTCGCCGGATCGGTTTTTAAACGGAATCAGAAAAAAGGTGGAGCGATTCGGATCCTCTATCCGGCGATATCCATCAAACTGCATCCAGAAATCTTTCACCAGCCCCAGATGAACCAAAGGAACCGACAAAACCGCTGCATAGTTTTTCAGCAGTCCTCGCCAGGTCAGGCTGCCGTTGCGAACCCGTTTCCAGGAATCAACAAAAGCGCGTTTTACAAACCCCTGAAAAGTCCGGCCAATTCCGTAAGACCGGATTCCGACAAAATCAACATCATGTGTCAGACACACCATGTACGGGTGACCCGGAGGACATGGGGACAGCTCAAAAACCGGCAGTCCCGCATCCAGAATGCACCGACGAAGAAACTCAACATGCCGATCCAGTGCGGCAACGCCGGCATTGGCCACCGGCTGCCCCGTCGTCAGCAGATAAGTCACCTCGTCAAACAAATCATAGCCCACCCGGATGATCTGCTGTCCGTTTACTGTTTTCTTATAGGCCAGAACATCCCCGGACGCCTCGGTGAGCAGTGCTTTTTCCAACCCCTGGAAAAACCGGCAGGCGGTATAAACAGGAAGATCTCTGCTGTCAGCCATCTGAACACGAAATCCGTCAGATGGCGACGTCTGAGGTTCAGCTGCAGAGACGTCTCCATCTTGGCGTTCCGGGCTGAACAGAATATACACCTCTGCAGACGCATCCGGCGAAGCACTCCCATCTGTGAGAAGAACTGTACAGGACTCATCCTCGAAATATGGCTGCCAGGCCGTTTTAAACAGCTCGAAAAATTCGGCCACGGCACGGGCACGATTCGGATGGACGGCAACACTGATCATCCGGCGGCCTCCCCTCTCCATTTTAACCGGGCAAACAAACGGGACTTCTGTTCCTCCCGCAGAAAACGGATGAATTCATCAGAGACCTTCTTCTTCGACCGGGTCAGCCCGGCCCAGAGATAGCCTCCGAGCATCGTCAGCCCGCCGAGCACAAACGGTTTTTCCCGAAACCGAAGCAATGCCCGGGCAGCAAAAAACAGCGGATGGTATCCCAGACGGAAATCTTCCAGACCGCGATGGAAAAAGATCCCGAGACGACTGTGGTTTTCCTTTCCGGTCTGACGATGATGCAGAGCTGATATTTCCGGGAACGCACGAACACGCCAGCCGCGCATCCGAGCCATCACTTCCGCCGCGGCATCAATGCCGCCGCGCAGTGGCAGATAGCCGCCAATCTGCTCAAAACATTCCCGCCGAAACATCTGCACCGGACCACTGACACTCCACTCCGGATCCGTCAGCTGGCGTACCGGTTTCCCGTCTACAATATCGGTCAAAACACCGCCGGCAATACCGAGTTTCGGATCGGCAGAAAAACGAGCGAGCACCTGCTCATAATAGTCCTGGCCAAATGAGACATCAGCATCGAGCACCCCGATAAAATCGTGCGGAAGTGAAGCAATCTGTTTGTAACCGGCGTTGATCGCGGCTGCTTTCGACCCGAAGTTCCGGTCGGAATCCGCATCAACCCGCAACAGTTCGATGAAGTGATACCATTGCGCAGCCTCGGAAACGATCTGATCGGTCGCGTCGGTCGAACCGTCACTGACAATCAGCCAGCGGTCCGGTCGATGAGTCTGTGACGCAACAGACTGGATGGTATATCCAATATGATCCGCTTCATTGCGCGCGGCAGAAACCAGAATGTATGAGTAATCAACCATGACGTCGTTTCATTTTTTTACGGACAAAGACAAACAGGAGCACCGGAAGCAGCAGCAGAACAGCTGCGACCGGCAACAGAATTTTCATTCCGAAGTGATAGAGATTTGAATTGTAATAATAGCGATCAATCAATGCGCCCAGCGGACCTGCCGTCAGGTATTGATCGCGAATGCTGGACAAATAGCGCAGCATATTGACCCGCCGATCCGGTTTGGAAAGGTCTTCATTTTCTACTGCGAAATTGTTCTCGAAAACAATCTGTATGCGCCGCTGCTGGTAAGGAGGAACAGAAAGGTCTACCACCAGCAGCCCCTCATGGTTCCAGGTAAACTCAGCATCAGCCCCATCGACCAAAACCTGTGCCACAGGAACACGTCCATCATCAGATTTCAAAACGCGGTACCGTCGAGACTGTCCGTCAGGGTTTTCGAGCACAATCTCCGGCGAGAACGAATGAACCGTCCATGTGCCGTCATCCTCCAGACGCATCAGGTACAAATGTTCAATCAGCGAGCCGAGTCCGACCCAGTGCACATCGGGCTGAATGGTATTCACCTCCCGTGCAAATGGATTGAACGCAGCCCGGCTTCCGGAAAAGAAGCGCAAATGCTCGACGAACAGAACGGGGTTATCCAAAAACAGATCGATGGCAATATCGGCAGAAGTTCGATTTGCCGGCTCCGTGCGGTCCAATGAGGCAAATCCGCCGCCGAAGCGGTCACTCACTCGACGCAGCCAGAACAAAGAATCTTCCGGCGGAGGAGTATCCAGCGGAACATACCCCGCATTGGATGTGGCTTTATAATTGTATCTCTTAAGCAGACCGAGGGTTGGGTCCGGTGCAATTCCATGGGGAAAAACCATGACCCGGTCAACCGACAGCCCGCTGCCCTGCTCAAACCGTGCAATACGAGCCAGTCCCTGACGCAGATCCGCATCCTGATCCGCCAGCGGGCGGGCAGGCCACTCGGCATCCGGCCTTGGCTCATAACTGTAAAATTCGCGATGGTCATGATTATTGCCGTGAACGCAGAGAGAAAAACGATCCGGCCGGTCTCTGAACATTTTCAATACTTCAGGAGCAGATTTCTGATCATAATTCCACGGAATATAGGCGATCGTTGTATGAAAATCAGCCAACCCCATTTCGTTCAGCAATTCCTGGAAATCCAGGTTTCCGTAACTCCTGCACAACCATGGATCATCAATCGTCAGGTTTGCGTAATCATGGTCGGCGTGCCATCCGTACTCCCGGAAGGTGTTCCGGAGAAACATCAGATATGGAGCAATTTCCGCAAAGAAACCCTGGTCATAAAACCGAATGGAAGAATTCGGCGGATCAATCACAGAAAGGTCGGCCAGCAAAAACACCGGCTGATCTGGACTGCCGACGCGGACAAACAGTGGACGTCCATCCTGATAGGAAATAACGGGCTGCCCGGATACAGTAGTCAGCTGATATCCTTCGGCAATATCGACCGGAAGTTTCTGCCCGACGAGTTCGGCAGCCAGTTCTCGGTTCTTCGCCGAAACCGTCACAAACGAACCGACGGCATTTCTGATCACCTGCCTGCCGGAAGCCACCGGTTCGCCGGCCCATTCTCTCAGTTTTTTTTCCGACGTTTGGAAAGTAATCCCCGCGATTAGCAATGCACGATTGTTGGCAGGAAGATCCGAAGGAGATAAGGCCCCCAATGCTCCCGCTTCAATGACGGCTGCTGTCGGCGTTTCATCTGTGGCAGCGTCCGCTCCATACACCAGATCAATTCCGTAAAAACGGCAAGCCAGCTTTAAGCGCTCCTCCACTGTCGGATTTGAAGGATTCGCAGAAAAAAACACCACACGGGCCGCAAACGCTGTCCCGCAGAAAAACCACGCTGAAAAGGCTGTTACAGCCACCGTGTTCAGGAACGGCTTTTTCTTTCTGACACTCTGTTTATTCAAACGGTTCATGGCATTCAGGAGTTTTTGGAAAGTTTATCTGTGTGTTGTGATGCATTCAGAAAGGGAGCATCATCCAAAGCATTTCCGGTTGCGGCGTCGCTCACCTGCGCTAAACGATCTTCAAAAAACAGGCCAATGGTGACCGGAATGGTTTTCAGGATGATCCACAGATCCATAAAGGCAGACCGTTCACGAATATAACGCAAATCCAGCCGGATCATCTCAGCGAACGTGGTTTTATTCTTTCCGCTGACCTGCCAGAGGCCGGTCAGGCCGGGCGGAGCATCAACACGATGCCGATGCCATGGCAGATATTGTTCAAATTCGTGCGGCGTGCAGGGGCGCGGCCCAACCAACCGCATTTCGCCCTTAAAAATGTTGATCAGCTGCGGCAGCTCGTCGAACGATGAAGCCCGCAGCAGATGTCCGGCAGGAAAAATGCGTGAGTCGCCGTTGTTATCCAGCTTTTTCATGGGAACCGCGTTCTGCATCAAGTAACTGAAATAGTCTTCATGTGTCTGGGTTTCAGACTTGAGACGCATGGTTCGGAATTTATAACAATAGAAGGTCTCGCCCTTCTGACCGATCCGTTCCTGTCGAAAAAATATAGGGCCGGCGGAACTGATCCGGATGACCAGCGCGATCAGAAGAAACAGAGGAAACAGAACCAGCAGTGCAATACCGGCAAGGCTTCTCTCAACCAGACGAACCGGGAACGGTGGAGAAACCGCCAGCACATCTGCAAAGAACAAACTCGAATCGGTTGCAGATTCGGGAATAAACTTTGCAGTCCGTCCTCCGGTCAGTTCTTTCTCTTCTGCATCGCCGGACTGTGGTGTTTCCGGATAGGTATGAACTTTGATATCCGGAACAGTTCCCGCATCCGAAATAATCGGAATGATTTTCTCCAAGAAGGCCACAGCACCGTCTGCGGGAGTATCCGGCAGCAGAATTCCTATGGAAACAGAATCCACCCAACCGATTGTATCGGTAATACGAATCCGCCGGGCCAGTGCATTGAGCAGCCAGCGGTCGGAACATCTGCTCCGTCGTTCCGGAAGACGCAAAACAATCAGGCAGAACTGCCGTCCTGTCCGGTCAGACCGGGAGCGTTCACGCCGCAGAATAAACCGAAACGTTTTCTCATCGAACACTCCCTGCTGCCCGCTGGAATCCAGATATTTTATTCCATCTTTCTGGAACAGTTTTTTCATAAAATCCCTGTCCGTCCATCGATTAAAGTTTCCTGTAAAGCCATTTAGGCATGGTATACTGCTGCCGGTTCAAAATGATGCCGCACAGTTCTGCGCCGATATCTTCCAGCAGACCGGCCGAACGTTTCACCGTACGCCACGGAGTCCGACCGCAGTCGACAACAAGACCGATCCGGTCGGTTTGCGCAGCAACACGAACGGCATAGTTTCCCTCCTCCATCGGAGGAATATCAATGATGACCACATCGTATGATTCACGCCGAACCTGTTCGAGGTAGCGGGTAATCGTTGAAGCATTAACCGACAAATCATCATCTCCATCCTCATTCCGAATTTTATGATAGGAAAACGGTAGATCTGTGCGCTTGCGGATCAACTGAACGGAGTGCTCCGTGAGGTTTGCATCCAGCAGCAGAACTTTGGTAAAGCGGTCATCTCGAGAGAACACAGCAGCCAGCTTCCCGGCCACCGTACTGACCCCCTCCCCTCCGACACTGCTGGTTAACCCAATCACCAGCGGGGAATTTCCTTCCGGCGGTTTTTCCGTCAGAAAACGCAGACACAGCTCCTGAAAACAACTGTCCCCATCGACAACAGCATATTTACCGGAGTGAAGAATCCAGCGGGCCTTACGCTCCTTCCGGAGCGGAGGCCTGAAGGCCGGATCGAGCTGTTTTCCCCGAAGAAGAGGCAGCTCAATCAGTGTCTTGCGGTTCACATGAGCCGTGACATCCGCTTCCGAATGCAGACTCGGATCGATAAAGTCCACACCGAACGCAATACCGACTGCGCCAAACAACCCAAGGAAAAGAGCCGCCGCAAGTTTGATCATTTTTCCAGATGGGTTGGACTCTTCCGGCAAAGTCGCATGCTGAACAATCGTTACATTGGAAATCTTTTTGGTTTCCAGCTCCTGATTGATCCGAGCCTGCTCGCGGTTCTCTGAATACTTGCGATATTTTTCTTCGAGCAGTTCCTGTTCGCGCTGCAGCCGGCGAATCGTCGGTTCGTTCTTTTCAATGGTCCGGAGATTCGTCCGCAACTGATCCAACTGACTGCCGACCTCCTGGTTTTGAGCAATCAGTGCCGCGAGAGAGGCTTCCTCCAGCCGCAAAGTTGCCTGAAGTTTTTTATATTCAACCGGATCAAGAATCGCGTTGTTTTTTGGACCGGCACTGTCTGAGGGGTCTTGAGCCAACATGGAACGGATTGAGTCAACCCGGGCACTGGCGGCGGCGAGTTCGGACTGCACCTGCAGCCGGGATATCTGCATTTCTTCAATCGCAGTCTGCACAACAGCATGTTCGTCTGTGACGGAATCAATATTGCCCTCTTTTTTTACGGTCAGAATCCGAGCGGCAATGTCCTCCAGCTCCTCCCGAAGCAGTTCCGTCTGCTGGGAGAAGAACTGATATCCCCCCGGAATCTGATGCAGGTCAATCCGTCGTTCGAGATAATTGCTGATCAGTTCGGCCACCACCCGCCGAGCGATCTCCGGATCTTTCGCGGTATACGAAACCGTGATGATGTCGCTTTTCGGACGAACACCAATCGCCAGACCTTTTTCGACAATCTGAATGGCTTTGTTTACCTGCTTCAGACGCCCTCCGCTTTTTTCCGACACACCGCCCGGTGCCAGAGCCTGCGTAATTTTTCGGAAGAAAAGGCGGAGCGGATTGAACAGTTTCCGAATCGGACCCAGCCGCCCGGTTTCATCCGGAGGCCCCTCCTTCAGGAAAACGGAAGCGCCCATTGACTCAACGACCTGAGCAACCAGCTCCCGACTGTTCAAAATCTCCAGCTCCGTATTGATTTCACTCTCCCATTCTTTATAGAGAGGCAGCGTGGCTCCACCCGCCGACGGATCCACAAAAACGCTTTCACGTCCTCGATGGACGATCAACTTGGATGTCGATGTATAGGTGACCGGCGTAAACGCCAGAACAATCAGAGCTGAAAACACCACAGCAAAGAGAAAAGCGGCCGCTTTTCGTTTGTGCCTGAAAAGCGTTTCGACAAGGTCCCGCAATGGACGGGTCGTTTTTTCAGTTGCCGGGTTGTTCATAATCCATTCCCTGATTTGAGCCACGATATTCAAACAGGCCTATCGGGCCGAGGTATCCACACCAATCGTGCTGTCTCCAGTGCCTGAGTTATAGAAGTATGTGAATCCAGCCTGTGGAATCAGCTGTGTAACGTGCTGATTGATCCACTGTGCAGCCTTCACCGCACCGGTCCGTTGAACGTAGACGATATCCTGTGCATGAAGATAGAACGGTTTGCTCGGAGCCTTGCCATTGATCGCATTACTGAGATCAACCACATAGGACGTGCGCACTCCTCTGTTGTTACGAATCACAACAACCTCACTGCTGTCAGCTTCTTTCATATCAAAACCGCCCGCCTGCATGATGGCTTCCAGTGCCGTAAGATGTCCCGGCATCGGCAGCAAACCGGGGGTTTTTACAGATCCGGCCACATAAATGTTGCGATGGTTCAGTTTGCGGGCAATGACAGCAACGGATGGTTTTTCAATGAGTCCTGCATAACTCTCTTCGAGTTTTTTCTGCAGCTGCGGCGGGGTCAATCCCGCGGCGTCTACATCTCCAATCAACTGAAGCGTAATCTTGCCATCTGCGCGAATTTCCTGAATGTCACCCAACTCCGGCGTATAGAAGAACCGAATGTCGAGTTGATCTCCGGGAGCCAGAGTCACCCGGGTATCCGGCGCCGAAACTCCGCCGATTTTGACGAACTGGCTGTCCGGAGTCTTGCACCCCGCAAGAAGTACTGCCGCAACAGCGACAATAACTCGGGAAATACCCGATGAATATATCTTCATGGCCTCCTCCTTCTTTCTTTTGTTTAAGCAAGCACCGGCTCTGTTGTCCGGCTCGATGCCGTACCCTGCACGATTTTTTCCCGAACGGTGTCTGCTACATACCGGATCTGTTCTTCCGTCAGTTCCGGAAACATCGGCAGTGACAGATAGCGGCTGGATGCAGCTTCGGCCACCGGATAAGCCCCCCGTCCTTTACCCAAATGGGAATAGGCAGGCTGCAGATGCAGGGGCTTTGGATAATGGATGCCGCACCCGATGCCCTGTTCCGGAAGATATTTAAGCAGTTCATCGCGACGATCCGAACGGATGGCATAGATGTGATAGACGTGCTTGCAGTCCGGATGTTCTTTCGGCAAATGGATTTCCGGGCAATCTGCGAGCAGCTCCGTATAATAACGGGCATTTTTTCTCCGGAGGTTGTTGCCTTCATCCAGGTAGCGAAGTTTAACGCTCAAAATCGCACCCTGGATTCCATCCATCCGGGAGTTCCACCCCACCACCATATGTTCATACTTCCGCACCGAGCCGTGATCCCGAAGCAGCTTGATTCGTTCAATTAAACCGTGATCATTGGACACCACGATTCCGGCATCGCCGTAGGCGCCAAGATTTTTACCGGGATACAGGCTGAAACAGCCGGCAACTCCAATGGAGCCAACCCGAATATCTTTATATTCGGCTCCGTGAGCCTGACTGGCATCTTCCAGAATATAGACCCCGTATTTTTTCCCCAGAGCCATGAACGCATCCATATCGGCCGCCTGGCCGAAAAGATGAACCGGAATAATGGCTTTGGTTCGATGCGTAATCACGGCTTCCGCGGATGCCGGATCCAGCGTATAGGTTTCCGGATCACAGTCGGCAAACACCGGTGTTGCGCCGCAATGGCTGATCGCTTCTGCTGTTGCAATAAATGTGTTGGCAGCGGTAATCACCTCATCGCCCGGACCAATGTCCAGAGCCAGCAGAGCCAGATGAATCGCATTGGTTCCACTGCTGACGCCGGCCGCATAAGCACACTGGCAATAAGCAGAAAATTCCTCTTCGAAAGCCGAAACATACGGTCCTCCGGCAAAGGCGGTATTGGAAATGACCTGCTCAATCGCTCCATTCAGCTCGTTGCGGAGATCCGCGTACTGAGCTTTCAGGTCCAGATATGGCACTTTCATAGGGTCCCTTCTTTCTGTTCTGTATTTGTTTTTAAAATGCGGGCGGGATTTCCAGCGACAACCGCTCCCGGCGGCACATCATGGGTCACAACACTGCCGGCCCCGACAATGGCTTTTTCCCCAACCGTCACCCCGCAAAGGATCGTGGCACTGGAACCGATTGAGGCGCCTTTACAAATCCGGGTGGGAATACATTCCCAGTCACTTTCATCCTGTAAAGATCCGTCTCCGGCGGTGGCACGAGGAAAACGGTCGTTGATAAACGTCACGTTGTGCCCAATGAACACCCCGTCTTCAATCGAGACGCCTTCACAAATGAATGTATGACTGGAAATCTTGCAGCGGCTTCCCACCCGAACTCCTTTTTGGATTTCCACAAAAGTTCCGACCTTGGTTTCGTCTCCGATTTCACAGCCGTACAGGTTGGTGAAGTCATAAATTTTGACTCCTTCACCCAGCTTGACATTCGCTGAAATCAGGCGGTTTCCAGACACTTCTGACATGACGTATCTCCTTCTGTGACTTCACCGCATGACAGCGTCCGGTACTTGCCGATCAACATGTTGTTTCCGCTGTTGTACATTGATTCCGAAGCCAACGTCAGAATCTCCACCAGATCCCGTCCGGCCCGGCCGTCCGTGAGCGGAGTCTGTCCGGTCTGAATGCATTCAATAAAGTGAGAGCACTCAACATGCAGTGGCTCAACCGGCGGAATATACGGCACCCACATATCCCCGTAGTGGTAGGCAATTCGTGACTCATCCGGCATCACCGGAGGCTCAATACGTCGATCGAAAATCTTGACCTTTTCGTAGTCCTGAAGTTCGTCGTAAACGATCATCTTCCGGTCGCCGATAATGGCCATATCACGGACTTTGCGCGGATCCAGCCAGCTGTTATGCACTGTGGCAAAACAGCCGTCATCAAAGACCAGAGTCATATTGGACACATCCGGAATGTTCGCCCGGCAGTTTCTTCGGTTCTCACAACCGGCCCCCGTTGTATTGCAATTCGTTTTCCCCCGGCAGTTGACCTCCACCGGATTGGAGTCGATCAGATGAAGGATGATGGACAAATCATGCGGCGCCAAATCCCATGCCACATTGATATCCTGCTGATACAATCCCAGGTTCAGTCGTCGGCAACTGATGTATTGAATCTTTCCAATCTCGCCCGAATCCACGATTTCTTTAATCTTCCGGACCACTGGAGAATACAGGAAGGTGTGTCCCACCATCAGAATCAGGCCTTTTTCATCCGCCAGCTCAATCAGTGCATTACACTCTTCCACGGAAGCAGCCATCGGTTTTTCAATAAAGACATGTTTCCCGGCCTTCAGACTGTGGAACGCAAGATTGAAGTGAAACCGGACAGGAACCGCAATCACCACCGCGTCGAGGTCCTCATCGTCCAGAAATACGTCAAAACGGGTAAACGTTTCGATTCCGGGATGCCTGCTTGCAATCAGATCCAACCGGGATTCATCCTGATCACAGACTGACTTGAGCTTACACCCTTTGAGCGAAGCAAAATTTCGAATCAGATTCGGTCCCCAGTAGCCGCATCCCACGACTCCGACATTAATTTCATCTTTCATAAAAACCTCCAGTTCCTCTGTTAGGATGGAATTTTCTTTTCTTGTTTTTTCTCGATCCAGTCTCTTCTCTTTGCATGCGCATCTCTATCCGATGTTCTCAGCCATAACTTAGCGCTCAATTTAAAACTGTTTTAGTCATATTTATCGTCTTCGAGCCGGTTTTCCTTTATAATCCTTGTTATTAACCGGTATATGCCCTGTTCGCTTCGACAAGGGAAGATTGCTACTTCCGGCAGATTTGCACAATCGGGTGAACCCGGTTTTGACGGTAAGGGAATCCCTTATGTGAGCAAAAAGGTCCGGTTTCGCAATATTGGAAACAGACAGGCAAAGAGGTCCCGAAAGCCACGCTATGGACCTATTCTTAAAAAATCAAAAAAGCCGGAGCGCGACTGACTGTCGAGCTCCGGCTTATGAAGAAGAAAAATAAATGTTCGTTAATTCAGCTGAATCTGAGTCCTGTAAAATCCGTGCAGTCCCCCTTCAGGAACAGCGTATTCCACAACCTGCCCTTCAGCATCAATCTGATCCATACCAAAAACTGGAATCCAGGCTCCGGAAGCGAGATCTTCGCAGTATTGCAGGGAATAGCTGCGGGCCCGGTTTTCGTAGCCATCACCAACTGCAGACCGAGCTTCAAAGGCAACAATACCGCGTCCTAGAGAAACCAGCGCCGGAGAATCAAGCGGATCGGTCGGGTCGGTTCCTGCAATAAACTCAGTCACGTCACAAATTCCGTTGTGATCGTAGTCACTGGTACCGCTAGCCGCGTCCAGGGTGCCGAAATAAGCCATCTCCCAATCATCGGAAAGACCGTCTGCATCCTTGTCAGCCATCACCGGTGCCATCCAAACCAACTCCTCAGAATAATCACTCTCTGCATCATGCGTGCAGGTTTTCACTGAAAAATAGTGTGTTTTGTTATATTCCAGCTCCACTTCGGCACTGGTGGCATTAGTCACCACTACGTAATCCGTATAAACTCCGGAGGTATCCCCATAAAACACTTTATAGCAATGAACATATTCCAGTGCTTCACCATCAACAGTCGTTGAAGCCGGATCCCATTCCACGGTTACAGTAACAGCCTGTCCAAATGCAACCATAGCAAACAAAACAAGAACGATGAATTTATATACCGTATTAGTCATTTTATCTGTTCCACTCCTTCTGGTTTCGCGGGTTTTCCGCGGTTTCACATGAAGTAGAAGCAGTTAAAATGCCTATTCTTTTTGCGGGAAATACCTATGAGTATTAGGCATTTAATGCCTAATCTGCTGATTTCAACAAACTCCTTAAAAATCGCACTTTTTGAAACGATAGACTGTTCAATCAATCGGTCTGGAAGCGCTTAATCGTATTTAGTCCCTGTAGAGTTATCGGTTTGGATCGCAAACGTGAAAACAAAGGACATACGGCGCCACACCGTCTTCTCATCGCGCAGGGCCGTACGGTCACTTTTCCAAACTCTGGAAGCTTTTCCGGCTTCGCAAACTGCCGTCGGATGTCCATAATCAACGCATGTTCACTCATCCGGTTATTCTTGCGCTCACTTCTGTCCTGCATATTCTGGCGTTCGTGCTGGTCGCCCTTCACAGCCTGCAGCGCAAACGCAATGCGTCCTCCACCATCCTCTGGATTTTTGCGGCATGGTCGTTTCCCGTTGCCGGACCTCTCCTCTATCTCTGCTTCGGCGTCGACCGAATCCCCGACCGTGGATTTGAAAAATTCCTGACCGACAAAACCCTTCTGACCGTCCGGGCAACCACGAAAGAAACCGCCCCGTTCGCCTATTGGCATAATCCGGTGGCAGCGCCGAACGACAGCTATCTGCAGCGTAATATGGACCGAATTCTGGATGCGCTTCTCTCAGACCACCCCGTTCATCCCGGCAACCGCATTACTCCGCTGGTTGGCGGCGACGAAGCCTACGTGGAGATGCTCGCCGCAATTCGTGCTGCGAAGAAACATATTCACTTGCAAAGCTATATTATTGAACGCGACTCCATCAGCCGGGAATTCATGGACGCTCTCGCTGAACGGGCCGCCGCTGGCGTTCAAATACGCCTGCTCTATGATCGCTTCGGCTCCACCCGCGCCCATTTGAGCGGCTTTTTCCGCAAATATGGACGTCATGAAAACGTTCATATCGAAGGATGGACACAGGCGAATCCGTTCAAACGGCAATTCCAGATCAACCTTCGCAACCATCGCAAAGCGCTTGTTATTGATGGTAAGAAAGCCTTTTTCGGCGGAATTAATATCCATGCGGAAAACACAGCGTCCAATCCAAACGGACCGATTCGCGACTATCACTTCTGCGTAGAAGGCCCCATGGTTCAGGAACTCCAGTATTCATTCCTGCGCGACTGGCACTTCATTACACACGAAGATCCGGCCGGATTACTGACAGAGGAACTGTTCCCTCAGTCGGATCAGGCCGGCAAAGTAACCGCCCGGTTGATCAACAGCGGCCCTTCAACTGAAAAAGACGTAGCCATCGAAGCCTTCTTCAATGCTATCACCCTGGCTGAAAAACAAATCCTGGCTGTCACGCCCTACTTTGTACCTCCGGCAGATATCCTTCGGGCATTACATTCCGCCGCTTTGCGCGGCGTGGATGTGAGGCTGATTGTACCCCAAAAAAACAACCACCGCTACGCCGGTTTCGCCAGCCGCGCGCTTTATGAAGAACTTCTGCTGGCCGGCGTCCGGATCTATGAGCGCCATCCGCCGTTTATGCACGCCAAAGCCCTGGTGGTGGATGGAGAGCTGTCTCTGATCGGAACCGCGAATCTCGACAACCGCAGCCTCAGCCTGAACTACGAGACCTCAGTCGTCGTCTACAGTGAAAATTTTGCCGATACCATGAAAAACCTGATTCATGAAGATATCGACTCCAGCACCGAAATCGCGCTCACAGAATGGCGGCGTCGTCCCGCATACCGCCGTCTGCTGGAAAATCTCGCGTTGCTGATGGCGCCGGTGCTGTAACCCGCCTCAAACGGCGTTTAAAGCGTCCGAATGGCGTTTTGTTCATCAACATGGACAACCACCGGCGTGTGCGCCGCGGCTTCCTCCTCGCCCATCTGGGCATAGCTGATGATGACCACCTGATCCCCGGTTTCTCCAAGATGGGCGGCAGGACCGTTCAGTTCGATAATCCCAGACCCTCGTTCTCCGGCGATCGTATAGGTCACCAAACGACTGCCGTTATTCACATTCAGCACATGAACCTGTTCATTCGGCAGCATGCCGGCGGCATCCATCAAATCCTGATCAATAGCAATGCTCCCCTGATAGTACAGCTCCGTACCGGTCAGAGTCGCCATATGAATCTTCGATTTTAGCATTGTCAGCTGCATCTCTTCAGCTCCTGAAAAATCATCCTGTTCGCTCAAAGCGGGGCAATGTATCCCCTGCTTCCCGTTTTTTCCAACAAAAACCCTGAAAAGCTTTACCACGGAATCCAGAGAAACAGTCCTTCTATCAAATTCCTGCTGTCCAAAAGCCTTATGAGGGAACAACAAAAATCACAGAAAATGCAAAACTGTTGGCTTTCCGCCTGCTGGGCAGAGAGTTCTCAACTCGTTCGATCCGCTGCTCACGCTGGAGCGATATTTTGAGCAGAACCCAGCGATTGGTATGGTGTACAAGGCCAAAGAGGAGCTATGCGAACTGCTCAACCAGAAGCATCGAACACAAAAGGACTGCCGGCCGCTAATCTCACGCCTGCTGTACTGGATCGATCAGCTGCGCAACAGTCCATTCGAGCCGTTGCGCACGCTGGGGGCCACATTGAGTTCCTGGCGCGATGAGATCGCCCGGATGTGGAGGTTCACCCGCAACAACGGCATTACAGAAGGCTTCCATACCAAGATGGAGCTGATTCAGAGAAGAGCCTACGGCTTTAGGAATTTCAGCAATTACAGATTGAGAGTAATTGTGATGTGTGGTTAATAAAAATTCGCCCTTGCCCCCGTCTTTGGGGAAGAGCCAAGAGCCGAAGAGCCGAAAAGTGGTGGGCGGTGAGGGATTCGAACCCCCGACCCTCTCGGTGTAAACGAGATGCTCTAACCAGCTGAGCTAACCGCCCTTTGCCTAAAAGGAAGCGCAGAGCATAATGAGATTCTCCGCGGTGTCAAACCGCTTTTTTACAATCTTTTAGAAATCGCGACCGAAACGCCAAAAAATCAGGCCCTTTCTTCCAAACACTGGAAATAATCCAGGTGCTCCCGAGCGGTTAGATCGAAATGAATCGGCGTTATTGAGACATATCCATCGCGCACAGCATGAATATCAATGTCATCACCTGAGTCCTGCACTTCCAAATCCCCATCCAGCCAGTAATAAGTACGCCCCTGCGGATCCAGCCGTTTATGGAATTTTTCAATAAAGCGCGAGCGCCCCATTCGGGTCACCTTGACTCCCTTTAGCTCGTCATATGGCAGATTGGGCATATTAACATTCAGCAATAAACCGGGCGGAATCGGATGCTTCATAAGCTTCCGCGTAATCTCCAAAGCAACCCTCTTTGCCATATCCCATTGCGGATCCCGATAGGTGCAAAGCGAAAACGCAACGCCGGGAATGCCTAGAATCACCCCTTCGGTAGCAGCCGAGACTGTTCCTGAATAAAGAACGCTGATACCGGTGTTGGAGCCAAGATTAATGCCGCTCAGCACCAGATCCGGCGGAGCGTCTTCCATCAGCGCACGAACGGCAAGCTTAATGCAATCCGCCGGCGTACCGCTGATCGCATATCCGGAAACCCCATCCTCTTTTTCGACCGGAATGCATTTAATGGGATCACTCAGCGTAATGGAATGGCCGGCAGCGCTGCGTTCCACATCCGGAGCCACAACAGTCAGGTCTCCCAGCTCCCCCACGGCATGATACAACGCGGAAATCCCCGGAGCATGAATCCCGTCATCATTGCTGATCAGGATTTTCATTCAGAGACTTTCTGCCAGACAAACCCGGGATCAATCAGCGGTCCATAAGAATCATTGATTGGAACCATGAACGTTACGGTTTCAAAAACACCAGTTCCGGTACGCACAACCGTCATTATGGCTCCCGACGGGAGACCGACCGGAAGAGCCGCCCACCAGCCTTGATTTTTGCCGGATTTGATCATCTGGCGGGGAATCTCGCCCCACCCGGTCAAAATATTAACAACGCCCCGATTCAACTTAGAGGACATATCCTGAACTATCTCCTCGGCTTCTGACAGTTTATGTCCAGCGACCTCTTCCGCCGGAGCAGTCCTGAAACAGGCAAAAACGACAACAGCCAACACTGCTAAAAAACGCATACTGATTCCTCCCGAATTGCCTGGAAGGCTAATTGAACCCCCCGCCCGCCTCAAGATATTTACGATAATTTACCATCCGGCTCCCTGAATGCTGTTCCCACTTGCCATTGCAGCCCCAGACCGCTACCTTGTCTGGCTTATGGGTTATGAAGTTTTAGCACGAAAATGGCGACCGCAGGTTTTTG
This sequence comes from Tichowtungia aerotolerans, assembly GCF_009905215.1. Classification (GTDB taxonomy): domain Bacteria; phylum Verrucomicrobiota; class Kiritimatiellia; order Kiritimatiellales; family Tichowtungiaceae; genus Tichowtungia; species Tichowtungia aerotolerans. The sequence continues at coordinate 3,091,831 of NZ_CP047593.1, read as the reverse complement.
CAGATGTGGTGGGACAGGACCACGTCACGAAAACCCTGCACAATGCAATCCAAACGGAACGTTTGGCGCACGCCTATCTGTTTGTCGGCCCCCGCGGAACCGGCAAAACAACCACAGCACGCATTCTGGCCAAAGCACTCAACTGCCAAAACCGACAGGGCTCCGAACCCTGCAACGAATGCGACTCCTGCAAGGAAATTATGACCGGCAGCAGTCTGGACGTAATTGAAATCGACGGAGCATCCAATCGCGGGATTGCCGACGTGCAGGAACTGCGTGACAATGTACGCTACGCGCCGGTACGCGGCCCATTCAAAATCTATATCATTGACGAAGTGCACATGCTCACGCGAGAGGCATTCAACGCCATCCTCAAAACGCTCGAAGAACCGCCGGCGCATGTCAAATTTTTCTTTGCGACCACAGAACCGCAAAAGGTGCTGACTACGATCCTGTCACGCTGCCAGCGCTTTGATTTACGACGAATTTCCGTAGCGGACATTACCGGTCAGCTGCAGAAAATTTCCAAAGCGGAAGGAATCAACATCAATAACGATGCCCTGCTCGCGATTTCCCGCGGAGCCGAAGGTGGTCTGCGCGACGCAGAGAGTGCCCTGGACCAACTCGTTTCATTCCGCGGCAAGGACATCGAAGAAGCTGACGTTCTGTCTGTATTTGGGCTCATCAGCCGCGAGCAGCTCGAAGGTCTGGCAACCGGCATCCTGACCGGTAATATTCCCGTCATTCTCGGGGCGGTCGCCGCCATCGACAGCAGCGGCAAAGACATGCAGCGTGTTGTTCTTGAACTGCTCGATCATTTCCGAAACCTGCTCATCGTCATGCACGCCGGCAAGGATCTCGAGACATTCGATATTCCCTCCACCCAGATTGATATCCTGAAACAGCAGGCAGAAAAGACATCGGATGGACGCCTCCTCCGCATTATTGATCTGCTGATTGAAGCCGACGGACGTATGCGCTATGCACTCTCTAAACGCACTCTGCTCGAAGCCGCCCTGATCCGGGCCTCGCGTGCAGCCACCGTAGCGACCGTTGACGAATTAATGCAGCAAGTCGCCGCCCTAAAAGGACGCGAAGGGGCAACAGCCGTAAAGGAAACTGCAACAACGGACTACAGCGTAAAAAAAAAGCCCTGTGATGATCTGAACCGACTAAAAAGCGCCTGGCCGCAGTTAATCGAACGCTTCACCAAGGCACTTCCGCAAGCACATCAATACCTGATTGATACCGCTCCGATCAAAGCCACAGAAACACATGTCACAATTGGTATTGATCCCGAATTCGCACAGGAAAAAGAAAGTCTCGAAAACCAGCGAACCATTGCTTTGGTCCAGAAAACACTCGAAGGATTTTTAAACAGACCCGTTTCGGTCAACTTCCAAACATTAGAGGGAACCGCCGCCAACAAGCCTTTGCCGACAGACCGCCCCGCGAAACAAGGACTGAATAAAAAAGATTATAAAAACAACCCTGCCGTCCGAAGCGTTCTGGAACACTTCAGCGGCGATATTGAAGACGTAAGAAAATAACTTGAGGAGATCTATTATGGATATGATGAAGATGATGAAGCAGGCCGCCAGCATGCAGAAAGACATGAAGAAAAAGCAAAAGCAGCTGGCCAAACAAACGGTCGAGTTTTCCAGCAAGAACGGTGCAGTTACTGTAAAAATGAGCTGTGACATGAAGATCCAAAGCGTTCAGATCCAGCCAGAAATCGTCAATCCCGCCGAAATCAAACAGCTGGAAATCGCAGTGGTCGACGCCGTTAAAGGAGCAATCAACCAGGCCCAGTCCGAAGCTGCCAAGGAAATGAAAAGCCTCACTGCCGGACTCAACCTCCCGTTCTAAATTGAACGGAAAAATGAAGTATGAAATATGAACCAGGCACCTTCCACCTTCATAATTCATACCTAACAACTCTCTCATGAAACACTTCCTTCCATTAGATGATCTGGTCGCAGCGTTTGAAAAACTTCCCGGCATTGGGAAACGCTCAGCAGAACGTATGGCGATGGCCATTGTGCAAAGCCGTGACGGACTTGCACGTCGTCTCGCGGAAGCCCTGCTTGCTGCCGATGAGCAGGTTGGAACCTGCTCGCGTTGCGGCAGTATCACAATAACGAAGGAAGACCCCTGTGCCATTTGCACAGACGGACGGCGGGCCTCCGGCCTTCTGTGCGTGGTGGAACGGCCAGGCGACATCATGAAAATTGAGAAATCGCACAGCTTCCAGGGACGCTATCACGTCCTTGGTGGCCATCTCTCTCCAGCTCTAGGAAAAGGCATCTCCGACCTGCGTGTAAACGAACTGCTCACCCGCCTGCAGCCGGAAGAAATTCAGGAAGTAATCCTCGCTCTCGGAACCGATGTAGAAAGCGAAGCAACCGCCAGCTACATTGCCGAGGTCCTTCACAGCCGCGACATAACCGTCTCCAGACTCGCCTTTGGCCTTCCCTCCGGAAGCGCGGTAGAGTATGCCGACACCACCACGTTGCAGCGCGCCATCCAAGGCCGTCAACGCCTGTAAGAACAAGGGCTGATTTCAAAATCAGGGCAGTAAACCCTGTATGATGAGCAGACGAAATCAACTGGGCAGCTGATCACACGGCGACACCCTCTTTCCCAAACGCGAATCCTAGCAGAAAGCGCTCCAGAAGCCCCGAATCCTACTCGCACCTTATTCGCCACTGCGAGAGGTCAGCAACCCGATGTCGCCGGGTTGCTTCACATACATATGGTACAGCCGAATGCTGCTTCAGCCGGAGAATGGTGAAGAGCATCGAAAACTTTATTCGCAACGCAAACCGGACCAATTAATCTCGAAAAAGTCGAGCTGCCGGCCATGGATTAATTTGCGACCATAACATCGCTGCACCGCAAAGATACTCATCCAGCCTGCTGCAAGGTGCCATGGATCGTTCGAAGCCCTCCCGAACAAAACCTGAACCCGACTGAAGGCCCACCTTAGAGAGCGGCGCCCCCAACAAACTCGGTCGGTTTTTTAACATTGGCACAAACATACGATTTAAAGCAGCATCAAGCCACTCGCCTTCCTGCTATGTCATCTCTCATATCTGCGGACCTTTCACTCTAGTCTCTATAAGGCATTAACAACAAGATCAAAGCGCTCAGGCTAACGGCTTATCATTACCGGGATGACGAGTTCTTCTTTTTGAACATCCTGCAAGCGTTCCCCATCAATGAGACATGATTTTTTGTAAACATATGAGAAAACATAAGCACATAGACGCATCAACTCGATTCACCACAAACACGCAAGAACGCTAGAAAATAACAAAAAAGCCGGAACATAAGGGCTCTTCCTCAAAGACGGGGGCAAGGGCGATCCCTGACTGCTAAGGTAGCAGTTGGAATAAAAAGGAGATCGCTATGCCCCAAGAGAAGATAGACCTGGTCGGCCCCGGCATCAAGGTTCATTCCGTAGTCCGCCACGGTGGCGTGATGATTCATGCCGAGTACGTTGGCCCGGTGGCCTGTCCGCAATGCAGTTCAGAGCAGCTGCGCACTAAGGATCGATTTGTACGGAAGCTGCGTCATGAAAGCATTGGAACGAAAAACACCTGGCTGTACTTGACGCTGCGTAAATATCGCTGCGAAGACTGCAGACGCTATTTTAGGGCCCGAGTGCCCGGCCTGCTGCCGTACCGGCGCAGTACCGAGATGTTCCGTCAGGAGATCTTTATGGATCACCGTGACGGCATCAGCCAGCAACAGCTGCATCGTCGGCGAAAGATCGGATCCGCTACTGTCGAGCGGTGGTTTCATGACCATCTGGAGCTTAAAGAGAAGATGTTTTCCAGCCGGTTGTGCCCGACGGTTCTGGGTATTGATGAACACTTCTTCACCAAGAAGCAGGGATACGCAACGACCTTCTGTGACCTGCAGAAACATCGGATATTCGAGGTAGCCAAGGGACGATCGGAGCACTCCCTGCATAGCGCTCTGATGCGAATGAAAGGCCGGGAACGGGTTCAGGTGGTCTGCATCGATCTGTCTTCAAGCTACCGGGCCTTGGTAAAGCAATACTTTCCGAATGCCCTGATCGTAAGCGACCGGTTCCATGTCGTGCGCACCGTCATCCGCCATTTCCTCGACACATGGAAGCTACTTGACCCTGTAGGGCGTAAAAACCGTGGGCTGCTATCGCTGATGCGCCGAAAAAGCGGCAATCTGCATCCAGACCAACAGGCCCGTCTGGAGCGATATTTTGAGCAGAACCCAGCGATTGGTATGGTGTACAAGGCCAAAGAGGAGCTATGCGAACTGCTTAACCAGAAGCATCGAACACAAAAGGATTGCCGGCCGCTAATCTCACGCCTGCTGTACTGGATCGATCAGCTGCGCAACAGTCCATTCGAGCCGTTGCGCACGCTGGGGGCCACATTGAGTTCCTGGCGCGATGAGATCGCCCGGATGTGGAGGTTCACCCGCAACAACGGCATTACAGAAGGCTTCCATACCAAGATGGAGCTGATTCAGAGAAGAGCCTATGGCTTCAGGAATTTCGACAATTACAGATTGAGAGTAATTGTGATGTGTGGTTAATAAAAATTCGCCCTTGCCCCCGTCTTTGGGGAAGAGCCAACATAAGTTCCGGCCTTAAAAGAGTGGCGCACCCGTCAGGAGTCGAACCTGAAACCTCCTGATTCGTAGTCAGGTGCTCTATCCAATTGAGCTACGGGTGCATCAAGAAAGCAGAGAAGGTAAGCTGTTCGAGGGAACGAATCAACAGCAAAAAACAATTATTTTACTGCGACCAGCAATGCCTCGGTTTTATCGGTTTTTTCCCAAGGAAACTGAGGCCTGCCGAAGTGCCCATAAGAAGCCGCTTCGCGATAACTCCAGCCTTTTGGAGTCAGCAATCCCAACTCCGCAATGAGCGATGCCGGGCGGAAATCGAAAATTTCTCCGGAAGAAACAATCGACTCCAGACGGGAATCTTCCAGCTTGCCGGTGCCATACGTATCAACATTAACACTGAGCGGCTTTGAGACGCCGATAGCATAGGCCACCTGAACCTCACATTTTTTTGCCAAACCGGAAGCGACAATATTCTTGGCAGCATAACGTGCGTAGTAAGCAGCAGACCGGTCAACTTTTGACGGGTCTTTGCCTGAGAAAGCTCCGCCACCGTGACTGCCAACTCCTCCGTAAGTGTCTACGATAATTTTGCGCCCGGTGAGTCCAGCATCACCATGCGGGCCACCAATCACAAACTTACCGGTCGGGTTAATGAAGTATTCCACATTATCATTCAGCAGGCCGGTCGGCGCCAGGACTTCCTGAGCAACTTTTTTAAGGTCCGCCTGAATCTGTTCCAATGGCACATCGTCGGTCTGATGGGACAACACAACCGATGTAATATGATCGGGACGACCGTTTACGTACTTGATGGAAATCTGTGATTTTGAGTCGGGACGCAAATACGGAATAGTCCCGGCTTTACGGATCTTCTGCAGCTCATCGAGCAATAAATGACTGTAATGGACCGGAGCCGGCATCAACGCATCGGTTTCGTCGGAAGCATATCCGAACATCATGCCCTGATCCCCAGCACCCTGCTCATAAAACAGTCCCTGACCCTCTGTAACCCCCTGAGAAATATCAGCCGACTGCTCGTGCAGACGGCAAATATATTCGAAGGTATCAGCGCAAAATTTAAGGGCCTCATGGTCATATCCAATGTCGTGAACCACTTTGCGAGCAATCGCTTCCGGATTGATCTGATCCCACCCGCTGCAGGTAACTTCCCCGGCGTTGACAACCAGGTCGGTGGTTACCAGGGTTTCACAGGCAACACGGCTTTGAATATCTTTTTCCAGGCAGGCGTCCAGAATTGCATCCGAGATCTGATCGCATACTTTATCAGGATGTCCTTCCGAAACAGACTCGGAGGTAAAAACATGATCGGCATTAATTTTGCTCATTTATTAAAATCCCTATCCAATAAATTCGTTTATCCGGATTTATGGATTTGGAATATATCCACTTCAGCTGATCAGCTCAAGAATTTCCGGAGAGGTTTTTTTGAGCAAGGCACGGCATTCGGCAGCAATATCCTCAGAAGAGGACATCCTCAGAGCGTCTTCCGCCAGGCGGCGACAGTCCGAATAATGCAGATTTCGAATAACGTCTTTGATCATTGGAACCGATGGCGGACTGATACTGAGCCGATTGACTCCCAGCCCGATCAGCAAAGGCGCCAACTCCGGCGATGCTGCCGTCTGTCCGCAAACCATTACCGGAATCCGATACTGCTGTCCTGTCTGAACGACCTGATGTATCAGACGAATAACCGAAGCATGTGTAGGGCGATAAAGATGAGCCACTTTTTCATTCACACGGTCAATCGCCAAGGTGTACTGAATAAGGTCATTGGTTCCGATACTGAAGAAGTCGACGTGAGGAGCAATAAGATCCACTGTCAATGCTGCCGAAGGCACCTCAATCAATACTCCGATTTTAATGCGGTCGGCACAGGGAAGTCCTTCCGATTTCAACTCCTGCCGACATTCCTCAAGCAGGGTGTTCGCCTCCAGCACCTCACTCACGCAGCTGATCATCGGATACATCATGGCAATATTGCGCCCCGCTGCTGCACGCAGGATTGCCCGCAACTGAACCTTAAACAGCTTTACACTGCCCAGGCAGAAACGAATTGCCCTCCAGCCGAGAAACGGGTTGGCTTCCTGATCAACCCGAATTCCGGCAGAACATTTATCCCCCCCTAAATCAAGCGTGCGAATGACTACTTCATTTCCACCGCATTGATCTGCCGCCTCGCTGTAAACCTGTATCTGCGTTTCTTCATCAGGCAGCTGTTTTTTCTGGAATAAAAATTCTGTACGAAACAACCCGATACCCTGAGCACCGAAACGATCAATCGAAACAATTTCGTTCGGCAGTTCAATATTGGCTGCGATCGGGACGCAATATCCATCCTTGGTTTCGGACTGCTCATCCTTAAGCGTTTCCAACTCGCCAAGAATCATCTTCAGCTCTTCGGCCCGCTGAGCATAGGTCAACAGTGTTGCCGACGATGGACGAATAACAACCACCCCTTTGGCTCCATCCACCAACACCGTATCGCCGGCGTTAATTCGTGTGCTGACGTCATGCAAACCCACGACCGCAGGAACCTCCAAAGCCCGAGCCATAATGGCAGCATGCGATGTCGAGCTGCCGATATCCGCCACCAACGCCTGCACGATATCCCGATTCATTCCTGCCGTGTCCGATGGAGAAAAATCATGAGCCACAGCAATGCAGGGATGCTCCAGGCAGTTCAGTCGATCCATTCCCTCCCCGGCCAGGTTTTTAACAATACGCCGGGTTACATCGTGTACATCAGCAGCCCGTTCGCGAAGATAATCGTCCTCAACCTTTGCCAGCATACTGGTATAGTTACCGGACACTTCATTCACAATGGATTCAACATTGCGACGGTTTTCGCGAAGACTACGAATGACCTCTTCGATGAAATACCGGTCGTCCACAACCAGCAAGTGCGCATCAAAGATGCCCGCATGTTCCGATCCCAGCATTATCTCCACATTATGCTGGATTTCCGAGATCTGGTGCCGGGTTTTGATCAGGGCCTCCTCAAACCGCGCAATTTCGAGGGGAATTTCACTTTCGCTGATATTCCGCTCAGGAACCGCAAAACCTTCAGAAGCAAAAACAACAGCATCGCCCACAGCTACACCGGGAGAAACTCCGATTCCCTGAAGAACCAGCTCTTCCAGGCCCTCTGAGGCTTCTACAGACACACTACTCCTCAAAAAATTTGTTTTCGAACAGCTCTGCGATTTCAGCCATGGCTTCTTCTGCGTCTTCGCCAACGGTCTGAACAGACAAACAGGCACCCTGATGCCCTTCTATAGTCAACAGCCCCATAATACTTTTAGCAGAAACCTCAGATCCTTCTTTACCAATCAGAATTTCCGAGGAGTATTTCCCGGCAGCTTTTACCAGTAATGCGGCCGGGCGGGCATGAATTCCATACTGGTTCTCCACCGTAAACTCGCGAACAATTTTTTTTGTATCGCCCATTACGCACCTGCCCTGCGAAGAAATGATCCGATAACTTTTTCATCCAGTTCTTTTGCAGCATCATGCCCAAGCGTTTTCAGTTTATGGTTCAATGCTGTGGCTTCCACAATGTTGGCCATATCTCTTCCCGGACTCACCGGAAGAGAATAGTATGGAAATTTCGCATCCAAAATCTCAATTTCGCTCGGTTTAATTCCGGTTCGTTCTTCTTCGCGGTCATGTTGATACGGATGAAGCTCAATCACCAGATCCAGCTCACTCTCCCGACGAATCGCCGCCACACCAAACAGGCTGGGCACATGAACAATCCCCACACCGCGAATTTCCATATGATAGCGGGTCAGTTCGTTTGCATACCCCACAACCCGTTCGCGACTGTCACGTACCACCTCAGTGACATCATCCGCCACCAGACAGTACCCCCGCTCAATCAGAGACAATGCGGTTTCGCTTTTTCCAATTCCGGCTTTTCCCTGCAGCAGAACACCGACCCCCATAATTTCCAGCATCGTCCCCTGCACCCGCCCGCGCGGAGCAGTCAGTTCTTCGATCAACAAAGTGGATTCATTGATAAAATGACTGGTAATCATGGTCGTTCGAAACAGCGGAACCGAATACTCTTCAGCTAACGTCAAAAACTCCGGCAAGGGGTTGCGGTTCCGGGCAATGACAATGCCGGGAATATTTTTTTCAAAAATCCCGCGCAACCGGGATACGCGTTCATCTGAATCCAGACTTTTCAAATAAGTGAATTCAGCCAGACCGAACACCTGAAGGCGGCGCTGCGCAAAGTATTGAAAAAATCCGGTTAAAGCCAACCCCGGACGGTTGATCGCCTTTTCTTCGACCGGTCTTTTGAGAGCATTCTCCCCAGTAACCAGTTCGAGCGAAAGCCGACCGCGGCCCTGTTCCCAGAAATCTTTCAACGTAATCGACACAGCGCCAACTCCTTCTTAATGATGATCCTGCACTTTTTCGCGCAGTTTGCGCAACTGACGTTCCGCTTTTTCTATCGCTTCGTCAATCGATGTGTACATGTTTTGCGATGTTGACTCCGCTTCCACATGAAGGTTTTTTCCTTTAATTACCACTTCTGCGGTATGCATCCGTTTCTGAAGCTCCAGAACAACCTGCACGTCCTGAATCCGCGACAACCCGCTCAAGGAACGATCTGCCTTCGCATAGATATGCTCCCGGATTCCTTCAGTGATCTCAACATGCCGTCCTGTGATATGCACCTGCATGAGCTTCTCCCTTCTTGTTACATACTGAACCGCGGCCCCAAATAGAGCTCCCGGCTCACTTCATCGTTCACCAGGAAAGAGCTGGCTCCTTCGCGCAGCACTTTCCCCTCGCACATGAGATAGGCCCGGTCCACAACCGCCAGCGTCTCGCGAACGTTATGGTCGGTAATCAGCACCCCGAGACCTTTCTCACGAAGCTCCTTAATGATTTCCTGCACCTCATAAACCGCCAGCGGATCCACTCCGCTGAACGGCTCATCGAGCAAAATAAGTGACGGATTGGTCACCAGTGCACGCGTAATTTCGAGGCGACGACGCTCTCCCCCCGACAACGTATAGGCCCGCTGTTTGGCCAGGTGGGAAATCTTCAGTTCACTCAGCAGAAACTCCAGCCGTTCGCGGCGTTCGCGACGCGAAATCGGAAGCGTTTCAAGAATCGCCATTACATTTTCCTGCACTGTCAGTTTTCGAAAAATGGAAGGTTCCTGAGACAGATATCCCATTCCCATACGGGCGCGCTGATACATCGGAACCTTGGAAACATTCCGATCCTTGAAAAAGACCTGTCCACCCGTCGGATGAACCAGCCCGGTCACCATATAAAACGTTGTGGTTTTTCCGGCCCCGTTGGGGCCCAGCAACCCAACAATTTCTCCCAAGCGGACATTCACATCCACTCCATTAACCACTGTCTTCCCGCGATAGCTCTTTACAAGCTTTTCCGTACGAACCAGATAATCTTCGCTCATCATTTCTTCTCAAAAAGTTCCGTATTTATTTTCTGATCCGGGTAAATCACCAACTTAGCTTCCGGCTCGCAAACCATGCGCTCCGAGGCCCTCCAAAAACGGATGCGATCGCCCATCAGCATATTATCTCCATCGGACAGCCGGGGATTGCCTTCCAGCACAAACTCATCAGTTTTAACATCATAAACGGCCTTATCCGCATACGCTTCCCGTCCTTCATGCAGGATTCTAACGTCGGTTAACGCCTCTATCCAGTCAATTTCACTGTTTTCGCCAAACCGAATTTCAAGTGACTGAGAGTCCATTTCCAGCTGAGAATCATCCACATGAACCATATCGACAAACCGGGCACTTCGGCCCTCATAGTTTAGAAAAAGCTCTTTGGACGTAATCACCGTGACGCTGTTCGACAACGCAGCATCGTCATCGCTCGGGTGAATATCGGCTTGCTGCATCACATCACTGATTTCCACGCGGCAATCGTCCAGCACATGCACCGTGCGCTCTCCGGCCTTCAGCTCAAATCCCTTTCCGTCCAGCACCACACCGTCCATTTCCGCATGCACCGGAGCATCCGAGTGCGCCATACCGGCCTGACGGTCATAGAAACAGTACGGAGACTCCGCATGCAGTAAAACCTCGCCGTCATTGTAAAACTCAAGGCGCACCCCCTCGATCTTCACCTTGTTGTCCGCGCCCATGATGGCATGATCTCCGAACAGCTGCGACGTCATCTGCCCCTGCTCGTCATACTCCGGCACACGAAAGCCGGAAATCTCCATTCCTTCGATCTGCGCCGCCGCATTCAGCGACAACAAAACCGCCGGCACGGCAACTTTCCAAACATTGGAAAAAGCGAAAGAATTCATCATTTCACCTCATCAATTGCGCTCAGTTTTTTCCACAGCCTGGAAAGATCCTTCGTCGGAATCATATTCGGACCGTCGGACAGCGCATTTTCCGGATCCGGATGCGTTTCAATAAACATACCGTCCACGCCGACCGCCGCCGCGGCCTTCGCCAAATACGGTGCGAAACGGCCGTCGCCGCCCGAACTGTCCCCCTTTCCGCCCGGCGACTGCACCGAATGCGTCGCATCAAAAATCACCGGATAGCCCAGTTCGCGCATAATAATCAGGCTGCGCATGTCCGCCACCAGCGTGTTGTAGCCGAAACTTGCACCGCGCTCCGTCAGCATGATTTTCGTGTTACCGGTCGACTCAATCTTTTTGACCACCTGGGCCATGTCCCACGGCGCAGCAAACTGCGCCTTCTTCACATTCACCACAGCGCCACTTTCGCCGGCAGCCACCACGATGTCGGTCTGCCGGATCAGAAACGCCGGCAACTGAATGATGTCGACCACTTTAGATGCAATATGGATTTCCTCCACGCTGTGAACGTCCGTCAACACCGGCACGTTGTACTTCTCCTTAATCTCCGAAAGGATTTCGAGGCCCTTGGCGATGCCCGGCCCGCGGTAGGAGTTGATCGACGTACGGTTCGCCTTATCGTATGACGCCTTAAACACCAGCGGAATATTCTGTTTTTTCGACAGCTTCACCAGCTTATCGGCAATCGCCATACAACCTTCGCGGCTTTCAATCACGCACGGCCCGGCAATCAGCGCCAGCGGACTCCTTCCGCCGAATTTCACGCCTTTTACATTGATCGTCTTAGTCATTTTTTCTCCCGTAAACTTAAAACCCTATGCCGCCTACTCCGGCGAGCAACTGGCTATTTTCATGATAAGTAAAATGCGCATGCGTATTTATAGGCTTATCCTGATGACAAATCATCTATTCTTTGCCTGGGCGTACCACCATTTCCTTCACATGCGGGGCAACAAGCAATAAAACGGCAAAACCAAACAATATTGCTGTTAAATTATATGTGGGGATTCCTCGTTGAATTAAAAATACTGACGCAATTAATCCCAACAAATACCCTCCCCGGGCTCTCAATCCCATAAAAATACCCGCACTGAAATATACAATATACCTAAAAGTCTCAAATGGGCTGGGGACATCTACATTTTCAATGTGATTTACTGCCATATAGCGCGAGAAATGATCAAGAAGAACCATTGACCCTAATAAAAACAATAATAATCCCAGCACGCCTATATTTCGATAATTACTAGCCTTCTTCTTTTCATCTTTTGGTAAATTCCGATACTTCACTGACTGGGGAAGATTACAAAAACCGCACACATCATCCGCTACCCTCTTCTTGCTGCAATATTTGCATCTTTTCACGCAGTCTCCTCCTCAACAATTGCTTTTATCCGCCTATATTTTTCAAAATCTGTTCCACTTTTTCGACATCCTCGCAATGGGGTCAGCACAATGGGGTCAGAACGCTTTTTCATCATTTCGTTTCATGTTCACATAAACCCTTTTCAAAAGCGGCGTTACGCTTCGCTTTTAACACCGCACTCCAAAATGGCTTCTACTTTTGCAACATCCTCGGGCGTGTCGACTCCAATACCGACATCCTCCACTTTCAAAACGTTCATCCTGCAGCCGATATTCAGCGCGCGAAGCTGCTCGAGTTTTTCGAGGTTTTCTAAAAGACACGGCGGCTCTGCAACCAGCGTCATTAAATATTCACGGGTATAAGCATAAATTCCGAGATGGCGGAAGTGAGCATCAGCAACGTCCGTTCCCTCATCGCGCACATACGGAATCGGCGCGCGCGAAAAATAGAGAGCCTGCCCGTCGCGACCAAACACCGCTTTAACCACAGCAGGGTTTTTCAGGTCGGCTTCGGTTTTTATCGGGGTGGCAGCAGTCGCCATATCCCAATCGCCGGAAAGCATCACCTGTCCCAGCCGGTCGATCAGCGCTGGATCCATCAACGGTTCGTCGCCCTGAATATTGATGACCACATCACACTCCTCGCCGGCAACGGCCTCGGCGATTCGGTCCGTGCCGGACGGATGGTCGGCACGCGTCATCACGGCTTTGACATCAGGGATATCAAACGATGCCACCGCATCAACAATGCGCTGGTCATCAGTCGCCACAATCACCGCACTCAGCGTTCTTGCCTGCACCACGCGCTCAACGACTCGTTGAATCATTGGCTTTCCGGCAATCATCACCAGCGGTTTACCCGGCAGACGGGTCGAAGCCCACCGCGCCGGAATCACGCCGACCACCCGTTTGTTTTCAATCGTCATCGTCTTTTTTTTCCTTAATCCAGAAATCGTCTCCCGGACCATTTACCTTCTGAAGCTTAATCCGCACACTGCCCAGCGGGACATGAACCTTGGCAAAGGTCAGCAGTCGGCGGGAATCACGCGAAACCCACAGCGTAGCCTTTCCTTTGCGCACAAACAAGCCGTCAAACATCGCTTCCGGCACCATCCTCAGGCTCGGAATTTTGCGTTTATAGTCCGGAAGCCGGACCTCCTCCTCCTCTTCGGTGGTCACGATCAGATCATAGAGCTTTTCATCGGCCATCACCTGGCGCTTCAGCACCTGGTTCGGTTCCAGCGGACTGGAACGCATGAAATAAAGAAAGCTTAGAATATCACGGGTGTCTGCCTCGATCGGATACTCTTTTTGGCTCCCGTTGGTCTGATGCTCATAGCGCGCCACTTTTTCTTTAAAATCAAACGTCGTTATCTCGTGGCAGCGATACCCGCCTTCCTTGATATTTTTCGTATACTGAATCGGCAGAAAGGTCTTCGGATCGACCAGGGTTTCGTGGTTATCATCGACCGGCCACACCTTAAAAACCGCATAGGTCTCCGTGTGCTGGCGCAGCACCAGCACTTCGCGGCCGTCCATGATTTCCATGGACGTGCTGGCGATAGCCGTAGCAACCCGGATGCCGTTCCAGCTCACGGAATAAACCAGCTCCTCGCCGACCGGAAACGGAAGATCTCCGCCCAGAACCGCTGAGGCCAGCAGTAAAGTTCCAAGCATTGCCTGCCTAAAGCTGCGTCGAATGGGAAACCGCCGCGTCAAAACATCACCCCTCTCTGACAAACTGCCGGCACACAACTCCCGCTTCTTTGAACAAAGCCCGGGCCTGATCGTTAAAATGATATTCCCGCTCGTAAACAACCTCGGAGATGCCCGCGTTGATCATCATTTTGGTACACATCAGGCAGGGGCTGATTGTGCAGTACAGTACTCCGTCCTTAACTGAAATCCCGTGATAGGCCGCCTGCACAATCGCATTTTCCTCTGCGTGACAGCAGATGCAGTCGCCAAGGCTTCCGCCCGAGGGAGCATCGGACGCACAGCGCGCGCAACCACCATCACAGCAGTTGGTGATTCCACGCGGGGTTCCGTTATAACCGGTCGAAACAATCCGCCGATCACGCACAATCACCGCTGCGACCTGCCGCCGCGAACAGTTTCCCCGTCGCGCCACCACATGGGCGATATCCATAAAATATTCATCCCATCCGGGACGTTTGTTTTTCTGCTCGCTCATAAAACCTCTTACAATCCTAAGGCTAAAACATACACGATAAGGAATACAGACCGCCGAATACGAGATAATTCCCGCCCTGGCACGGCAGCAAAACATGCCAGACATTGCTAACAGCCTCCGGGCCGGGTATTGCAAAAGGTTTTCATTTACAGTCACATTAGAGTCTTTCATCATTAACGGCAGATACAATGCGTAACCAAACAACAGTTTTACTGATTTTGCTGGTCCTGACCGGACTGCTGGTTTTCGTGCCGACACCCGAGCAATCGGTTCCAACCCTTGAAAAAACAGAGCCGACCCCGACAGCCACACAGGAAAACCTAACCAACGTTTTCCACGAAGAGCTCAGCCTGCCCGTTCCGTTCTACCAGACAGCTGCATCCAACCTGCCGGCATTGGACGAATCGCCCGCCCCTCCGTCACTGCAGGACCGCCTGTTCAGTTCTCCACTGACCAATACACTGCAAAGCCGCACAGGCAGCTACACAAATCTATCCGACCTGTTTCAGAACGATGGATCGTTCTCTACAGAACTCCAGAGCAGTTGGCTAACACCCTATCTGTTCCCGAACCGGACTCTTCCGGAACTCAGGCTCCGGGTGGTCAAAGATCCGGAAACCGACCAATACCGAATTTCCGGCGGAGCCCTAAGCCTTCCACAAAGCGGTCTTGAGGCCGGATATGAGCTGGAAATGGACAACGAAAACTACAAAGCCACCATCCAATGGAAAAAAGAGTTCTGAAAAGGCTTTGATCGCTGTTCGGCTCCGATATACTACGGTTTCTGCTGGGGGTGCCCCGGAAATCCGGCGTGCTGAGAACCAACCCTTTGAACCTGCGCGGATAATGCCGCGAAGGGAAGCGGCGACCCGTCAAGGGTCTCCCCTTCCTGCTTTTTGAGGAGACCGAAAAAATGACAGAACTTGAAACGTATTTTCCGCATTCACGCAAGGTATACATCACCGGGTCCCGTCCCGACATCCGCGTTCCTTTCCGCGAAATCGAACTCGCTCATACCCTCAACGAGGACGGCACCCAGAAAGAGTTCAACGCTCCGGTCCGCGTCTATGACACATCCGGTCCGCAGACCGACGGCCCACTGCCCGCCCTGCGCGCCGATTGGATTGCCGAGCGCGAAAACCTCACCCAGCTTGAACACGCCCGCGCCGGAACCATCACGCCGGAAATGGAATTCATCGCCATCCGCGAAAAAACAGAACCGGAGATCGTGCGCGACGAGATCGCCGCCGGACGCGCTGTTATTCCTGCCAACCGCTGTCACCCCGAATGCGAACCGATGATTATCGGGCGCAAATTCCGCACAAAAATCAATGCCAACATCGGCAACTCCGCACTCGGCTCATCCATCGAAAAAGAGCTCGAAAAAATGCGCTGGTCCGTCATCTGGGGCGCGGACACCGTGATGGATCTATCCACCGGCGAACAGATCCACGAAACGCGCGAAGCCATTCTGCGCCACTGCCCCACCCCAATCGGCACCGTTCCGATCTATCAGGCACTCCAAAAAGTCGGCGGAGAAATCGGCGACCTCACCTGGGAATCCTACCGCGAAACACTCATCGAACAGGCCGAACAGGGCGTCGACTATTTCACCATCCACGCCGGTGTTCTGCAAAAACACATTCCGCTCGCCAACCAGCGCCTCACCGGCATCGTCAGCCGCGGCGGCTCCATCATGGCGCAGTGGATGAAAACCCACAACTGCGAGAGCTTCCTCTACACACACTTTGAGGAAATCTGCGAAATCATGCGCGAATACGACATCACCTTCTCGCTCGGCGACGGCCTCCGTCCCGGTTGCCTGGCTGACGCCAACGACGACGCCCAGTTCGGCGAACTCAAAACGCTCGGCGAACTCACGCAGATTGCGTGGAAGCACGGCTGCCAGGTGATGATTGAAGGCCCCGGCCATGTGCCCATGCACAAGATTAAGGAAAACATGGACCGCCAGCTCGAAGACTGCTTCGAAGCCCCGTTCTACACCCTCGGCCCGCTGGTCACCGACCTCGCCGCCGGCTACGACCACATGAACAGCGCCATCGGCGGCGCCCTGATTGGATGGTACGGCTGCTCCATGCTCTGCTACGTCACCCCGAAAGAACATCTCGGTCTGCCGAACCGCGACGACGTGCGCGAAGGCGTTGTGGCCCATAAAATCGCTGCGCACGCCGCCGACCTCGCCAAAGGGATCCCCGGCGCACAGGACCGCGACAACGCCATCAGCAAAGCCCGCTTCGACTTCCGCTGGGAAGATCAGTTCAATCTCTGCTTCGACCCCGAACGCGCGCGCCGCTTCCGCGAAGAATCCCTGCCGCCCGGCGAACAGCACAACGTTAAGCAGCGCTACTGCTCCATGTGCGGCGAAAAATTCTGCTCCATGCGCATCAGCCACGACATCCGCAAATAATCAGGCATTCCAAACCTTCGAAACCTGAACAAAAAAACAGGCGGCAGGAAAAGTCCTGCCGCCTGTTTTCTTTAGATCATTACCGTCGAGAGCTACGCTTCCTCGAGGCTGTCGCAATAGGCTCCGACCGCTTTGCGGATTGCATCGTGATCCGCTTCCGTAGCCGCACCCTGCCACTCGAAACAACCGACCACATCCCAACCGGATTTTTCGGTTTTGGCTTCGAAGTCACGCTGAGCACCGCCGACCCAGCCATAGGAGCCGAAGCGGAAGACCTTTTTGTTTTTGACCTTCTTCATGATGAGCTCTTCGATCACATGCGCCATCGGCGGGAACATTTTGTACTCATAGGTCGGCATCCCGAAAATCAGCCCGCGGGATTTCCATGCATCCCCAAGAATATGTCCCACGTCATCGCCCGGAACCTGGTAAACATGCACTGGAATTTTACGACCGCGCAGAACCTCAATAATCGTGCTGACAATCTTTTTAGTGTTGCCGTACATACTGCTCCAGACCAGCGTCACTTCTTTTTCGCCCGGCCCTTTGCTGTACTCCGCATAACGTTTGTAGTGGTCAACAATCACACTGGGATTTTCGCGCCAGATGATTCCGTGAGACGGACAGATAATCTTGATGTCCAGTCCGCTCAGCTTCTCCAGACCTTTTAGAACCGGCAGACTGAAACTGGCCACAATGTTGGCGTAATAGCGGAGGGCCTCGTTTTCATAAAACGCATGCTTTTCGTCAGAAACCTGATCGTCAAACACAGCATCTTCATCCAGCGAGCCGTAGGAACCGAAGGCATCGCAGGAGAAAAGAATTCCGCGCTTCTTTTCATAGGTCATCATGGTTTCCGGCCAGTGAATATTCGGCGTGTTAAAGAACTGGAGTTCGTAATCGCCCAGCTCCAGCGTCATACCATCCGTAATCGCAACAGCGCGATCGGCAGGAACTCCGGAAAATGCCTCCAGCAACGGAACCGCTTTTTCGGTGCAGTAAATAACCGCCTTTGTGTTTTGCCTGCAGAAATCCCGCAGCCAGCCGCTGTGGTCCGGCTCCATGTGGTTCACCACCAGAATATCAATATCCTCAACACCGATCGATGCAGACTCAATCTGCCGGGAAACCGCTGCCGGAAAGTCCATGATGTCCTGCGTCAGATCAATCAGAACATTCTTATCCCCTTTAATCAGATAGCCGTTAATCGACACGCCATTCGGAATCGGCCAGATTCCCTCAAAAAGGTATCCTTCTTCCTCAATGTTCACCGACAGATGATAAATCTCATCAACTATTTTATGTATCTTCATTGTTTCTCCCTAAATTAAAGAAATGCCACCGAAAACAATCAGCAAGTATCCACAGTCGCTCCAAATCCAACTCTGAAAAGAACTGAAACATGAGTCGCCAAGTGGTATTTAAAATCGTATTGTATCGAGCAAAGTAGAGATTTCAAGCCCCGGCGCCTACAAGCAGCAATTCTCCGATGAGCCATTTATCTCGCGATCGTTTGCTATCAGCGCCGGGAAAACTCACAGCCACAGTAATTCTGGCGGTAAAGGCCATATTCCTCGCTCAGTTCAATGCTGCGCAGAAATCCCCCCTGCTTCTTGAAATCGATCGGTTCGAACCGCGGAAACTGCGCGCCGATCTCAAAAATAATCCGCGAAACCTTGTGTGGACTGAGCGTCAGCGTGGTGGCAAACGCTTCAATGCCAAGTCGTTCAGCCATCTGGTTGGTCCGTGCCAGCGAAAACTCGAAACATTTCTCACAACGCCTGCCCTTCTCTGGTTCGTTTTCCAAACCATGGATATGCTTCAGCCATTCAGCGTGGTCGTACTGGTCCTCTTCAATCACCAGATTCATCCGCCTCGCCAGCTTGCGGGCGTGCTCCAGCCGTTTCTGATATTCCGTTTCAGGATGAATATTAAAATTACTGAAA
Organism: Tichowtungia aerotolerans; assembly: GCF_009905215.1. Lineage (GTDB taxonomy): Bacteria > Verrucomicrobiota > Kiritimatiellia > Kiritimatiellales > Tichowtungiaceae > Tichowtungia > Tichowtungia aerotolerans. Next base: position 3,072,918 of record NZ_CP047593.1, on the reverse strand, counting down.
AAAAGAATCACCTCGCGCCCGGCCAGCACCATCCGCTCCGCCGACGGTGCCGCGCACGGCGCGCAGCAGGTATGCAACAGCAGCTTACCGCTGCCGGTTCCTGGAGATTCGTTATTGGTTATTGGAGTTCCCAATTTCAAGTTTCCAGTTTCAAATTTCCGGAATGTCACCGCCGGTGTACTGCGCTTCAAAATTGACAGCAAACTGCTGCAGCGCACCCTGTTCAATCGCGCTGCGCATTCCGGCCATCAGTTCCTGATAATAATGCAGGTTATGGCGGGTGATCAGCATCGGCCCCAGCATTTCCTGACACTTCAGCAAATGGTTGATATAGGCTCGCGAATAGTTTCGGCAGGCATAGCACTGACAATCGGGATCTATCGGCCGCGGATCGGCCGCGTGGCGGGCATTCATCAGATTGATCGTTCCTCGCCGCGTAAAGGCCTGGGCCGTGCGCCCCGAACGGGTCGGCAGAACACAGTCAAACATATCCACGCCGCGCATAACTGCTCCGACCAGATCCGGCGGTTTACCGACGCCCATCAGATAACGCGGCCGATCCTCCGGCAGGTGCGGAATTGTTTTTTCCAAGGTTTGGAACATCAGTTCCTGTCCCTCGCCAACCGCAAGACCGCCGATGGCATAGCCGTCGAAACCGATTTCCTTCAGCGCCTCGGCCGACTCTTCGCGAAGCTCGGGATAAATACTGCCCTGCACAATACCGAACAGTCCGTATCCGTCGCGCTGCTGAAAGGCCTCTTTAGAACGGACCGCCCAGCGCATGGAAAGCCGCATCGATTCGGCAGCGGTCTCCTCATCCGCCGGGAACGGCGTACATTCGTCAAAAGCCATCGTAATATCCGCATCGAGCAGATGCTGAATTTCGATAGAACGTTCAGGACTCAAATGCTGGCGGCTGCCGTCAACATGAGACTGAAAAGTCACCCCCTCCTCGGTGATTTTCCGAAGCTTGGAAAGGCTCATTACCTGATAGCCGCCGGAGTCGGTCAGAATCGGTTTGTCCCAATTCATAAACGTGTGCAGGCCGCCCAGTTCGGCCACACGCTCTGCGCCGGGACGCAGCATCAGGTGATAGGTATTTCCAAGCAGAATCTGTGCACCGGTCTCGGCCACCTGCTCAGGAAGCATTCCTTTTACCGTCGCCGCTGTACCGACCGGCATAAAGGCCGGCGTATCGATTGTGCCGTGCGCCGTTGTGATCGTTCCGCGCCGTGCCGCACCATCCTGTTTCAGTTTTTCATATCCAAATTTCATCCCGCCGAGGATACGGGAAATTTACTCGTAAAAAACACAAAACATCCGAAAAGACTCCCGCAGGGACCTCTGTGCGCCGCAATACGTACAGACCGCTTATAAGCAGACTCTGAAAGTCTCATTCTGATCGGCTTTTTCAATACATCGTCGCAAAGTGAAAACAAACGGTTTGTTCCTCAGCCGTGTCCTGCTGATCCTGCAAAACAAAAAACCCTGCCGGACGACAGGGTTTTGAACAATCTGAGGACAGCAAGCAGTCCTTTTTTATCCGGGCAAACCGGGAAGCAATCGTTCAGTCGCTTATTTAATTTGGAACTTAGATGAAATTGCCGCTTCGGCTTCCATCCAGTAATCAACAGCGCTTTTAGCATTGCCGTCATTTTCGGCAGCAAAATAGGCCGCTTCATTAACCATCGAATAGAATTTTTCTTTGGTTACAACTGTTTTTTTCGCAGCCGCTTTCTTTGCGACCTTTTTCTTGGCCGGAGCTTTTTTAGCAACGGCCTTCTTGACCGGAGCTTTTTTGGCAACCGCTTTTTTGGTTACTTTCTTCGCTGATGCTTTTTTTGCTGTTTTTTTCGCAGCCATCGGTTTCCCCCGTTGTTTTTTGTCACAAATAAACGCGGACTGGCCCGCTTTCTAAGGGCAGATTAATCTTGTTGTTTTTTAATGCAACCAAATTGTTTAGGTTTATTGATCTCTAACAAAAGGCACTTTATCTGCATCCGGAAATATGATTGCATCCCGCCTGCTTTTGACGAAAGAGAAACCATGAACAACAAGATTACATTGATTGAAAAACAGCTTTCCGACTGGTGCTCCGAAACCTTCACCGCCTGTTTCCCGGAGACAGATCTCTCCAGCATTCATCTCGGGGTGATTGAATCGAAGAAAGAACAGTTCGGCGACTACCAGTGCGAAGCCGCCATGAAACTCGCCAAAGCGCTCCAAAACAATCCGCGCGCCATTGGGCAGGCCTTCATCGACAAAGCCGTCCTCCCCGACGTCGTCGAAAAAATCGAAATCGCCGGCCCCGGATTCATTAACATCTTCCTCAAAAATGAAGGGCTCTCAGCCCAACTCGATGCAATGCTCGGCGACGACACCCTGGGCCTTCCAAACATTGGAAACGGCCAAACCGTCATCATCGACTACTCCAGCCCCAATGTGGCAAAACCGATGCATATCGGCCACATCCGCTCCACCGTCATCGGAAACTCACTGGACCGGCTTTACCGTGCGCTCGGATACAACGTCATCGCCGACAACCACCTCGGCGACTGGGGAACCCAGTTCGGCCTCATCATCCTCGGCTACCGCGAATTCGCCGATCAGGAAGCCCTGAAAACCGCACCGGTCGAAGAACTCGAACGCATCTACGTCGAAAGCTACAACCGCTCCAAGGACGACGACACCTGGCGAGATCGCGCCAAAGCCGAACTCGTCAAGCTCCAGCAAGGCGACGCAGAAAACCGCGCGCTCTGGGAAAAATTCATCGAACTGACCCTCAGCGAATTCAACAAAATCTACAAACGTCTCGATGTATCCTTCGACCTCTATCGCGGCGAAAGCTACTACAACGATGATCTCGCCAGCGTCATTGACCGTCTGCAGGCTGAAAAACTCTGCGAAGAATCCGAAGGTGCCCTCATCTGCAATCTGGAAGACGACAACCTCAACGTCGCCATCGTCCGCAAATCGGATGGCGGCTACAACTACACCACCACCGACATCGCCACCGTCGCCTCGCGCACCGAAGAGTTCCAACCTTCAGAAATCATTTACGTCACCGACGAACGCCAGCAGCTGCACTTCAAACAGTTCTTCCACATCTGCAAAAAGCTGGGCATCGATACCAAACTCACCCACGTCTGGTTCGGCCTCATGCGCCTGCCTGAAGCCACCTTCTCCACCCGCGAAGGAAACGTCATCAAGCTCGAAGCCCTGCTCGACGAAGCCGAGAAACGCGCGCTCGAAGTCGTTAAAGCCTCCAGCCCGGACATGGACGAAGCTCAGCAGCGCGAAGTCGCCCGCGCGATCGGAATCGGCGCCATCAAATACACCGACCTCAGCCAGAACCCGCAGAGCCTCGTCACCTTCACCTGGGAAAAAGCGCTCGCCATGGACGGCAACTCCGCGCCGTACCTTCAGTACGCCTACGCCCGCATCGCCTCCGTGCGCGACAAATACGCCGCGCAATTCCCGGACACAAATCCAGAAGACTTCCCGATCATTTTGACCGAAGAACAGGAACGTCGACTCGCGCTGAAGCTTACACGCTTTGCGTCCGCCGTTGAAGCCGCCGTGCGCCTCCACCGCCCCAGCATCATGGCTGACTACCTCTACGACCTCTCGCAGGCCTACAGTTCCTTCTACCAGAACGTCCCGTTCCTCAAAGCCGATGAAGGCCCGCGCGAAAGCCGCATCCGCATCTGCGCTCTCGCCGCTGCCGTCCTCAAAAACGGCCTCTCGCTGCTGGGAATCGAAACGCCGGAACGGATCTAACAGGCGAAGCCTGTACCTATTTTCCCAAAGGCTGAAAAAAAGCTCCAAGGATTGGACCAGTGAATGTTGCTGTCCTTCGACGTTAAGGAACGGCGTTTTTAGCTCGTCGGATTAATACAAAAATCATCTAAAAAATCGCTTTTCTTCCGGAAAAATAGTATAAGAAAACCGGAACGGGAGAAGGTGAGAAAACGATGAAACAGCATCTGCCAGAAGATCACGGAATGCACTTTTCGCACACGCATGCAATTTATCTGCATCCGATTCACCAGCTCACTATGCACCCAATGGTGCTGGCTATGCTGATTACCGGACTCATTGCAATAATGATTGCATGCCTGATCATAGCAATTACCACAGGAATCCGCCTGGACCTGCTGGACGCCGGACTCCGCGGATCCATATGGCGCTAACGTTCGCGTTTGTGCTTAACAGACTCGAATGAAGAAATACGCCTTTATTCTGTTTCCAAGGTTCGAATACCTTGCAGACTAGAGTTTGTCACAGCCAAACATCATTGATGTTCTCGCGGGCAATTTGTGTCCATCTTTTGAGACGGATGAGGTCGCCGTCCACCGTCTCAATATCCTTAGATTGATCTTTGCAACCGAAGCACACGCAGCGGCCAGAAGACCTCCGGTCGATCCGCCTCCGACCATCAACCGATTCGGATCAATCCCTAAATCAATCGCATGGCTTCTTACCCAGCGGATGCAGGGTTTAGCGTCCATTACGGATTCACGCGGCCTAGTACCGAGCCCTTTCCCTATACGATATTGAGGCGTAATTGCTACGTAACCGTGCGAGACCATCAACCACTCTGTTTGATCAACTGAGTAACAGAGCCTCTCTTCCAACCGCCGCCATAAAAGAAAACAACAGTAGGACGATCCTTTCAGGAAAACCCGCAGTGTCAAATTTCCCTGAGGGGTTTTCTTATAAACCTCCGTATGGGTCGTCATTTTAACGGATTCCTGTCACCCCGAGAAATGCGACTCAATCATTTCCTGTGGTGTTTGTGCCCAAACGGGGCATGCCACCAGCACACCGACAACCAATATAAATTGATGAGACTCCCTTCTCCATCATTTCAGCCGAATCCACACGGGCGAACAGAATATTAAAAGAAATAAAAAAATGACAAGAAAACTATCCGTTTATACAGTATAAAAAGCGAAGATTGACGATTCCGAATTCAGAAAAATACTCAAAGGGCAAACTGCCGATTCCAGTTGCACTCCCCTTCGACTGACCACAAAACGAAAACTTACCCCCCAAGTACCAGTCATTTATCAGGATTTTATTAAAGCCCAATTACTTGCAGGTTTTTCTTTAAACAGGAAATCGGTTTACCTATCCTCCCGGCCAAGTAGTGAAAGCCCATATTATGGAATATTTATCGTTCTGGGAAATGAGACAACCGCCATTTGAGTCAAACTGTGACGCTCAGTTTTTTTATGAAAGCGAAGCGCATGGCGAGGCGCTGGCACGTCTGCTTTACCTGGTTTCCGACCGCGGGATGGGCATGGGCGCCATGACCGGCGAAATCGGCAGCGGAAAAACCATGGTGTTAAATGTTCTGGGGTCCCGTCTTCGCAAAGACCTATACACAACGATCAAGCTCCATACGGCTCACCTGCCGTTTGAGCACATTCTAGCCGAAATCAACCAGCAGCTTCGCGGCTCAGGCGATGCTCCTGGAAATAATGATAAATATTACCAGCTCAAAGAGTTTGAAGGCATGCTTCATAACAAAGTGGGCGCCATTGGCAAACACCTGATTTTGGTCCTCGATGAGTCTCAGTTCCTGAGTAAAGAGTGTCTTGATGAGCTGAAATGCCTGACGAACTACAACCAACAGGAATCTCTCCTGACTATCATCCTTTCCGGTCAGCCAGAGCTGAAAGAGAAACTGAGCTCCCTGCCGCAGATTTATCAGCGACTGGGCATGTTTTGCTATTTGAAAAACCTGCGCTACGAAGAAGTCGCCCCGTACCTCCAGCACCGTCTGAAAACTGCCGGTGCCGAGAAACTGGATATATTCGAAGAAGACAGTATCGACCCGCTGTTTTCTTTTTCAGGCGGATGCCCTCGCCAGATCAACCGGGTCTGCAAACTGGCAGTTGACCGGGCATGTTTGATGAAAAAGGATCGAATTGATGCGGAGATGATTCGAATGATTGTGCGCGACATTGAAAAACATTTTGGATAAGCCAAAAATCCTCTGACGCCTACTGCAGCAATCATCACTGATCTTTTTTCCTTTAATAAACTCCACACTATGACTGTTATGGAGTTATCTGTATTTCTGGAAAAGATGTCCGGGGCTGTACAACCCTATTCTTTGGGGCCAGGCCATGGAGCCAGCGAACAAAAAAGAACGTCAGGAGATACACGTCCCTCTATTGCCATTTACATTAAAAAAGCGTAATAAATTGGTGATTATAACCGTTACTTATCTGTACGATACAGTGGACACAGTATGAACGCAAAGCAAACGACTGTATAATAAAGGCGGAACAGAATATGAGAGATAAACCGGAAGAAAATCTGACCTTCGGACAGCCTCGTGAGCAACTGGCTGAAAAAGAAAGGTCCGATGCCCCCGTTCAGGAGGAAACCGGCTCATCGCCCTCCCGGCCTCAACAGGAACCGGACGCCACTCCGAAAACAGATGCCGTCAAACAGAATGAAACATCGGAAACAAATTCATTCACTCCTCCATCCTCCGCCTCCCCCCGGCACAGCACGGAACAGGCATTCCGAATTAAAGACCAATTCGAAGACCTGAACACCATCCACCAGACACTTGGCCGAAAAAAAGCCAAACCGTCCAATACTCCGGTTTTGGGGGCAGGACTTCCAGACCACTCCTCAGATCCGGCAACAAGCATTCGACGCGAGAATGATCTTCAGGACTTTTTCCGAAATCTGGACATCGTTAAAATTATGCGTGGTGTTTATCGTCGCTTCTGGATTGCTCTGGCCTGCGCTTTCGGCTTAATGATGATCCTGCTGTCGGCAACGCGCCATCTTCAGGGAGGCTTCTCCTACACTGCCCAGGCAAAAATCATTTACACCAACCCGTCTCAGAAACAAATCGATTCTCAGGGATCGTCCTTCATGCTGCGACCTCTCTCTGAAGACACATTACTCGATATGCTGCTGTCGCCAGACAACATCACCTCCCTGGAGCAATTCACAGGATTTGAACCTCTGGAACAAAGCATTTCTTACGACAGCCAAAGAAAATCGGACATCATTACCCTTCAGGTTAACGACATGCCTGATGAGAAGACAGCCATCCAGGCCGTCAACAAACTTGCCGAAATCATCATCAGCAGCAATGCAAAATTTTATCGGGACCTGGCTTCTGCTGCGTACGAACAATATCATACGCAAAGAGAAAACGTGGAAAAAGAACTGAAGGCCGCAACGGAGGCCGTTGAAAACTTCCAACGAAAAAATGAACTGCTGGAACTCAACACACAATACGAGAACTATTTTTCGTCAAAAACTGCAGCCGCAGACCGGTTAAGTGTCGCCAGAGTCGCGCACGAAGGATTACTGGTCCGAATCAACAATTACGAGAAAATGATAGCGGATCTTCCGGATGAGATTCTCGACGAAGCGCAGGAGGACAACCCGCTCAAACGAAGAATCTCCAACGCCGAAGCCGCCCTGCTTCAGGCACGCATTCAATACGCAGCCGACAACCCGAAAATCCAGCGTCAGGAAAAAGAACTCGAAGAGCTGCGCAAAATGCTCCAAAGCGGAACCTTTGATGAAACGCGCGAAAGGACATATATTTCCAACCCGCTCAAAGGACAGCTCGAAGGCGAACTCATGAAATTGAGATCTGAAGAGCAAGTGGCCGCTCAACAGGTGGCGGCGCTTCAAAATGATCTCGACAAACTGAATGCCCATTTCCAGAAACTGCCCGGACTGGAAAAAGAATATGCCCGGCTGCTCGAAAAACGCTCTACTCTGGATGCCAGCTACAAACAGCTTAAAGCCAGCGAAGAATCGGCTCATGCAACCATGACCGCAAGCCTGTCCGATTTTCGTCTGTTCAGCTCAGCCACAAGTGCCGAGCCCGGTGGATCATCACTCCTCGGGAGGGTGATTCCAATCGCAGGGTTTGTTTTCGGTTTTTTCGGCGGCATCGCTATTATTCTTCTGATCGAACTGCTGGATGGAAAAATCCGCACACTGCACCAGCTGGAAAAAGCGTATGATGCTCCCTGCCTTGCATCGATTGTAGAAATTCCGAATTTTGAACAATATGATGCGTACGAGCTTCTGCTTCCTTCTACTCGAGAGATTTCAGACCGCCTGAATGTTCTTCTGCGAGGAAAAAAGGCTAAAATGTTCGGATTTGCAAGCTCTCTCGATGACGAGGGAAAAAGCATCATATCGTTCAATCTGGCGCGCTACTACAGTTCGCTGAATCTCAGAGTTCTATTCGTCAGCTTTGACACAAAATCAAATCCGTGCCTGCCGGATCTGGCCGATACCGCATGGCCTCAAATGGGCCTCGAAGATTATCTTAGTGACCAGGCAGAATTATCAGATATGCTTTTAACGGTGCACGGTGTCGATGTGGTTCGCGTCAACCAGATGCGCTCCGATCTCCTCGATCTCGCCAAAGGACCATCCATGCCAAGACTCCGGGATCTGCTCTGCAGCAGCTATGATCTCATCATCACAGAAATCCCCTCGGTACTGGACAACCCTCTGGCCGGAACCGTAAGCGCATTCCAAGACGAGCTGATTTATGTGATTGCTTCTCCAGTCAGTGACCGAAAACTTGTCGATGCAGGGCTGGAGTTTCTGGAAGACCGCGGACTGGCGCCGAGGGCTCTGGTTTTCAACAAGGTAAACCCTTACTATCTGGAAGATGTCCGCCAGCAGCGTGTCATACGCAGCCTGCCCGATCAACGCGGCCTTATTGCGGGACTGTTTGATCGCGTCCAAAAAAGCAAGGAATCGGCACCTGAGTTCATGGAGCCCGTTCCAGGAGAATCTCAGGAACACACCACAGAGCCTGAAGCCCCTTCCTTCTCTCAGAAAACTGCGCCCGAGGAAATCAAAGAAACCCCGGGGTTTGAAGAAATGTCAGAGGAAGAAGAACTGTCTTTTATTGAGTGGATGAATAAATCGAAAAAACATAATCAACCGTCCGAAGAGGAACCCGGCACCCATGAAAAACGGACTTAAACTCTGCAAACTCATTTTTCTGCTATTCCTTTTTTCCGAAATCGTGCTTTTTGCAGAGATACCCTCCGCGGAAACGGACGCAACAGTAAGTCTGGAACAACTGACCCTGACCCAGAAGAAATCTAAATTTCCGCCGGAGTATTTTGTTCCCCACACACCTGAAAACCGAACATTACAGGTTGGGGATGTTGTTGAAGTCAGCATCTTCGGCCAACGCGACACCATTGCTCAGGGCATCCCCATTGCTCCGGATGGAAAACTTTACTACATGTTTCTGCCTGGTATCCCTGCGGAAGGGCGCACTCCCGAAGACGTCTCCCAAGAGATGGAAGAGCAACTGAGAAACCTGTTTAACAACCCGCAGGTTTCCATTATTCCAAAGCAGTTCATCTCCAACCGGTTCTCCATTTTCGGAAAAGTGGACAGCGCCAGCAGTTATCCTCTTGAAACCCCGATCACCGTACGACAGGCCATTGCCAGAGCCAAAGGAATTGCCCAGGGGCGCTATCACGACAACACCATCGAAATCCATAACTACACAGACAGCTGGCTTCTGCGCGGCACAGAGAAAATACCCGTCGATTTTGAACGGTTGATGAAAGAAAATGATTTCTCAGAAGACATCTACATTCGCCCCGGAGATGTCATCTATATTGCCTCGGCACTTGGCCGCGAAGTATACCTCATGGGAGAAGTCAACAACCAGCAGTCTCAGCCGTACACCTCCGGCATGACGCTGGTTCAGCTGATTACCGGAATTGACCAGGGGAGCGGCGGCTACCTCGAAGACTCTGCTGACATCAAACGTGTTGTACTGCTGCGCGATGCCATGAACGCTCCGAAAGTATTTAAAATCAATCTGAGAGATATTCTGCTTGGCAAAGAACATGATGTGTTTCTTGAAGCTGGAGACATCGTATACGTACCTGAAAAATCATTCCTGTTCACCCGCAACCTCGCAAAATCCATGATCCGCACGTTCGTCTCCACATTCGCCGGTGAATTCGCCTCCGATATCAATCGTAAATACTTCTTCCCGCAGGAGACCACCCCGTGATGAGCTCTCGTTTGATTCCATCCACCATCCTGATCGCACTCGTCGTTCTTGCAGCAGGCTGCACATCGCTGAGGAATGAACCCCGCCTTGAAAACAATAAAGAACTGCTTCCGGCCAATGTAATGGAACTCCCTAAAGCCGGAGATCTGACGCTGGAAGAAATGGAAACCGGAGTCTGGGTTCAATTAAGCCCGGAAGATACCGTTGACTCAAAACTCCTCACCGAACGCGACACGGGCCCCTACCGACTAGGCGTCGGAGACCAACTTCAAATCACTCTCTACGGTTACGATGACACTCAGAACCAGCGTACATTACCCATCGATCCTTCCGGCAATATCACCTATATGCTGCTCGGAACAGTTCCGGCAGCAGGCCGGACCATTGATGAACTCACCGAAGACATGCGTTCCCGCCTGAGCAAAGAGCTCAACTATGCCATTCTCAACATTACACCAGCCCGTTTTGGAAGCCAGACCTTCACGGTCCTTGGACAGATGAACGCCCCTCAGGTTTACCAACTCACCGGCCGAATGCACCTGCTTGATGCCCTTGCTCAGGCCGGCGGCATGAAACTCGGTGACATCCGCAATGTCACTGCAGACATTCACGATCTGGCCCATGCCACGCTGGTTCGACGCGGTCAGGTCATTCCTGTTGACTTCGAAAAACTGGTCTATGAAGCCGATGCTACACAAAATCTGGAAATCCAGAGTGGCGACATCATTTTCGTCCCATCGGCCCTGGAACGAAAAATATATGCTTTGGGATCATTCAACAGCCCTCAAGGCGTCCAGTTCGCACACTCCAGCCTCTCACTGATGAATGCAATCATTCAGGCCGGCGGTATGAACAAAGATACTTCCGACGGTCATATCCTCATCGTTCGCGGTAATCATGTCAGCCCGAAAGTCATGCTTATGGACATGTCCCAGTTTGACTCAAAGAAGGCGCGGGTTTTCAAAATCCTCAGCGGGCGATCTTTGGATGTTCAACTCCAACCGGGCGACATCGTCTACGCCGTTCCGAAAAAATTTGCTTTTTTCCGGGATGTCATCAAAGACGCCATCGACACATTTGGAACCACACTCGCTGGAGATGCCGCTGAAGATATCTACCGGACCAAACTGGACCCTCTACACTTTGGCAACACGCGCTCGCTTGAAGACCGCCTTGACTAAGCCCGCTCCCGGCATTCCGAAAAGAAAAAGCCGGATTTTCCAGACACTGGAAACTTCCGGCTCAACTTTTTCCTAGCATTGGAAAAACGGTTTATGCGTCGTGGTCGGTTGCGTCAATCACTTCCACAACATCCGGCACGCGCTCTTTCAGCAGTCGCTCGATTCCGTTTTTCATCGTCATACGAGCCCCCATACATCCGCGGCAGCCGCCTTGCAGTTCCACATACACCTTGCCGTCTTTCACGGTTACGATTTCAGCTCCGCCGCCATGACTGGCCAATGCCGGACTGACTTCCTCTGCCATGATCTTCTCAACCGCTTCTAAAATCTGTTCGTCATTCATATTCCTGCTCCTTGATTGGTAAAAAGCTAATCAATCCACTCACCCAAGTCAAAAAACATTCAACAGCCATTTTCATCGCTGTTCATAGCGGCTGTGGCAGAAAAACCGCGTCGCCGGCATCTTTCCAAGCAGCTTAAGAGAACGGGAACCTTCTGGACGAACCGGCCCCTGCTAGCCCACATAACTTGAAAAGATCACAGATTGACTTTCTGACGTCAACCCCGTACTACTGAGCCTTTTAATCACGCGAAAGGTTTCATGAAAGAAAAAGTTTCCCTGACCGCCAAAGGCATGCTGATGGGCGCAGCAAATGTAATTCCCGGAGTTTCCGGCGGAACGATGGCTTTACTGACCGGTATTTTCGAACCTCTCATCTATGCCATCAAATCGTTCGACCTGACGGCATTGAAACTGATTGCCTCCGGAAAATTCCGCGAGTTTGCAACACATACAAATCTGGGATTCCTCATCCCGGTAGGAATCGGCATTGTCGTCAGTATTCTCAGTATTGCCCGACTGCTTGAATATCTTTTCGACCATTATGCGGTATTAGTGTGGGCCTTCTTTTTCGGGCTGATTCTGGCCTCCGTCTGGTTTGTCGGCAAACGGATCAAGCGGGTAACATTGCCGGTGGTTCTGCTGTTCATCGCCGGAACAGCTCTGGCGGCAGCGATTGCATTCATGGAGCCGGCGGCAGAAAATGCATCGATCCCCTATCTGATTCTCTGCGGCGTGATTGCGATGTGCAGCATGATCCTTCCGGGGCTTTCCGGATCTTATGTTCTTCTGCTGATGGGAAATTACCAACTGGTCATGATCGAAGCGGTCAACGATCTTAACCTCGCGGTTTTGCTGCCCGTTGCCGTCGGAGCCGGAACGGGACTCCTTCTGTTTGCCCGATTTCTCTCATGGGTATTCAAGCGGTTTCATGACCAGACTGTTTCTTTGCTGACCGGATTTATTTTCGGGTCCCTGGCCGTGCTGTGGCCATGGAAAGAAGCTGTTGTCACAATCTTCCAGGATGGCGACGCGGTCAAAGAAAAGGTGGTTGGCTACACCTACAGCCTGCCTCAGCTCAGCGGAGCGACCGCCTGCGCTCTGCTTATGATGGCTCTGGGAATCATTGCTATCATTCTCGTAGAGACTGCTGCTGCCCGCAAAAACTAAATTCTGTCTTCTTCGGAAGCAGCGCGAAGCCGGGCTGCTTCTTCCCGTTTCTTTCGGTAGAAATTCCGCAGAACCTTAAAAAACCGGATGATGTCTCGAAACGGCGAAATCCAGCTTTTATGACGATGCGGTTTTTTTGTGATCCGCACAGAACCAACCCGGATCCGGCGCGAAGCAATATGCAACAGCGTTTCAAACTCCGCCGGCAGCGATGAACCGGTTTCCAGAAGAAACGGCAGCACATCACAACGATAAAAACGGAACCCGCAGGGTGGGTCCGGCACATACACATGCATTAACCGGTTCAGCCAGTAACTCATCATCCGAATACTCCAGCGCCGTACCGGCAGGACCTTTTGAGGTTCTGCCATCCGGCTCCCGATCAACACAGGAATGCGGGTTCGATGATAGGTTTCCAGAAACTTTGGAATCTGGTTCGGATCATGAAAGCCATCAGCATCCAATGCAATCACGGCATCAAAGCCCTGATCCAGAATATACTGAAACCCCTCAGTCAGCGCAGCGCCCTTTCCGCCATTGATCGCGCGACGAATTACGGTGGCCCCGGCCTGCTCCGCGCGCTGTGCGGTTTCGTCTCCGGAAGCGTCATCCACCACAATGACATCGGGCAGATAACGGCGCGCTTCGATCACAACTTCCGCGACACTGTTTTCTTCCCGGAAAGCGGGGATCAGCACCGCGACCCGTTCAACCTCTTTCCGCTGAAGAATAGTTCCCATCAGTTTTCTTTCGCTACCAGTTGATCCGCCCGATAGGAGGACCGGACCAGCGGACCGGCCGCCACGCCTTCAAATCCCATCTCCCGGGCTCGTGCTGCCAGTTCATCAAAATGTTCGGGAGAAATAAAGCGTTCAACAGGATGATGTTCGCGGGTCGGAGCCAGATACTGCCCCAGCGTCAACAGGCGGACGCCGGCAGAATACAAATCTTCCAATGCCTGAAAAACCTCTTCATCGGTTTCTCCCAATCCGAGCATCAGTCCGGATTTCACCAGCACACCGCCTCGTTCTGCTGCATAGCGCAGTGTCTTCAGAGATTTCTCGTAGCTGGCCTGAGGCCGAACCGTTTCCTGCAACCGCCTGACGGTTTCCAAATTGTGATTAAACACCAGCGGTTCGGCATCCAGAACAACATCCAGATGTTCCACAAAGTCAGGAGTCAGCACCTCCACCGAAGCCTCGGGCAACACGCCTTTGATCGCGCGAATGGTGTCGGCAAAAATCTGCGCTCCACCGTCCGGGAGATCATCCCGGGTCACGCTGGTAATCACCACATGCCGCAGGTTCAGCCGCTTAGCTGCTTCTGCAACCCGGGCCGGCTCATCCGTATCGATCGGCTCCGGCCGTCCGGTGTTGACATTGCAAAAGCGACAGTTGCGCGTGCAGGTATTGCCCAGAATCATGATCGTGGCGGTCCCGCGGTTCCAGCACTCATGCCGATTCGGGCATTTCGCACTGGCACAAACCGTATTGAGCTGAAGACTTCCCAGCAGCTTGCTCACATCGGGATAATCCTGATCGGTCGAAATCGGGCGCCGCAACCATTGAGGAAGCCGCTGGGCTTTAGGTCGTAGTGTACTCATAAGCAACCTCAGGCAGACAGCGTATCGATCAGCTTCTGGATTTTATCACGTTTTTCAAGCAGTTCCGCCTTGCGCTTTTCTTCGCCGGCAACGATATCGGCCGGAGCTTTTTTGACAAAGTTTTCGTTGGAAAGCTTTTTGCTGATTCCGGAAATTCCGTTTTCAACCGTGGCGAGCTGCTTCTGGAGCTTCGCCACTTCGGCCTCCACATCAACGAGCCCTTCGATCGACATATAAACTGCGCCGAGCTGACTGATTCCGCTGGGCATCGCCCCCTCCGGGGTGTAGTCGCGGTCCACCTCAATGCTTTCCGCACCGAGCAGTGCAGAAACAGACACCAGATCAGCCCGCAGCAGATCCCCGATCTCTTTTTTCGGAGGACGGATTACAAACTTCGCCTGCTGCCTCGGAGTCAGGTTGTAGTCGCTGCGCAAGGTGCGGCCGGTGCGGATCAGATCGTGTTTCGCATCAACGTATTCAACCATTTTCTTCACAACACCGAAGCCCGACAGGTCTTCATACGAAAATGCTTTTGGCCACGGTGCCGTCTGCACCGACTCACTGGAAATGTTATATCCCATCCCATGCCACAGCTCTTCCGTGATGAACGGGATGAACGGATGCAGCAGGCGAACTGCAGAAGAGAAAACATAGTGCATCACCTGCTCAACATCCTGTTTCCGCTGCAGATCTTCGCCCCGGAAAATTCCTTTGGAATACTCAACGTACCAGTCGCAGTAGTCATGCCACATAAAGTCATACATTGCCAGAGCAGCATCGTTAAAGCGGTGGCGTTCCAGAGCGGTTTCTGTCTTCTTCACCGCTTCGCTGAGTTTGGCGATAATATGCTGATCGTCCGGACTGAGCGACATCGCACCGAGATCGATCTGCTCCGGATCAACCGGAACATCCGATGTGGCATTCATCTGCATGAAGCGTGCGGCATTCCAGATTTTGGTGCAGAAGTTCCGGCCGAGTTCAAATTTTTCGTCACTGATGTACACATCCTGCCCGGTCGCCGTCAGCATCATCAGGCTGAAACGCAGCGCGTCGGCGCTGTACTTTTCAATAATATCGAGCGGGTTGATCGAGTTGCCGAGCGACTTGCTCATTTTACGCCCCTGATCGTCGCGAACAGTCCCGTGGAAATAAACCGTATCGAACGGAATTTCACCCATAAATTCGAGACCGGCCATAATCATGCGCGCCACCCAGAAGAACAGAATCTCCGGGGCAGTCGCAATGGTTTGGGTCGGATAGAAATGCTTCAGATCCTCGGTCTGTTCCGGCCAGCCAAACACACTGAACGGCCAAAGCCACGATGAGAACCAGGTGTCGAGCACGTCTTCATCCTGACGGATGTTGTGCACGCCACAAGTCGGACAGGTCGCAGGAGTGTCTTTGGCAGCCCATTCATGACCGCAGCTGTCGCAGTAAAAAACCGGAATACGGTGTCCCCACCAGATTTGGCGCGAAATGCACCAGTCGCGGATATTTTCCATCCATTCAAGATACACCTTGTTCCAGCGTTCGGGAACGAAACGAATCTTCCCGGTGCGAACCGCTTCAATCGCCGGTTTGGCCAGCGGCTCCATTTTGACAAACCACTGCGGCGACAGGCGCGGCTCGACGACGGTTGAACAGCGATAGCAATGGCCGACTGCATGAATATGCTTATCCACTTTCTCAAGCAGCCCGCCAGCCTTCAGGTCTTCGACCAATTGCTTGCGGCATTCAAAACGGTCCATTCCCTCATACGGCCCGGCCTCGGCATTCATCACACCGTGGTCGTCCATCACATTGATCTGCTCCAGTCCATGGCGCAGTCCCATTTCAAAGTCATTCGGGTCATGGGCCGGCGTGATTTTCACACAGCCGGTTCCGAACTCCGGATCAACGTATTCGTCGGCAATGACCGGGATCTCGCGATTCAGAATCGGAAGGATCAGCGTTTTGCCGACCAGATCCGCGTAGCGTTTGTCGCGCGGACTGACCGCAACGGCAACATCACCCAGCATCGTTTCCGGGCGGGTCGTTGCCACCACAATTTTATGTTTTTCGTCTTTAACCGCATAGCGGATGTGATACAGCGCACCTTCCGACTCCACATGCTCGCTCTCTTCATCGGAAAGAGCCGTCGTGCAGCGCGGACACCAGTTGATAATACGATTACCGCGATAAATCAGCCCCTTGTCGTAGAGACGGCAGAACACTTCAAGAACGGCTTTACTGAGACCTTCATCCATCGTAAAGCGCTCGCGGTCCCAGTCACAGGAAGAGCCGAGCTTCTTGAGCTGGTTGATGATCGTGCTGCCGTACTCCTCTTTCCATGCCCAGACTTCTTTCAGAAACGGTTCTCGCTCGAGGTCATGGCGGCTTTTGCCTTCCTTGGCCAGCTTGCGCTCAACGACATTCTGCGTGGCAATTCCGGCGTGGTCGGTTCCCGGAACCCACAACGCATTTTTACCCTGCATGCGCCACCAGCGAATCAGCACATCCTGAATCGTGTTGTTGAGGGCGTGGCCCATGTGCAGAATGCCGGTCACGTTCGGCGGCGGAATCACAATCGTGGCCGGATCTTTTTCGTCCGACGGCTGCACCGCAAACGCTTTATCCTCCAGCCATTTGGCATACCACTTTTCTTCAACGCTTTTCGGTTCGTAGTTTTTTGATAATTCGCTCATCTTAAAAATCCCTTTGTTTCCAATGTCCGGAAAAACATGCGCCTCTATGCACCAGAGTTTCCAGGCATTGGAAAATCAGTTCTTATTCTTTTCCTCTTCAAGGAACAGTTTGTACTCAACGGAATCCACGAGGGCTTCCCATGAGGCTTCGATAATATTTTCCGAAACGCCCACTGTTCCCCAGGTGTTTGAGCCGTCTCCGGATTCAATCAGCACACGGGTTTTGGCGGCCGTCGCCTCTTCCGGATCAAGGATGCGTACGGAATAATCCTTGAGCACCACATCGGCAATCACCGGATAGAAACGAACCAGCGCCTTGCGCAGCGCCTGGTTCAATGCATCCACCGGACCATCGCCCTCACCCACAGTAAATTCAACATCGTCCCCGACGCGCAACTTAACGGTCGCCTCGGACAGACACCCCTCTTCCGGATCGTGCCGCTCATTAATCACACGGAACCCTTCCAGATCGAAAAACGGCTTATGCTTCTTGAGGACTTTTTTAATCAGCATCTGGAACGAGGCATCGGCAGATTCATATTCGTAGCCCTCTTTTTCCATCTGCTCGAGCTGCTTAAGCACCTTTTTGACTTCCGGCGACTTGCGATCCACCTCAAGTCCCATTTCAATGGCCTTCAGGAACACATTGCTGGCACCGGAGAGCTCGGAAATCAGAATGCGCCGCTGATTGCCCACCAACTCCGGATTGATGTGCTCAAAGCTCTGCGACACCTTGCGCACGCCATCCACATGCATTCCCGCTTTGTGCGCAAAAGCGCTCTCGCCGACAAACGGCTGTTTAGTCAACGGCCGCATATTAGCCTGCTCATACACAAACTGACTGAGCGCCCGCAGCTGTTTGAGATTTTTCGCATTCGGAAGACATTCCAGATTCATTTTGAGCATCAGGTTCGGAATCACCGAACTGAGATTGCAGTTTCCAACCCGCTCGCCGATTCCATTGATTGTTCCCTGCACATGAACAGCTCCGACATTCACGCCGGCCAGCGCATTGGCGACGCCGAGTTCGCCGTCATTGTGCGTATGAACCCCCACCGGGATCCCGAATGCATCAACCACTGCTTTGGTAATCTGCGCAACTTCTTCCGGCAGCGCACCGCCGTTGGTTTCGCACAGCACCAGGCAATCCGCTCCGGCATCTGCCGCCGCTTTCAGCGCAGCCATCGCATATTCCGGATCATCCTTATATCCGTCATAAAAATGTTCGGCATCGTAGATCACCTCTTTGCCGTGTTCCTTCAGGAAGCGGACGCTGTCGGCAATCATCGCCAGATTTTCTTCGGGAGTGGTATGCAGGACTTCGGTCACATGCAGCAGCCAGCTTTTTCCGAAAATGGTGCAGACCGGCGTATCGGCCTCCAGCAGCGCCGCGAGGCCCTTATCCTCTTCGGGAGCTGTATTGGCGCGACGAGTCGATCCGAATGCCGCAATTTTTGAGTGTTTAAGCGGCACCGTTTTAATCAGCCGGAAAAACTCCATATCTTTTGGGTTGGACGCAGCAAAGCCGCCCTCAATGTAGGTAATGCCGAACTCGTCGAGCCGTTTGGCAACCTGAACTTTGGCGACTGCGGAAAAAGAAACTCCTTCCGCCTGCGCTCCGTCGCGAAGCGTTGTGTCGTATACCGCTATGTTTCTTACACTCATGGTTTTCCCCATCAAAAAGCCCGCAACGATAGACAAATCCGCTCCGGAATCAAAGCCCCGAGGTGGATTTTTAAAAAACAGCTTGGACACACTCCCTGAAAGATTTAAGACAATCAGACATGACACCCTTCCGGGTCAACGAATTCTGCCTCCTGATGGAATTTTAGCGACACCCTCTCCGAAGAGTCCGTCCGCCAGGCTGCCATTCAAAGCCTAGATTGAATATTAAGGTCTGAAAACCTGTTTCTTTTAAACGGGAAACCCCGGCTTCCAATGTTTGGAAAAAGCCTGTAATCTGCGCGGCAACAACCTGCGGAGGTTCAGATGAATAACGGACATTCAGCGAATTATGTACTGATCGACTTCGAAAATGTTCAACCGAAGAATCTGGAGATTCTTTCCAAACATCCCTTCCGGGTTTTGGTTTTTGTCGGCGCCAACCAGGCCAAGGTTCCGTACGACCTTGCCGAAGCCATGCAGCGGCTCGGCCAAAATGCCAGGTACATCAAGATTGCCGGCAACGGAAAAAATGCCCTCGACTTTCACATTGCCGCCTACATCGGAGAACTGGCCGCGAAAGATCCGTCAGCTTATTTCCATATCATTTCCAAAGACACCGGCTTCGACCCGCTCATCAAACATTTCAAAGCCCGCAAAATCCATATTCAGCGGGAAAAGGATCTGGCCGAAATTCCGGTCCTGCGCATGTCGGCCGCCACCAGCAGTGATGAAAAAATTTCCGCGATCGTCAAAAACCTGACCGGGCGCGGACAATCCAGACCCCGGAAAGAGAAAACCCTGCGCAATACGATTAATTCACTGTTCACAGAAAAGCTTCAGGAAAAAGAGCTGAACGCATTGATTGATGAGCTCAAACGGAAACGCTATATCACGGTCAACGACGGAAACATTTCATACAAACTGCCTCAGAAACCCTAATCATTCAAATGACCCATAATGGAAATAAAACTCTCTCCGCAGCAAAAAAATAAGCTTCGCCAAAAACTCATCGCCATGTTTCTGGATGACTTCGACGAAGAACTCAGCGATTTCAAAGCCGATCAGATTCTCGATGCATTCGTCGAAAAGCTCGGTCCGGAGATCTACAACACCGCCATTCAGGACATGAAGGCCTACCTGCTGAATCAGCTCGAAGATCTCGACGCCATTTTCGAAAAATAGCCTATTGCATAGGCTCGCACACTTTTTCCAAACCTTGGAAATGTGCGCCATTTTGACTCGCAAGCTGATCAATGCGGGACATATTGCGCGATTAATTTTCCAACCTCCGGAACCAACAAAATTATAAACAACTGTCAGATAGAAACTAACAACAAACACGCACAAACAGGCACGCCTCGTGCTTTCTAGTGGGGCGTAATTCGACCAGCGGTCCAATTGAATTTATTAAGAAAGGAAGTGCAATTATGGCAGCAAGTAAAGTTTTGGGAATCGACCTCGGGACAACCAACTCCTGTATGGCGATTATGGAAGGTGGGGAATCCACTGTCATTCCGAACGCTGAAGGCGGACGGACCACCCCTTCTGTGGTGGCATTTACCAAAGACGGCGAACGACTGGTGGGTCAGGCCGCGAAACGTCAGGCGGTAACCAACCCGACCAACACGATCTTTTCAGTGAAGCGTTTCATGGGCCGAAAGTTCGAAGAAGTTGCCCATGAAATCGACCTGGTGCCCTACAAAGTGGTCAAAGCCAAAAACGGTGATGCCCACATTGAAATCAACGGCAAAACCTATGCCCCGCCGGAAATCTCTGCAATGATCCTGCAGAAAATGAAAGCGGATGCAGAAGCCTATGTCGGCGAAAAAATCACACAGGCCGTCATTACCGTTCCGGCTTACTTCAACGACTCCCAGCGTCAGGCAACCAAAGACGCCGGTAAGATTGCCGGTCTCGAAGTACTGCGTATCGTCAACGAGCCGACCGCCGCCACCCTCGCCTACGGCCTCGACAAAGAAAACGAAGAAAAAGTGGTGGTCTACGACCTCGGGGGCGGAACCTTCGACGTGTCCATTCTCGACATCGATAACGGATTCTTCGAAGTAAACGCTTCGAACGGCGACGGGCACCTCGGTGGTGACGACTTCGACCAGGCAATCATTGACTGGCTCGTGGCCGAGTTTAAAAGCGAACAGGGCGTGGACCTGTCCTCTGACCCGATGGCCCTGCAGCGCCTGAAGGAAGCTGCCGAAAAAGCCAAATGCGAACTGTCCAGCTCGCAGAACACCGACATCAACCTGCCGTTCATTACGGCAGACGCCTCCGGCCCGAAACACATGAATGTCTCCCTGAGCCGTTCCAAGTTCGAGCAGCTTGTTGACGCATTGGTTGACCGCACCAAGAAACCGGTTCACGACTGTATGACCGACGCCAAAGTATCCGGCAGCGACATCCACGAAGTGATTCTGGTCGGCGGATCAACCCGGATCCCGCGCGTTCAGGAAATGGTTAAAGAACATTTTGGACAGGATCCGCACAAAGGAGTCAACCCGGATGAAGTGGTCGCCTCCGGCGCCGCGATTCAAGGCGGAATCCTTTCCGGAGACGTAAACCAGAACGTGGTTCTGCTCGACGTCACTCCGCTGACGCTCGGCATTGAAACGCTCGGCGGAATCTCCACCCCGCTCATCGAACGCAACACCACGATCCCGACCAAGAAGAGTGAGGTGTTCTCGACGGCTGCCGACAACCAGCCTGCAGTAGATATCCACGTGCTTCAGGGTGAACGGAAAATGTCCCGGGACAACAAAACCATCGGACACTTCCAGCTCGACGGCATCCCGCCGGCACCGCGCGGTGTACCGCAAATTGAAGTGACCTTTGACATCGATGCCAACGGCATCCTGAACGTGAAAGCCAAAGATCTCGGAACCGGCAAGGAACAGCATATCACCATTACCGCGTCCAGCGGACTGTCCGACGACGAAGTCGATAAAATGGTAAAAGACGCTGAAGCCCATGCCGCGGAAGATGAAAAGGCGAAAGAAAAAATCGATCTGCGCAATCAGGCGGATGCCGCGGTCTTCCAGACTGAAAAATTCCTGAAGGAAAACGGCGACAAACTCGATGATGCGAAAAAAGCGGAAGTTGAGAAGATGGTCGAGCCGGTTAAGGAAGCCCTGAAAGCCGACGATGATGAGCAGATCAAGTCCGCCATGGAAGCGCTGAACGCCGCCATGCAGGCCGCCGCAAGCGAAATGTATGCGCAGGCCCAGCAGGAAGCTCCGCAGGACGCCCCGCAGGGTGCCCCGGATGCCGACGAACCGGCCGGCGAAAAACAGGCCGACGGCGAAGTGATCGACGCTGACTACAAAATGGACGACGAGAAATAATTTAGTTAATGGCGGCCGGCTGCAGGCGATCAGCAACCGTTGATCTGTCGGCGACCGGCTGTCAGTAACGGCTAACCAATAACCCCAAAAAGGAGGAGTAACATCCATGAAGATTAAACCGTTAGGTGACCGCGTACTGGTCGAGCCTCTCAAAGAAGAGGAAGTGAAAAAAGGCGGAATCATTATCCCCGACACCGCAAAAGAAAAGCCGCAGGAAGGCGTTGTGGTTGCGCTCGGAACCGGCAAACTCGACGATGATGGAAAAGTTGTTCCGTTCAACGTCAAAAAAGGCGACACCGTTCTGATGCCGAAATACGGCGGAACCGAAGTCAAAATGGGCGGTAAAGAATATCAGATCATGCGTGAAGACGACATTCTCGCAGTGATCGGCTAACCTTTAAATTTAAGGAGAAACAATTATGGCTAAACAGATGAAATTCGATGTGGATGCCCGCGAAGCGATGCTGAAAGGTGTCGAAAAGCTGGCAAAAGCAGTTGCAGTAACCCTCGGACCGAAAGGCCGCAACGTCATCCTCGACAAAAAGTTCGGCTCCCCGGCTGTCACCAAAGACGGTGTATCAGTTGCAAAGGAAATTGAACTCGAAGATGCATTCGAAAACATGGGTGCACAGATGGTTCGCGAAGTCGCCAGCAAAACCAGCGACATTGCCGGAGACGGTACCACCACCGCCACCGTGCTGGCTGAAGCCATCTATCGCGAAGGAATTAAAAACGTCACCGCCGGCGCCAACCCGATGAGCCTCAAGCGCGGCATCGACAAAGCCACGGCCGAGCTGGTTGCTGCGCTGGAAAAACTGAGCAAAAAAGTAAAATCCAACGAAGAAATCGCTCAGGTCGGAACCATCTCTGCCAACGGTGATGCTGAAATCGGTAAAATCATTGCAGACGCCATGGCCGCAGTCGGCAACGACGGGCCGATCACGATCGAAGAATCCAAATCCATCACCACCGACCTCGAAGTCAAAGAAGGGATGCTGTTTGACAAAGGCTATCTCTCTCCGTACTTCGTAACCAACGCCGAAGAGATGGAAGTGGCCATGGAAGATCCGTACATCCTCCTGTTCGAGAAAAAAATCTCCAACCTGCAGGATATGCTTCCGCTGCTTCAGAACGTTGCTAAAACCAGCAAACCGTTCCTGATCATTGCAGAAGACATTGAAGGCGAAGCGCTCGCGACCCTCGTCGTGAACAAACTGCGCGGAACGCTCAACGTCTGCGCCGTGAAAGCTCCGGGCTTCGGCGATCGCCGCAAGGCCATGATGGAAGATATCGCCATCCTGACCGGCGGAAAATTCATCACTGAAGACCTCGGCATCACCCTCGAAAGCGTTACGCTCGACGACCTCGGCACCGCAAAACGCGTTACTGTGGACAAAGACGAAACCGTCATCGTTGACGGGGCAGGCAAAAAAGCCGACATCAGCGCACGTTGCGACCAAATTCGCCGCCAGATGGAAGAAACCACTTCGGACTACGACCGCGAAAAACTGCAGGAACGCCTGGCCAAACTCGGCGGCGGCGTAGCAGTCATCAATGTCGGAGCTGCAACTGAGTCCGAAATGAAAGAGAAAAAGGACCGCGTGGAAGATGCACTGCACGCGACCCGCGCCGCGGCCGAAGAAGGCATTGTTCCGGGTGGAGGCGTTGCCCTCATCCGCGCACAGAAAGTCCTGGACAAAATGGATCTCGAAGGCGACGAAGCCGTGGGTGCCGACATTGTTCGCAAAGCCTGCGAAGCCCCGCTTCGCCAGCTGGTAAGCAACGCCGGCCTCGAAGGCGCCATCGTTGTGCAGGATGTCAAAAAAGGCAAACAGGTCAGCGGTTACAACGTCGCTACCGGCGAATACGTCGACATGGTTGCCGCCGGCATCATCGACCCGACCAAAGTGACCCGTTCGGCCCTGCAGAACGCAGCCAGCATCGCCGGCCTGCTTCTGACCACCGAATGCATGATCACCGACCTGCCCGAAAAAGGCGCCCCGGCCGCTCCGGATATGAGCGGAATGGGTGGAATGGGAGGTATGGGCGGTATGGGCGGCATGATGTAAGCCGTTCGGTTCCGACCATTGGAAAACCCTGTCCGTCTTACAGCGGACGGGGTTTTCTATTGCGCATAAAATGCTGCGTATTCTGCTCCACCGCAGGCAATAATAAATACGTAATACGCAGTACGGATGGGTTGACTCAACACGTCCGAAACCCTATAGTCTCTCGCTTTTATGCCCCATAGGAGAGGAAGAATCTCATGAATTTTGAATATCTGACCAAAGCACAGGAAAAAATCGGCAACGTGCCGACACTGGTGAACCTGGTTTCGTACCGCACCCGCCAGCTCAATCGCGGTGCCCGCCCGATGGTCAAACCTGACCACCCGGAACAGGACAACCACGACATTGTCCTGAAAGAAATTGTTGAAGGAAAACTGACCGTTGAAATGGGCGTTGAGCCGCCGGACGATATTTTCGGAGATCTTGACGCCGGCGCCGAGGATGACGGTCCTGCTGTGGTTCTCTAAAGACAGATGGAGCGCCGCGTGAGGTCACGTGGCCTACACGGCTCCCCTGTAGGCCGGGTCACCTGACCCGGCATTTTTATTGTATGGCTTCCAAGAAAAAAAAATCAGGCTCCGGCCCCGGCATACTGGCCTCCAACCGCAAGGCCTTTCGGGATTACCATGTGATGGACAAACTCGAGGCCGGCATTGAACTGTGCGGCACTGAGGTTAAATCCATTCGCCAGGGGCATCTTCGGGTGGACGAAGCCTATGTGCAGATTAAAAACGGTCAGGCCGAACTGCACCAAATGACCGTACAGCCTTACGAGCACGGAAATATCTTCAACCACGATCCGACCCGTCCTCGCCGTCTGCTGATGCACAAAAAAGAAATCCTGCGCCTCGAGAGTAAAATCAGTGAAAAAGGGCTGACTCTCGTTCCGCTCAAGGTCTATCTGAAAAACGGTCGGGTAAAAGTCGAGATCGCGCTTTGCAAAGGGAAAGACACCGTCGATAAACGCGAGACTCTCAAAAAGAAAAGCGCCGACATGGAAGCCCGGCGCGCCATGCGCCGTCACACGATGTAGGCAGTGCAGATAGCTTCGGAACGAAAAGAACTGTTTCCACTATAAAATTTAATATAATTTTAAAGCATGAACAGTCTGCTTGCTTCTTACATTTTTCTGCCGATCATCTATGTAATGTACAAAGCAGGAGAACTTGCAACAGAACGAAACAAAAATGCGGTTTTATGGCGCATTTATGCTTACCTAACCACATTAACAGTCGGAGGCGTCCTAAGCGCTATATTCGGCCTGCTACTGCATTTTATTTCAGATCCTCTCAATAAACGCACGCTCATTTGGGCAACAGTTATCATATTCATGCTATGCACTCTTGGGTTCGGGCTAATACTGCTTGCCAAGTTAAAGAAAATAAAAATCCCACCACAGCCCAAAAGGCAATATCGTCCATACGACTTAAAAAACGCCTTTCTATTTCCACGATACATTCCTCGCGGAGGATTCATCTGGAGGATACTTGTCTATTTGATTCTCATAAACCTCTCTTCTCTGCTGATTACTTCGCCTTTGCTTCTGATAGGAAATGAATCATTAGCGGAGCTTCCATGGCCCTCCTTGATCGCAATAATAGTAGCTGTCCTATACACTCTCATCGGGGTTATGTGTTTCGGAATGCTCTACTACATTAGTCACATCTGCATCCCTCGCGGGACTCACTAAAGATGCTCTGATTCTGCTGTTTATTCCCGGTATCAGCACGGTCGCACTGCTGATTCTCCTGGTAACACCAAGCAGTCACTCCATGAAATCATCGATCTGAAGTATTTAACATCATGAGACACAACAAAGCCATGCAGTGGGAGCAAACGCTCAAGGGAGTATTTGATGAAATCGACCGTGAGCTGGAGGCGCAGTATGACGACCAATGGCCGCTGCACCCTTCCCGCCCGAAAGAAGGCACCACATCCAACCCCGAACAGGACGGCCTCTTCAATATCGGCGCCGCATTCTCCACAGGAATCGGCTCGAAACACGGCCCCGGCTACACCGTCGAAATCCGCATTTCCACACTCAAACACATTCCTGCAGAAGTCCGCGATCAGATCAAAAATCAGGTCTTTCAATCATTAGAGAAGAAGCTCCCGTCCGCCTTCCCCGGCAAAAAGCTGCATGTCTCAACAGACAACAACCTCATCCGCATCTACGGCGACCTAAGCTTAGATTAAAACCGGTCGCTCCAAATCAGCTTCCCGTTGATTTCAAAAAAAAGCTGTTTAGAATCATCACTCCAGCGCAAAAGGGCCTCTCGCTTTGCAGCGGAACCGTCTTTGTATTCCGGCATATACAGACGCGTATGCCAGAGCAGCCCGGAACGGGTCGCAATCTTGTATCCGGGGTCTGAATAGTAATAAACCAGCATCAGGCGCGCTTCGCGGCTGCCGTCCGGCGACGAAATCCGCTGAACCACTTCGGTTGGCGGAGTAAAAATCCGCAGGGCTACAAACAGCACAAACCCCATCAGCACCAGAAACCCAACGGCCTGCCCTTTGGACATGCCATGAAAAATTCCGGGTTTATAAAACCGGGCCAAATTACTCTCCCTCTGCTGGAGCGCTGTCCTTCACTGTTTCGGCCTGACCGGTGATCAGGTTGCTGAAAAATTTCTTAAACTGAAACTTCCGGTCAATATCGTTAACCGTCAGTAAAAGCATGGCTCCGATCAACAGAATGGCACAGGCATTCACCAGAATGGCCTGCGCCTTTGCATTCACTTTACGACGGGTAATTCCCTCCCACAGGGAAAAGACAATATGCCCACCGTCCAACACTGGGATCGGCATCAAATTGAGAATGGCAAGGTTGATATTTAAAAAGCGAATCAGCCCCAGCGTATTAAGAAGTCCCATTTTAATGGACAGCATCAACATATCAAAAATAGCCACAGGCCCCCCCAGGCCTTTGGCGGCCTGCGGAGCCTCGGACGGAGACGTCAAAGCCTGCAGCACACGAACAATTGCCAGCGCATCGTATTTAATCTGATCAAGCGGGTTTTTGTACTGCATCCAGGGCATACCGCTTCCGCCACCCAGCTGAACACCAATCATCATGCGGTCATACTCTTCGTTGTATTCCGGGGCAATAGACAGGACCTGCGGTTCTCCTTTCCGGACGACAGTAAGCTTCGCACTTTCGCCGGGCTTCATAGACTGAATCCGCTCAGTAAAATCATCCCAGCTGATGATTGGGTCGTCATTGAATGCGAGCACCTCATCCCCACGGAACAATCCGGCACGCTCGGCAGGAGTGTCCGAATAAACAGCTCCAAACACGCATGGCACCGCAGGAGAGATTCCATCCACCAAACGCTCCCCCCCTTCGCGTTCTACAACAGGAAGAGCAATTGTTTTTTCGACGCCATCCGACAAAACAGTCAACGCAGCAGTATCTTCGGCCTGCAACAAAGTCTCGACACTGAAATCGTACCAGGTTTTAACGGTCGTCCCATTAACCGCAATGATTTCATCGCCAGCACGCAAGCCAGCAGCATAAGCGGCACTGTTCGTCTCAACTGCACCAACCAGCGAGCGGATTTGAGATCCGGCATCATCACCAGGCACCAGCCAAATAGCCACAGCAATCAAGGAGGCCAGAATAATATTCCCAACCGGGCCGGCAACCGCGACCGCGATTTTTTTCCACGGAGAAATCGGAGGCAGCGGCTCGGCGTCTTCCGATCCCTGCAGCCGTTCCATACCTGAGGGATCGAGCTGCGGCAGCGAAACATAGCCGCCAAACGGAATCCATCCGATTTTATAATGGATGCCGCCGCGTTCCCACTGAACGATTCCCCGTCCGAAGCCGATCGAAAATGTAAGAACTTTCAGCCCGCATTTGCGCGCCACGATAAAATGACCGAATTCGTGCACAAACACGGTCACCCCGAACAGGAAAAGCGCGAGAACAACACTGTAAAAAATCGTCCAGCCGGAAAGAAGAATGTCTAGCATGAGGATCCTAATCTAAGAAAATCTGAATGTAGATGTACATAAAGGGCGCGGTAAAAAGCAGACTGTCAATCATATCAAGCATGCCGCCCATACCATGTGCAATGGCCCCGGAATCTTTCACGTCCACAGCCCGCTTAAATAACGACTCCACCAAATCCCCCATCGTTCCAATAATTGGAAGCACCACTCCCAGAATCAGCACATGGTACAGCGGAAAAGAATATGGTCCCAATGTCCCATCGGTGGCAATCCACCAAATGACCCCGACCACGCATGAGAAAAGAATGCCACCCAACAACCCCTCCCAGCTCTTCTTCGGAGAAACCGAAGGAGCAAGACGGTGCCTGCCGAACCTGGAACCGATGAAGTACGCCCCGGCATCGCCCCACTTAACCGCGAGCAGCAGATAAAACGCAACCCGAGCCGGCTCGCTGATGTCCCCTTCCATATAAAGCCGCACGAAAAAGCTCCAGAAAAAGGCAACATAAATAAAACCGAACAAGGTTCCCAGCGCATTGCGAATCGCCCTCAGCGCATCCCTTTGACTGAGCGGCAACCGGAAAAAATTAACAATCAAAATCGCGAGCAGCAGTGCCCATAATGCGTTATCCGTCCATTGGTCCGAGCGGGATACCCACCAGGTCAACGCAACAAAGACCAGACCGCTGGTCATTCCCATCCCTGTAGATGCCGGCATATTCCCTTTAGCCATCAGCGCATAAATCTCGCGCATCGCCAAAGCACAAATCGCCAAAAAGACAACCAGAGCGGCCGGATTCCCGGCCGGCACAATCAGCAGCAGCGTAATCAGCACGGCCGCAATCGTCAGGCCAAGCAAAATTCGTTTTTTATCCATACAGCTCCTTATTGCGTCACGATGCCGCCAAAACGCCGGCCCCGCTTACCAAAACTTTCCAAGGCCTGGAAAAATTCCTTTTCACGAAAATCCGGCCAGTAGGTATCAGTGACATAAAATTCAGCATACGACAGCTGCCAGAGCAGGAAATTGCTCAACCGCAACTCGCCGCTGGTGCGAATCATCAGTTCCGGATCCGGCACGTCAGGCAGATACAAATACTGCGAAAAAGTTTCTTCGGTAATCGCGTCCGGATCCAGCTCTCCCTCAGCCGTTTTACGGGCAATGGCCTTGGCCGCGTCTGCAATCTCCTTGCGACTGCCGTAACTGAGCGCCACAATCAGCGTGTGCTCATAATCCTTTGCGGATTCCTTCATCAGTTTGGACAGCCCCCCCCGAACCGCTCTGGGAAGCCGATCGAGTTCGCCCATGACCCGCAAACGAATTTTATTTTTCAGAAACTCCCGGGAATGCTTCTGCATAAAAGAGCCCAGCAGCGTCATCAGTCCGTCGACTTCGTCTTTGGGACGCTTCCAGTTTTCTGTGCTGAACGCGTAAAGAGTCAGGTATTTGACGCCAACAGCCTTTGCTGCTCTCAATACAGCAAGCACCGACTGCGCGCCCTCTTCATGGCCTTTCAAGCGCGGCAACCCGCGCTCATTGGCCCAGCGACCATTCCCATCCATAATGATCGCCACGTGAGTCGGCACCGTCTCGAGCTCTGGAATTTCCAGTTTCAATGTCCCGGTTGTTTTGAATTAGCCAAGAACAATTGTGCTGGCGCGTTTCGGGCCAACCGACAGAATTGAAACAGGAACACCGGTCAGCCCTTCGATCCATTTGATATATTTTTTTGCCTGTTCCGGCAGCTCATCAATCGACGTGCAGCCGGTGGTCGGGCAGTTCCAGCCTTCAAATTCTTCATAGATCGGCTTGCAGCGGGCCAACTTGCTGATGCTGGCAGGGACGGTTTCGACCCGTTCGCCGTCGCAGTCATAGGCCACACAAACCTTGATGGTTTCAAACCCATCGAGCACGTCGAGTTTCATCAGCGCCCAGCGGTCGACCCCCCCGATCATGGCAGAGTAGCGAGCAACGACTGCATCGAACCATCCGCAACGACGCGGGCGCCCGGTTGTGGCACCGAACTCATTACCAACCTTTGCGAGCTGCATACCGTCATCGTCGAACAGTTCCGTCGGGAACGGACCTTCTCCCACACGGGTCGTGTAGGCTTTCACGATGCCGATCACATCCGTGATGGAATGCGGCGGTACTCCGGCTCCGGCGGAAACTCCGCCCGCTCCGGTGCTGGACGAGGTGACAAAGGGATATGTTCCGAAATCGATATCAAGCATGACACCCTGCGCACCTTCAAACAGAACATTCTGTTTTTCGTCGCGAATGGCTTCGTTGAGCATCGGAACGGTATCGCAGATAAACGGCTTGAGATATTCAAAGGCAGGCATGTACTGCGCGACCAGTGCATCGGCGTCGAGAGCCGGAGCCCCGAGGACAGCAAGCATGCTGTTTTTAACATCAATACGCTCTCGCAGCATTGCTTCAAAATCATTCTCAAGCACATCCCCCATACGAAGACCGTTGCGGTCCGCTTTATCGGAATAGCACGGGCCGATTCCGCGTTTGGTGGTGCCGATCTTTTTGCCCGTTTCAAGCTTGGCTTCTTTGGCGCCGTCGAGCTCTTTGTGGTACTGAATCACGAGGTGTGCGCGGTCACTGATGAACAGACGGCCATCGATGGAAATTCCGCGTTTCTCAAGGTCCTGCAGTTCTTCAGCCAAACCAAGCGGGTCCACGACCAAACCGTTACCAATCACACATTTTGCTGTCGGACGAAGAATTCCGGACGGAGTAAGGTGCAGCACATATTTCTGATCACCCACTTCCACGGTGTGACCGGCATTGTTGCCGCCCTGATAACGCACCACCCAGTCTGCGTTTTCGGTGAGCACATCGATTACTTTACCTTTGCCTTCGTCGCCCCACTGCGACCCGATCAAAACTGAATTAGCCATTTTCTATAAAATCCTTATTCTGCGCGGTTTCTTAAAAGCAAAGAGAGTAGACTACCCCGCCCCAAGGGTCAATTTCCAAACCTTGGAAGAAACCGTTCCAATGATTGCAAAGAAACACAAAAAAAGCGCTCCGGCGAACCGGAGCGCTTTCGTATTTTCCAAGGTTTGGAAAATTAGGCGTTCAGACGAGCTTCGAGTTTCTCGAGCTGCTCGCTGATTTTAGCCGGGAGCTTGTCGCCGAATTTGGCGAGGTACTCTTTGGCGTTTTCAACAGTTTTCAGGAACTCAGCGTTGTCAACGGTCATGAGTTTTTCCCAGGCTTCGTCGGACAGGTCGAGACCTTCAAAACAGAAGTCCTCTTTCTTCGGCATCAGACCAATCGGAGTTTCAACTGCGTCGACTTTGCCTTCAACACGGTCGCACATCCATTTCAGAACGCGGCTGTTATCGCCAAACCCAGGCCAAACAAAGCCGCTTTCATCTTTCTGGAACCAGTTGACGTAGAAGCACTTCGGAGCTTTGTCGCCGAGTTTTTCGCCCATGTCGAACCAGTGCTGCATGTAGTCACCAGCGTGGTATCCGATGAACGGAGTCATGGCGAACGGGTCGAAGCGCAGGCTTACGTTACCGAGGTCAAGCGCAGCAGCGGTCGGCTCGGAGGATGCGGTTGCACCCATGTAGACGCCCTGTTCGAAGTCGAAAGCTTCGTGTACGAGCGGCATCACAGACGTCCGTTTTCCACCGAATACGAAGATATCGATCGGAACACCGGCCGGGTTTTCCCAATCCGGGCAGATAACCGGACAGTGGTCAGCACGAGCGGTGAAGCGGCTGTTCGGGTGAGCACCTTTGATTTTGTTACCGTCGGCGTCAACATCACCCTGTTTCCAAGGATTGTTTTTCCAGTCGGTTCCGCCGCCGTTCGGGCAGTCGTAACCCATGTCTTCCCACCAAACGTCTTTGTCTTCAGTCACAACAACGTTGGTGAAGATCGCATCGCTTGCGCAGCTTGCGAGAGCCATCGGATTGGAGTACTCAGCAGTACCCGGAGCAACACCGAAGAATCCGGCCTCCGGGTTGATGGCGTAGAGACGTCCGTCTTCGCCCGGCTTCATCCATGCAATATCGTCACCGATGGTTTCAACTTTCCAGCCCGGAACGGTGGACTGGAGCATGGCCAGGTTGGTTTTTCCGCAGGCAGACGGGAACGCAGCAGCAATGTGGTACTGTTTGCCTTCCGGGCTGGTAAAGCGGAGGATGAGCATGTGCTCAGCCATCCAGCCTTCGCGGCCGGCCATTGCGGAAGCGATACGCAGCGCCAGACATTTTTTGCCGAGCAGAGCGTTTCCGCCGTAACCGGAACCGTAGGACCAGATGAGGTTTTCTTCCGGGAAGTGAGCGATGTATTTCTTTTCGATCGGAGCGCAGGGCCAACGGCTGTCTTCCTGACCTTCTTCGAGCGGCGAACCGACGGAGTGCAGGCAGGGAATGAAATCGTCGTTCTTTTCGATCAGACGAAGGACTTCGGTGGAAACGCGGGCCATGATGTGCATGTTAACCACAACGTACGGAGAGTCGGTGATTTCGATTGCGTTTTTAGCAATGTCGGAACCGATTGGACCCATGGAGAACGGGATCACGTACATGGTGCGGCCTTTCATACAGCCGGAGTACAGTTCCGTCATGGTTTTTTTCAGCTCAACCGGATCAATCCAGTTGTTGGTCGGTCCGGCATCTTCTTCCTTAACAGAAGCGATGTAGGTACGACCTTCAACGCGAGCCACGTCGGACGGGTCGGAGTTGAATGCGTAGCTGTTCGGGCGTTTTTCTTCGTTCAGCTTGATTGCCATTCCGGTGCTGACCATCAGGTCCATCAGGCGATCGTACTCTTCAGTCGATCCATCACACCAAACCACCTGGTCCGGGGTGCACATTTTTTCGATTTCAGCTACCCAATCAAGTAGCTTCTGATTTGTTGTCGGTGCGCTCATTTGCGTCCTCCTGGTTAAGGGTTTCTATGAAATCCGGTTAAAATTCCGCATAACCTGAAGAAATCGGACGTCTATGTCAAACACGGAACTGTTAAATTT
Organism: Tichowtungia aerotolerans; assembly: GCF_009905215.1. Taxonomy (GTDB): domain Bacteria; phylum Verrucomicrobiota; class Kiritimatiellia; order Kiritimatiellales; family Tichowtungiaceae; genus Tichowtungia; species Tichowtungia aerotolerans. The sequence continues at coordinate 3,039,836 of NZ_CP047593.1, read as the reverse complement.
ATGAGTGCCTGGCTGACATTTTTATCATTCGGCCTTTTCGCTACCGCCTATCTTGCCTATTCTCTGCGGCCATGAATCTCGAATTAATCACTGTAGGCTCATACGAAGTCAATTGTGCTGTTGTATGGGGAAAAGCACGCAAAGCCCTGATCCTCGACCCGGGGAAAGACGCAAAAGAAATAGAAAACTTTCTCAAAACAAACAACTTACAAACCGCCGCATATCTGCTCACGCACGGCCACGCCGACCACATCAGCGCCCTCGCCGAACTGCATAAAAATCACCCTGCGCCAGTCTACCTGCATCCAGCCGATCAGGAATGGGCCTTTGGCCCCAGCAACCAGATTCTGCCGTACTACCCTGTGCCGCTCCGCCCCGATGCAGAGTTTCCAATCTTTGGAAAAAATGATCTCGAATATTCCAGGGTTTGGAACATTGCAGACCTAAGTTTCCAATGTTTGGAAACTCCCGGCCACACGCCCGGCGGTGTCTGCTACTGGTTTCAGGACGCGGGTGTTTGCTTTACCGGAGACACGCTTTTTAAAGGATCATGCGGGCGCACCGACCTTCCCGGCGGAGACGCGCGTACGTTGACTGAGTCCCTGAAAAAACTGACAGAGACTCTTCCTCCGGAAACTCAAATTGTCGCGGGTCACGGACTGACCTCCACGATTGCCAAGGAACTGGCGACTAATTTCTTTTTACAGAAGTTCAATCGGTAACCGCGGAAAAACCATGGCTCACAGGATCGGCGTCAGGTTCGCTGTCGCCGGGACAATCAGCACGCCGCAGGGGGCTTTCCGCAGCACTCCCTCGGCGACGCTGCCGACCAGCACCTTTCGGAGCAGTCCGTGGCCGTGTGAGCCCATCACAATCAAATCGATTCTCAATTCGTTGGCTTTTTCCAGAATCAACCCTGCCGCATCTCCCTTCAGGAGCATCGCTTGCGCTCTTATTCCCTCCTCCTTCATCCGGGAAGAAATTTTCAACAAGGCGTTATGTTCCCGTTTATACTCTTTGGCGCACAGATTTCGGGCCAGCTCGATATCTCCGGCCGGAGCGGCGGCAAATTCAGAGGCAACATCATAAAACTGTGTTGATGCATATGCGTCCTTTAATGTGTCGGATGTCACGTGGACCATATAGAGCTGTCCATCCAGTTCTTTACCCAGCTCGATCGCCTGCTGCACCACTCGATCGCTCCCTTTGGAAAAATCAACCGCAACCAGTATTTTTTTCATACACGACCTCCCCTTTTTATCTCTTGCGAGATATTTTAGTCCGGATCGAGGAAAGCACAAGGAATCATTCAATGCCTGCCGGAACCCGGCTTATGCCGGAAGCAGTTTATGAAAAGCCGCGCGTAATGCGGGAACGGTGAAGGCTTCGGTTTCCACTTCGGTAAAACGTCGGCCGATCTGGTCCGGATGATGTGCATCAGAAAAGTGGACAATCGGCCATTTTTCTGCGCCGGCCGGCGGATTTGGAGAAACCACTTCGACGGCATCATACGGCAGATCCGGCAGAAAGCCGATCTGAGCGATGGCGCCCAGATATTCGCGGTCGATGTGTGACGGAATACAGAGTGCTCCGGCATCGAGCGCCATGGGCACTAAATCGAAAAATGAAATGTCTGTGGCGGCAAAAAGCAGTTTGTCAGCGAAGTTCAGCACATCGTCGTCTACGGTCACAATCGGCTGCATGCCGAACCGTTCCGGGTCGTTGGGATAATCCATAATAGAATCATAAATCATCCGACCAAACTTAAGTGCCGGGTCGAGCTGATCGAACAGACAGAGGGTGTGAACTTCCTCAGAAGAGGTCGCTTCCAGACCGTACAAACACGGCAATCCTGCTTCGGCGCAGGCGTCATGAAACGCCGGCAGGTTTTCCACGCATCCATGATCGGCCAAGGCGATACAGTCCAGCCCTTTTTCTTTCGCCCCGGCGATAATCGCCCGCGGCGACATTTCCAGGGCAGCGCATGGTGACAGACAGGAATGAATATGGAAATCAATCCGGGCATTCACGACCAATCTCCCGAATTGATGAAAAGACGAAATGCCCAAACCCCGAACCAACCGTTCCGGAATTCGCCATTCAGATTCCTCTGGGTTCCTGGGGATTTCATCATTCAGATTTTATGCACGCAGCGCACGTGACACCTTAACCGTTGCGTCAAACTGATTGTCGGGAGTGTTGAAAACGGCAATGCCTTCGGCGGCGGCGGCATCCAGCACATCATCTGCCGCCGGACGTCCATGACAGAACACAACCGCAGACGCGCCTGAAAGCGATGCAACAGCAATGGTGTTTTTGTGAGCCTGAATGGTAATTAAAACCTGACCTTCTTTAAGGTTTGCCATCACATCGCTCAGAAGATCAGAGGTGTAGCCGCCCACCAAATCGATATCTTCAAACTGATCCTGCAGACAGGTGAATCCGAGAGACTCCAGCTCACTGATTTTCATCGTTGTTCTCCTTGTTTTAGATAAACAATCGCTTTGACCATTGTTCCCATTTCGATCCCCGACTGAATTTCAAATTCATCAGAGACCCGTTTAGCATTGGGCAGTCCCATTCCGGCACCAAAGCCCTGAGAGCGAATCCAGTCATTGGCTGTGGAAAACCCCTCGGTCATCGCAGCATCTACATCGGGAATGCCCGGCCCAAAGTCATTGGCAGTAATGCGCACGCGTTCGTCGTCAACCAGAACCGCAAAGGTACCGCCATGGGAATGCGCCACAACATTGATCTCGAGCTCATAACTGGCAATTGCAGCTCGACGGATCACCTTCGGAGGAATCCCCCGCGCTTTGAGCTGCTTTTTCAATTCAGCGGATGCTCGGCCTGCGTGTTCAAAGTCATAACGGGTCAGACGGTAGATCTGATGGAAAACCGGCTTTGATCCACCCTGCTCAGGATGTCCGCTGTTGTCCTCGAGCTCATCCAGTTGGCGCGACAGCTCCCGAATCAATGCCAGGTTGATATTGCGCGGAGTGATGATGCCGACCAGCTCATTTTTCTGATTGACGACCGGAAAACGGCGAAAGGAATATTTGCTGAAAGCCGACATCGCAAAAGTCAGAGGAACCTCATCACTCAAAGTCTGTACATCCGTGACCATATGCCGGGCAACCCCGTCATCCATATGTCCATTAACAAACGCATTCATGATGTCATTCATGCTGATGATGCCAACCACATGGGCATCGTCGACCACCGGAACACCGCTGATTCCGTTGTTTTTCATGATAGTCTGCACATCACGCATCGTGCACGTACGCGTGACGGCAAAAATTTTTCGAGTCATCACATCCCGCACTTTTAAGCCGTAGGCCAGCTCCTGAATTCGCAGTGCGGATTGATCCAGCGGCAGCGGTACGTCGCTCATGACGTCTCCATCAGTTTTCCGATGCGCAGACAGGCTTCGAACTTTGTCAGTGCGCTGCGGAAAAGAGGCAGGCCCTGCTGACGTGCTGCCGCCTCCAGAGCAGGCGGAGTCTGACGCCGATGCACCAGGATGATTGCCACAGCACCGACCAAAGCTGCCGTCCGAACCACCTGAGGAGATGTCAGTGAAGTCAGCAACAGTTGATCTTCACCTTCACTGACCAGAATGTCGCTAATCAGGTCAGAGGCAAAAACATCATCCACTTCCAGCGTCTCCCATCCATCAGATGCATGCAACTCAGACGCATCCAGCGCTTCAACAACGTTCTTCAAATTCATATCTTGTGTCTCTTAAACTTTCCAGTAACTGCTGATATCCAATGGTTTTAAAATTTCATCATCGCCAGATAGGCATCCCACAGATGATATCCGCCGAGCATCCAGGAAAAAGCGGCCAGCGCCAAATACGGCCCGTACGGGATCTGACTGGACAGTTCTTTTTTGTTCATTGCGATCAATGCCACTCCGATGACGGAACCAGCCAGCGCAGAGAAAAAGAGGATATAGATCACAGCCTGCCAACCGAGCAGCGCACCGAGCCCCCCCATCAGTTTTACGTCGCCAAAGCCCATTGCATCCTTTTTGAAAATAGCCTTTCCGATTACGCCGATCAGCCAGAAGCCGATGAAGCCGGCAGCCATTCCAATGGCTGAGGCAAACAGCCCGCCAACCCAATCGGCGGCTCCGTGCAACTCAGGAACAAACACACTGAAAATCGGGAAAACGATCATTCCTCCGATACTCACCCGGTCCGGAATCCACATCTCGGCAATATCGACAAACGTGGCGAGCAGCAGGCCGAAAACGCACAGGGCGTAAATCGGGGTGATCCAGGTGAAGCCGTAGATCAGGTACAACGTGAGGAAAAACAGTCCGGTGGTCAGCTCGATCACAGGATAGCCGGCGGAAATGGGCTGTTTGCAGGCCCGGCATTTGCCGCCCAGCATCAGCCATCCGAACACCGGAATGTTGTCATACCACTTGATCCGGGTTTTGCATTTCGGGCAGGTCGACGGAGGATGAGACAGCGAAATTTCCGCTGGAATCCGATAAATGCAAACGTTAAGAAAACTGCCGAAGCAAAGCCCCAAAATCAGAGTCACAAACGCAAAGTATATTTCCATAAATATCATGCTGGCAGACTAGCCCATGAATTCATGTGAATAAACAGGTTTTTTCAGGAAGGTGATATCGGAGCCGGCCTAGCGATCTCCGTAAACCGCCAGTTCCAGGGCCGTACGCATTGCCGCGACATCGGGCTGGATACCGGTCCAGATTTTGAACGCCCGGGCTCCCTGATGCAGCAGCATCCCCAAACCGTTTGCAACCTGAGCCCCTTGTTTTCTGGCAACGCCGAGCAAAGTCGTTTCCGGATACATATAGATCAGATCAAAAACACGCTGCCCTTCGCGAAACGCTTCGGGCGGCATCAACGACGGATCATCCTTTTTCATCCCGACCGGTGAAGCCTGAATCACCAGATCGGCTGCACGGCATTTCTCAACTTGCTCCGCTTTTTCCAAACATTGGGAAATGTCAACCGTTGGAGCCTTTTCCGCAATTTCGGCTGCCAGATTAGCAAGACGCTCCGCGTCAACATCAGCCAACGTGACCGTTTTTGCTCCATTCAGCGCGGCCATCAGAGCGACGGCGCGCCCAGCCCCTCCGCAACCAAGCACAAAAACGGAATCGTTCTCAACGGTTTTTCCGAATGCCTCCTCAAGCGCTTTGAGCACGCCGTACCCGTCGGTATTATGACCGACCGGACCGTCATCCGTAAATTCAACCGTATTCACGGCCCCAAGAGTCCTAGCGCTTTCGTCGAGCTTTTCCAACCCTTGGAATGCGACTTCTTTGAGTGGAATTGTGAGGTTGACCCCGGCATAGCCTTCAGAAGGAAACCGGGAAAGGCGTTCCAGCAATGCATCCGGTGCGACATCGAGCTTGTCATATTCATATTGGTCCGCCAAACCAAGCGCTTGAATAGAAGCGTTGTGCATCACCGGCGAAAGTGTGTGGCCGATCGGGTGGCCCAAAACTGCAAGTTTATTCATTTTTGTTGTCCTTCAATACGGTTCAGTCCGGCAATAATGGCACGCACGGCGGCCTGATCAATATTTGAATCCGATCCAACACCAAAAATCACACCGTTATCTTTCAACTTCAACGGCACATATGCCAGAGCCTGCGCATCAGCACCCTTCCCGATCGCCTGTTCATGATAGTCATCCACACCGAACTCAATGCCGGCCAGCTCCCGAACAGCATTTACAAATGCCGAAATGGGGCCGTTTCCATCGGCCACCGACGTTTTGGCTTCTCCATTCACCAGGATTTTCACTTCTCCATGAATAAATGTCGGATCGTTATCATCCGGGCGCGGCCAATAGCCTGCCAGTTCGTACGGTCCTTCCGGCCGTAAAAATTTCTCTTCGAAAATTTTGTACACTTCTTCCGAGCTCAGTTCCCGGGAAACCTCTTCACTGTACCGCTGCACCTCTTCGCGCAATTCCGGTTGCATGGCTTTGGGAATATGGACCCCGTACTCCTGCTCCAGCACCCATGCAATACCGCCTTTTCCAGACTGCGAGTTAATACGAATCAGCCGTTCGAAACTGCGCCCCAGATCGGCCGGGTCGATATGCAGATATGGAACTTTCCAGCGCATTCCAAAGATTTCGGAGGCTTTGTCCAAACGGTGCATCCCTTTGTTGATGGCATCCTGATGTGACCCTGAAAACGCTGTGAAAGCATACTCTCCGGCATACGGCTGGCGGTAATACACCGGCATACCGGTCAAACGCTCGACCGACTCCACAACCTTTTCCATATTAGAAAAATCCAGTCCTGTCTCGATACCGCGCGAAAACAGGTTGCCGACAACGGTAACCAGATCCACGTTGCCAGTCCGCTCTCCGTGCCCGAACAGTGTGCCTTCCACACGGTCCGCGCCGGCCATCAGTGCCAGTTCGGTGGCGGCAACCGCCATTCCCTGATCATTATGAGAATGCAGAGAAATCTGAACACGGTCCCGGTTCGGGAAGCGCGAACAAAACCACTCAATCATATCTGCATAATGATTTGGCGGTCGACGCTCCACCGTCGCCGGCAGATTCAGAATCAGCGGCTTCTCCGGGGTTGCTTTGCCCCAGGCATCATAAACCGCCTTACACAATTCCAGACAGAATTCGGGATCGGTATCCGTGAACTCTTCTGGAGAAAATTCGTAACGGATATCACTTTCCGGCATAGCATCGGCCAATTCACGGATCTGACGGGTGGCCGCCACGGCCGTTTCAATTGTATCCTGCCGATCCATTCCGAATACCTGCTTCATATGCAGGTCAGATGTCGCAATATAAGCATGGACAATCCCCTGCTTAACTCCTTTGAATGCCTCAAAAGTCCGTTCAATCAGATGGGAACGGCACTGCGTCAGCCCCATGATAAAAACGTCTTCCGGAACACGATCCTCCTCGATCAGACCACGAAAGAAATCAAAATCATCCTGACTGGCAGACGGGAATCCGACTTCAATATGTTTAAAACCGATGTCGCACAGCATCTTAAAATACTCACGCTTCTGATCGGGAGTCATCGGATCAGGCAGTGCCTGATTCCCGTCACGCAGATCAACAGAACACCAGACGGGGCTGTCGGTCAGAGTGCGCGACGGCCACTGGCGGTCAGGCATGTCAAACGATTCCGGCACTTTGTATTTCGGTGTTTTCATAACTCATTCCTTACTGTTTTTCTTTTTTAAAACCTACACTCAAAACAAAAAAACCTCTCCGCGCTGCGGAGAGGTTTAGCGAAACTAACTGACTGCTAATTCAACAAACGCAAAACTCCCGCAGGGCTTACCCGGCGAGTAGAAGGAGTTCCAAGCTGTTGAATCTGTTTTTCATAAGTACGAGGCATATAAATAAGCAACTGTTTTGAGTTTGTCAACTTTTGTCGTGGCGGGAATGATCAATCAGCAGGTACGGATAGAGCTTCTCAACAAAATCTTTCATGTCCTGTTTGTAGTCCTGAGAGTTTTCATCAGCCCGTTGTCCAGACACAGCAATATACGCCCAACGATGAGCAACACTGTGCACGACTCGGTCCCAAGCCAGCCAGAACATGCGTTCATAATGGCTGGGCGTCTCGCGGCTTTGCCCAACAAACCAATAGGCGTAATATCCGTAATAGGTTTGCATTTCACCGTTTGCATTACGATACCGGCGTTCCGTTTTTAACACATCCACCTTCAAAGGCTCTCGACCCGCCAACGGGATCTCCATCCGTTCCGTCCCCACAATCGTGTTGCCCTGCCCGACCAGACAACGTTGAGGGCGATGGATACTGTTTCTCTCCTTCCCGGAAAGAACAATTGAAACGAAAACATTTCCATCTGTATTGTTAGTATAAATCGATTTAACAAACTCCGTATCGTGAGGCAGAGCCTCATACTCTGCATAACTCATCGTAAAGAGTTTTTTTCCTGTCTCCGGATCAATATCCGGCAACTCCAGCTCACTGACACGATATTGCTTTGGATTATCCCGGTCGTGAGAATAGCGCAGCTCATCGCCGCTCCAGTCATCAATCTGAGAAGGCAGTTCCATACGAACCCCCGGTGTATCACTCAAAGTAACATCCACCGTAAACGCGAGAGCCAGAGCGGTCAGAACCAGCAGGCCGATCAATGTCAAATGCGGAGTTAGCGAACGAATTTCCATTTTTTTAACATCTCCTTGAAACCCATGTTCAGCAATCCACCGAAAATAACCATTGCGGTAATTGCGGCAGCAAACAGGATATAGCCGGAATAATCATGATAGAGCCCAAGAGCCGGTTTGGGCCCTAAAGCTTCTGAAACAAAAGCGATCGTTACGATTCGGGCAATATTCCCGATCACCGCCAACGGAATAGACGAAAGAAACAGGATCCATTTTTTAATAAACGTTTTCTGGGTGAAATAGGCGTAAACGGCTGTCAATGCCGTCATCGCCAAAAGAGATCGTAAGCCGGAACAAGGGTCGGCGACATCCATTCCGGTCGGCATCGACGGAATCAGGATCGCTGTTCCCGATCGAACAGCTTCAATTCCAAAGCCATTCAGCATACCCACGGCGATTTTTGTGGAAAAAATGCGCAATGGAAATGCGATCACATCCAGAAAGTTCAGCGGAATACAAAAAATAAGATACGAACAGGGGAAAATAAGATTTTTTGCAATGCGCCATCCAAATAAATAAAAAGGAATCCCCCATGTCAGTAACACCAGACTCATCAAAGAGAGTCGCGTCTGCTGCATTTTTGCGCCCAGCCAATGCATAAACAATGCGCCGATCACAACAACCAACCCCCGCCAATCGACCCAGGTTTCAACCGAAAAAATCTCTTTTCGGCGGTACCAGAGAACAGCAAGGCTCACAAACGGAATAAAATAACCGTGAGAATAGTCTGCTCCAAAAGAAATTGTGTCGCCCCACCGGGCAACCATCCATGTGAACGCCGAACGGCTGTTGACATTTTCAACCGTGTTTCCAAGCATATGGAACAGCATAAACAGCAGGCCAATCATCACAGAAACAAGACCAATCCGAATTAATTCCTGTGATTCCAGCGCCCCCAGCCGCCAACGCTCACTCCAGACTTTAATATTTGTTTGGTTCTGCATATTCAGTTTCCGTTCCTAACAGCCTGTAATGGTACACTAACGGTTCAAAAATCAACAGTATTTTATTAATCAGTCCCCTTGAAGGCCTGAAGAGACATCCACGAAGGTAAAACCGCTTGAGCAAAAAAGATATCAGTCCGCACAGCAGCAGGATATTTTCCCGACCAATACAATCCCGAAAGAGAGTCATACCGGGCACCGGTAAAATCCTTTTTAGAAAAGAAAATAAAATTTCGATCACCCGGACGTACCTGATCAGCAGGATAAACAAGGTACTCATTTCCGTTAAAACACCGGCTCAGCAGCTTCGTCTGTGCGCCCCATTCTCGACGGCCCGTTCCTACCCGCAGAATTCCGATGCCGTCTGACTCTGGTGACACAAATTCCACAGGCATATCTAAAATCCGGTTCAATGCACCGACAGGATTCTTTGGATCGTCACGCATCAGGCTGCGGCTATCGACATAGAACCCGATCGCAGGCAGCTCTTCAAACGAAGCCCGCACCGCGATCTGCCCCCGCAGTGACGCGCTGAGCAGCAGATAGCCCGACATTGGCGTATACAGCACCGGAACCGTCCCGTTTTCCAAGGGTTGGAACACAGTCTGCCGCGCTGCAGTCCACACTCGCTGATTATGGTCAATCGACTCAACGTCCGCGTGATGCAAACGCCAGAGAAACGACCCATAGGCACCCATGGGATAAAACCCGTCTCCACTTGGGAAACATGTCGGCGACGTTACCGTGAGTTGCGGCTGGTTCAGCTGCGGCAGACGAACCCCAACCAACAACGGCAGAACCGCTGCTAATGCGAAGATTGCCACCCATCGCCGATTAAGTTGCGGCAGGCGACCGGTCACTGACAGCAATAAAACAGCTTCGCACCCACGCCAGAAATAGCGTGGCGCATGCAGTTGCGGCAGAAAAAACAGCACCGGAATCAGCAAGGCCAAGAGCCCCGCTGAACCATAAAGAACAGGCCAAACAGCCCGGTTTTTAACAACCAGCCTTCCCAGACCAACCAACTGTACGCCCCAGAGCATTCCGGCGGCACCGAAGCCGAACACCGTATAGCCGGCAACCATCTTCCAATTGAAAAACGGATCGAGCGCCATACCCGCGCCCCCAGCGAATATCGGGCCGAGAATAAGAGCGCCGATTCCGGCAACCGTCAGTTTCCACAGGTTGGAAAACGGCAAAGAAGTCCGGGCGTCTGTTTTCCAAAGGTTGGAAAACCACTCCCTGAAATTTCCAGACTCAGGAATCGGCGTGCCCAGCCAAAGCAGCAACGGAAGCAGAAGAATCACATCCGAACGTGAACCGACCGCAAGAAAATAAAACAGCGCAGCAAGCCAGCTGCTCAATCGATCCGTTCGAAAAACGAAAGCCCCGCAAAGCAGCAAAAAAGCTGATGACAGCACAGAACTGTTTACATAAGACGTATTAAACAAAACAGCAGGCGATGCCAGCACACAAAGAAGAACCGCAGGAGAAAGGCGCTCCCGACTGCGGGCGATAAAGACCGCGAGCGAGGTCCAGAAGATTAGCGCCAGTCCGATGTTGGCCGCCGTGACCGGATCAGCTCCGGGAACGGCCTTCAGGATGGCTCCGGCCACGCCGTACAGGACATAGGTTTTATCGAACTGGTAATAGGCGCTCCACGGCTGAATCTGCCCGCGGGCAAGGTCCACCGCACCGGCAAGGATGGCGGCCTGATCGTTTTTACGCATCAGGCCGTCCGCGCACCAGAGCGAGGCTGCGGCAAAAACGATCAACAACGTAAAATTAATCCGGCGGTTCATGCGTCGTAATAGTTCAGTGCCCGCGCAATACCGTCGCGAAAACTGAGAGTGTGCGTGAAACCGAGTTCGCGCTGACGGGCCGTGTCGCCGCCACGGGCGAAAACACCTTCAGGTTTATTGGAGGTTCCTTTCACCGCCGGAGAAAATCCGCAGAGTTCCGCGGCGATCCGGGCGAATTCGATGAAGGAGGTATACAGCCCGGTAGAAAGGTTGAGAGCCGAAGCGTCGTCGATCTGATCCATCGTGGTCAGAATCCCCTCGACACAGTCATCGATGTGAATGAAGTCGCGCATCTGACGTCCGCTGCCCCAGACGGTAATTTCCTCGGCACCGCGATTCGCCAGCACCCGCTTACAAACGCCGGGGAACGGATAGGAATCATCCTGATCTTCACCGTAACCGGAAAACGGTCGGTAACAAACGGCTTTCAAAGCGTGCTTTTCAACCGCGAGGCGGGCCAGATATTCGTTCGTGAGCTTCGCCCAGCCGTAGGTCATATCCGGCATACCGATCCGATCTTCGAAGGTGATCATCTCCTCCCGGAGCAGTTCATAGTGATCGGGACGCTGCAGCTCAATCGGATAAGCCGCACTGGAGCTGAAGACAATGTTTTTCACCGGGCGGGTTTTCACCGCCCACTGCCAGTACTGCGCGTCAATGGAGAGATCATCCGCCACGGCCAACGGATTGTTTTCGATCATTTCGCGTCCGCCAACCATGGCGGCAAGGTGAAAAGCATAGTCGAAATCCGTATCCTCATGCCCGCCGAACCAATCGCGACAATCCTGCGGATAAAAGTGGAAACCTCCATGTTCCAAAGGTTGGAAAAGCGGCCACTCCTCCGGACGGATCCCTCCGCTAAGCGGCACGATCGGGTCAACGCAATGAATCTCATGCCCTTCCTGCAGGAGCCGTGCAATCAGATGTCGACCGACAAAACCGCAGCCGCCGGTTACCAGTGTTTTTTTCATTCCATCACCTTTCGATATACATTCAGCGTTTTTTCCGCGGCAGCCTGCCAGCTGAAACGTCGAAGATTTTCAAATCCGTTTTCAATCTGCCTCTTCCGCAGTGCCTCGTCCGAGATCAGTTGGTGCAAAGTTTCCGCCGTCGCGACCGAATCTTCCCGCGGCACATAAAGCGCTCCGGTCCCGCCGACTTCGCGCAAGACCGAAAGATTCGAACAAAGCACCGGGATCCCGAAGCACTGCGCTTCCAGCACAGGCAGACCAAACCCTTCGCAGCTGGATAGCAAAACAGTCAGATGGATGTCCTTGTAAATTGTGTCCGGTCCGTCTTCAGGACGATAAGGAAGCAGCCGGATCTGCCCGGCCCAGCGGCTCGCCTGCACCTGCTGTTGAATCCGCTCAAAATAATCGCAGTCGTTCTGAAAGCCGCGCAAAGTCAGCAAAACGTTTCCAACCCATTCGGGATGTTTTTCCATCAGAATTTCGAAAGCGGCGATCAGCAGGTGCTGACCTTTGTGCTCCATAAATTTGGCCGCGCACAGGATATTGAACGGACCGACAGGTTCCGGACGGGCGGGCGGAACGGGCGGATGCCCGTGGGGAATCACATGCAACCGGCCGGCGGCGGCCGGATAGCGGCGGGCAGCTTCGCAGCGAACGGCATCGGATACGGTGATGATGGCCCGGCTCGAGCGGAAACAGATGCGGGTGATCAGCGAAAAATAAAGATTTTCGAGTCGTTCATACACCCGAATGGCCGCCGGCGGCCGCTGCTCCATCAGGAATTCATAATAGAAATCGTGTACGGTGGTGACCCGGCGCGCCGGGCACAACAGTGGGGTTTCTGTGGCAGGCCGATGAAGGACGGAAATCCGTTTCAGCAGACAAAGTACCGGAAGCAGGAGATGAACCCACAGGATGCGCGTCAGGATGTTTTTCCCAAGATCGGGAATACAGAACAGGCAAATATTTCGAAGACTGGAAAAAGCAGATAACTGCCTGCGGTTCACAAAGCAGATAATTTCCAGGCTCTGGACATCCTGCCGGTCAAGATGCAGAACCAGCTCACGGACATAGGTCCAAATGCCGCTGCCGGTTCCGCCGCTGCCGGGGCGGATCATGGCGAGATCGAGAGCAATTCGTCTGGTTACTTTTTCGGCCATTGGAACGGAGCGTGTTCGATGTGAAAGGCGGTTCGTGAGTCCGGATTTTCCGTGGTATATACCGCATAATCCAGAGAGGGACGGCGATAAGCCCCTTGGCGTATTTTTTCGAACCGGCGGCATAGATTAAGGAAAAGACGCGTTCGGGCAGGCACTGGATGAAGGCCGCGAAGACGATCCGTTTCCACCTGCGCGCCTGCTTGCCGACTGAGGTTGTTGCCGGTAAAGCTGAACGCCGCCAACGGCTGTTTGATGCATGAGGTCTGAAGGCCGTCGGACAGCAGGCGCAGCACCCAATCCTCGTCTCCAAGATTGCGGTAAGCGGTATCGAACCGAATGCCACGCTCCCAAACGGAGCGGCGGAAAAAGAGCCCGCCAGAAAGGTTGTAGAGGTGGGCTGCCTTAACCCAGTTTTCCCGGAAAGGAATCGCCTGGCGACGGGCCAGCAGCGTTCCGTCCGGGCGGGTCAGCAGAAGGCTTCCTGCAAGCAGATCCAAAGCGGACGATTCTGTAAAAACATCTTCAACAGCGGTCAGCGCGCCTTCGAGATACTGTTCGTCGCAGTTGAGCCAAGAGAGAATATCGGCGTCGGCCGAACGATCGAAACCTTTGTTGAGCGCATCATACATGCCACTGTCGAGCTCGGAGCTGAAGCTGAAAGAATAGTTTTCAGGAAGAGGACTGTCGGTCTGAGCGCCAAGCCAATCGACGGTTCCGTCGGTAGAACAGGCGTCCTGAACGTGATGGTGCACATGAATCGATGATTCTTGTCCAGCGATCAGAGACCGGGAACCCGACTCCGGTGCTTCTTTCGCCGGCGGGCTGTGCAACATTACCTGATCCCGGACAGAGGCAACGCAGCATTTAAGCCAGCCAAGCTGATTGCGACTGGGCGTGACGACAAACAATTTCATTCTGCGGCAACGTGTTTTTTCAGCCATTTAAGGTTGGCGCGAACTGTCGGGTTGGAACGATCCAGCGAATAAGCGTGTTCAAATACCTCCCGGGCTTCCTCATACAATTCGGCTTTGCGCAGTTCGATGCCCAGTTTGCGCCAGTAGAAATCATTAAATCGTCTATAATTTGCAGCCTGGCGCAAATAATCGATTCCAGCATCACGATTTCCACAAGCAAGTTCCGCTCTGCCCAGACCATATACCACTTCTTCTTTTTTAGTATTGTGCCGATAAGCTCGAGCATAGGCATCCCGTTCTTGTTGAGCCAGAAGAGTCTTTTTTTCAGCATCCAGCTCATAATAGCGATAATGACTGTACACCTGCCCCATCCCTAAATATGCCTGCCAGTTTTGCGGATCAATCCTGACTGCGGCATTATACAGCGTTTCAGCCTGCTTCCGGTTGCCGCTCAGACGCAACAGATCCCCCCGAACACGCAACCCGGCAGAACTCATCACCTGCAAAGACCAAACCAACGCCAGTAGCAGGAAAGCAGAAAACAAAACACAAGTCCACCGAGACAGGCTTCCTGCCCGGCCTTCTTTTCGGGTCGGAGCAGCAGCGCAGCCAGCCAGAACAGAAAGCATGAGAGCATTGGGAAATATGCGTAATTCGAAATCAAATAAGCCATGCACAAACGTTCCGGCTAATGCAGCAAGCATCGCAGCAGCGGGTAAAGCATAAGAACGTCGATCGGAGTCTTTAATCACCCGAACCAGAGAGATACAGAAACAGATTACTGCACCGGCAAAAAGCAATGCCCCAACGATACCATACTCAGCAAGCAGTTCGAGCGGTTCATTGTGCGGATGAACCGTTTCCCGACGGGTCGCCCGCCATCGCATTCGAAACTCTGGAAAACTCTGTCCATAATTCCCCGGCCCATACCCCGTAATCGGATCCTGCGCAATCATAAGACCTGCATCCGCCCAGGTCATCGGTCGAAAATCCAGAGAAGCCACCTCTTCCCAGTTCCCGCCCATCGCTTTATTCAAGACCTGGAAGACTGGCTCCATTCTCTCACGGAACATCGACGAACCGGCCCACAAACCACCAATTCCGCTAACAACCAGCAATGGCGCAGCAACCAGCGCGATTGCAAACGCCTTGCGGCTTTTGCGAAGCATCAACAAAAGAAAAAGCATCCCAACGGAAACGACAGCGCCCAGCAGTCCTGCTCTGGACTGAGTTTGATATATAAGCAGTCCAAATACGGGAATGGCATACCCAAAACAAATTCGCCCAAACCAACCTAACTGCGGAACGAATAGAAAAATAAAACAGAAAGGCATCCACATCTGGAACAGGTGAGCAATGTGGTTAGGACAAATATATGTTCCCCCTAGACGCCCTCCATAATCGGCGTAACGTTCGCTCCCGAATAACATATCAAAATTGATTTTGTGCTGAACCAGGCTGTACAGAGCCACACCCAACAGGGCCAGCAGTAAAGTCACCCACACCACCTTACGCCGCGAGAACCGTGAACAGATATTGGCAACCACCCAATATGTGCCGACGTAACATCCCAAACGAAGGGTACTGATTTTAGCCTCATACGGAATAACCGAAAACGGAATCATGAGTGCACTGTAAGACCAGAAAAGAAAAAGCATGATTCCTCCGGGCGGAATCATCATTCCAGCGGCAGATGGACGAAGAACGAAAGAATGCGGTCGCCCAGCCCCTCTGTCTTCTGTCCTCTGTATCTTATCATCAGAACGCTGCTCTCGACCCTCCGTCTTCCGGCACGGAATCTCCGACGTCCTGCCGCGACCATTCGCCGCTCGCCACCCGGCAGCAACCACCCACATGGCAAGCGCAATATAAACTACAGGAATCAGCAATGACAAAAACATCATTTTGTCTTCCCATACGCCGTAGATAGAAAAACCCGTGATTAAGACGAGGAGAATGAGAATAACCGTAATTTTATCAATCAGCTTCATAGGCGTTTGAGTACAAATGTTAGGATATATACTCGCAATAAAGCGTTGCGCATCGTCAATACGCACCGCTTCCGAAAAGAACAACACGCAACGTACGGGCAAGAATCACAATGTCCAGCCATACCGACCAGTTGGTCACATAATATGTATCCCAGCGATCCATTCCGGTCGTTCCCGAATCACTGCGCCCCGAGACCTGCCACAATCCTGTAATCCCCGGCCGAACCCTCATTCGAAGACGCTGCGTACGCAACTCCAGTTCATTATGATGATAATCCGGTAAAGGCCGCGGACCAACCAGCGCCATCTTACCTATTAACACACACCACAATTGAGGGATTTCATCCAAAGATGTCTTTCTTAAAAACTTACCTACCAAAGTAATGCGAGGATCCTGTTTTAACTTATAGTGTTTTTCCCACTCTTTCTTCAAAACAGGGTCTGTCGAAAGCTTTTCCAACAAAACACTTTCTGCATCCGGAACCATGGTTCTAAGCTT
The DNA here is from genome assembly GCF_009905215.1 of Tichowtungia aerotolerans. Classification (GTDB taxonomy): domain Bacteria; phylum Verrucomicrobiota; class Kiritimatiellia; order Kiritimatiellales; family Tichowtungiaceae; genus Tichowtungia; species Tichowtungia aerotolerans. The sequence continues at coordinate 3,023,378 of NZ_CP047593.1, read as the reverse complement.
ATATGCCTTAAAAAGCCGTCCATTTTTTCCCAAACGGGTTTGAGCATATACAGGAGCGGAAAGATCGTGCAACCACACTAACAACATCAAAAAAAGGCACAAAGGGCCCCAGATTGGCAGGGTTAAAAAAACCAAGATCCATTCAGCAAAGTTTTTACAAAACGAAGACATTGGATCCAGCAGATTGCGCCGAAGCTCCAATCCCAAAATACCCTTCAAATCACAAGGCTTAACCCACAGCGAGGGCGCACATTTCAAATCAGGAATCAAAAGAATCGTCCGATAAATTTCAAGAGGTCCTTCCAGCAATTCGATCAACTTTTCTCTCTCCAAATGAGGCAAAGCAACAACAGCCATAGGAGTACGGCGCGTTGTATTATGCAATCCGCCCAAGACCGGAACGCCTTCTGCAACATCCCCCAAACCGTAGTCGTCACTCAGTACTGCCTGTGGAATAAAACCGAAGGCACGATCGCTCCGCAATGCTTTAGCCACCTCAGGAACACTCTCTCGATCCCCATAAATTGACACGGGAACTCCCCAAAGATTTATGGCTGCGAGAATCTGTTTCATCGCTGATCGACCAACCGGCACGAGAACGGCCGCAATCACATATGCAGACAAAAAAGTAATCCTACTCCCCCCTCGGTCGGTAACTCCCAGGAAAAGAGCAACGGCGACACCTGCAAAAACAGTAACAAGAAGCAACTCTATTCTACGCAGTTCCTCCACCGTCCCAAGGCCCCATCCCGGCACCAGCTGCACAAACCAGGTTCCAATCCACCACACCGGAATCAAAAACAACATGCGTTCCATTTGGATTGGAATCCCATGAAAAAGAAGCAAGAGACTGTCCCCAACAAATATTGCAAGGAAAAGCATGAGACCATCCGTCAAGTGCATCATAGCAGCATCTGCAAGTCGGCGCCGCATAAACGGATGAGCACGATGACCTGCCGGGTCAATTGTTATTCCTTGATTTATTTGATTCATAGTTTAAATGCCAGTACATCAAGTTTTGAAACGATTGCTTGGTATTGATTCGATGAATTAAAATGTCTACCTCATTCTCTCGCAATCAAAATTGCAGACCTTTTAACTGCGGCTTAAAAACTGCCGCCAGGTCAACATGATAAAACGCGGGTTGCCGATGAGATACCGCCGCCAGAGACGCTTGGGCTCCGTACACAGGCGGAAAAACCACTCCAGCCCGCCGCACATCATCCAGCGGGGAGCCTGACGAACATGGCCCGCATGAAAGTTGAAGGCGGCCCCCACCGCCAGAATAGCAGCGCAATTCAGGCGCGGCCGGAACTCCGCCACCCAGTAATCCTGTTTCGGAGTGCCCAGTCCGCACCAGACGATATCCGCACCGGACGCATTAATCATTTCGGCCACCTCATCCTTTTCCGCATCTGTGAGCGGCCGGAACGGCGGAGAATACATGCCCGCGACCTTCAGATCCGGAAACTTTTTGAGCAGGTTGGCCTTCAACTGCTCGAGCACCTCGTCGGTGGCGCCGTAGAAAAAATGCGAGATGCATTTCTTTTCAGTGTTAGGTGTTAGGTGATTGGGTTTTAGGCTTTCACGGGCATGCTCGTCCCGCTTAACACCTAAATCATAACACCGAAAACCGGCCGGATCTGAAGTGACCCGGCACAGTTCAAGCATCAGGTCCGGCCCATAAACCCGCGTTGCATCTTTAAACCCATAGTGATGCGCAAGCCAGACCAGCGGCATGCCGTCCGTCGTCGCCATCCCCGCATTTTTCACAATTTTTGCCATATCCGGCCGGTCGAAGCACTGGACCATGGTATCCGCAGTGCAAATGTTCACATAGTGCCGCTGCCCGGTCCTGACCCAGTTGAGTACCCGATCACGGGCCCCTTCAAGTGACATGGCCGAAAGCGACACCACGCCCGCAGGAAAGCGCGGATAGCCCTCGGCATCGGTCTCCGGCTCAACAATGCGCTCGTGCATCAGCATCGGATACCGCTTTAAATGCAGCACCTGCAGAATCACCTCCCACACGAACCGGGGATTGTCCGGAAGGTATCTCTTCCAGAGCCGCGGCTGCTTGATTGCCCGGTGGAGCCACTGGAACCCGGAATATTTAGCCCAGTCCGGCGCATCTTCCTCCACTCCGGCATTCACATCAAACGCATACCCCACCGGACAGATGATCTTACAGGTCAGCCGGCTGCGTATCCGGTCCATAAAATAGAGCTGCTTCGGCGTCGAGATGCCGATCCAGAAGATATCGGTTCCCGAAGAATTCACCATATCGACCACTTCGGTCTCTTCTTCAGGCGTCAGGTCACGGAATGGCGGGCAGTAGATGCCGGACACCCGAATGGCAGGATGCTTCTGCTCGAGCGCGATCTTCAGCTTCTCGACAATGCCGGGTGCGGCCCCATAAAAGAAGTGGCGCCAGCCCCGGGCCTCGCCATAGGCACAGGCATCGCGGAGCAGATCGGGACCATAAACCCGCTCAATACTCCGGTAACCGAAGAGCTTGCCAAGCCAGACAAGCGGCATGCCGTCCGGCGTATTCAGCACCGATTCATTCAGAATCCGCTGCAGCTTCTGGTTGCGGCGCGCCTCCACAATGCCGGCCACACCGAGGGCCGCGGTCATCGCGGGAAGACGGGCATCCCGCCCGGATGACAGATGCCTGGTCACTGACGACAGCTCGCTGTTTTCTGTCTTCCGCCTTCCGGACATGTCCAACGTCCCGGCTTCATCCTGAGAAGGATTGCTGTAAGAGCTTTCAGCGTTCAGTTCACAGCCAACAGCCCTTTTAAGCTGCATGCTGTCAGCTGTCGGCTTCCAGCTAATAATCTCCTCAAATAATTTCAGGCAGTCTCCCATATTCACGGCATCAACCCCGACCCCAAGCACATTGAACCGCGGGGAGCCTTTCTTCCGGCGTTCCGCAAGAAATACGTAAAAGAGGTGCACCGGCACAAACAGGAGAAGGCCGGCCAGCAGTCCCAGACAGCTGTCGAGCAGACTGAGCCCCGTCACCAATCGCGTCGGAGAGAGCACCTGCAGAAGCTCGACCTGAAGGGCAAAAACCGCACCGGCGAGGAAAAGCGTCGCGCAACGGCATATGTACGCAGCGCTTCCACTTCGCTGAAAAGTATGGGCGTATGGATGTATGGGTGTATGGGTGTTAGACTTCGTTTCTCCACGACTCCAAGACTCCTCTACTCCCCCACTCCCAAACGCATTTCGCCATCGGCGAAATGGCTCAATCGGAAAGAGATACACAACCCCCAGCGCAAACCCGAGCAGGGCAAACAGAATCATTTTTCCATGCCGAAACGGATCGAGATTGCCGAGACCGGTTCCGTAATCGATCAGCTGCTGTTTCAGGCTGTAGTTTTTAAAAATATTGCCGTGATATACTGCATTCCAGGTGGCCTCCATCTGCCGCACCACCTGATCTGCAGCCATCCTCGGGGAGCGGGCAACCGTTTCCTTCGGCGCCAGGGCCCCGATGAGAATCAGCACCGCAATGAAAGTCACAACAAACCCACCGATCTGCTTAAACAGCTCGACACGAATCAGGTGGTCAAAAACGATGACTCCCCAAAAAATGCCAAGCGCCCATGCCCCCCACCAGGGAAGTGTCAGTCCCAAGGTGATCCGGGCCAATAACAGCGCAACCAGCATGCCGCTGAAGAGAACCAGCGGCACTGCATTCAACAGTCCGTTTATTAATCGTTTTGCTCTCATAATCTATTTTATCCAAAGAAACTCGGCGCCACACCAACCGCAGTCGGTCTTCATTAGACAATCCTTTGTATCTCAAGCTTTTCGACAAGGCATGTGCTTAATGCAGGAATGATTATATTCCGCTCTCCACAAGCTTCCGGAACAAAGGTACCCCATACCCATAAACACCAAAAAACATAAATAAAAATGCTAAAACAGGTTCTGCATACCAGCGTAAATGTCCTGCGTGAATTGATGCAAATAACATCACCATGAATACCATTAACAGTTGGATCCAGAAAGCATACCTGAAGAGTGCACAGTTATCACCCTCATCCCCCCACATCCCGAACATAACAGATACGGTCAAACCCACAGCAGGAACCATCCATCTCAGTATCGATCCAAAACTGCCAAACTCCACTTTTTCGGCGAGGTGCAACGGACTAAAACTCGACGGATCATGTATCCAAAACGGCAAGACGAGAAGGCAGAAAGTTGCGCCAGAAATCATATGTATTCGGAATGAGTGTCGCCACGAGTATTTTCGTGACAAGAGCAGAAGCATCATCGGCCCCAGAAACAAAAAATTGGGACGAGAAGCATAAGCAATGCCCGCAAATACTGCGGCAGGCAACCAAAACGTTCCTCGTTCGGGAGAGCCCTTCCACAGAGCCATCATTGCCAATAGAATATAGATGTTATTACTGAAATAATCGCCGCCCTGCACAATGCGATACAAAACGCATGGCGACCCGAGAATTAAAAGAATCAGCAACGCCGATGCGGAAGCGGGACGACCAACCGTCCTCGCAAACAACAAGATCAGCAGCCCGATCCAAAATAAATTCTGAAGAGCACTGTTTTTGAGCAAGTAAAAGGGGGAAGCCATCAGGAACGCCCCGGGGAGCGGAGTCAGCGGGTTTCCCAAAAAGGTACTCTCCCTGTAGGGATTCTTCCCGGCCAACAACGCGGATATGCCCACATCAATCGCATCGTCAGTATCCGACGCCCCGACCTCAACGGCACCAACCCGAATACCCGTCTCATCGATTATGGGGTGGACCACAAAAAAAGTCACAGTCGCCGACAGAGCACAAAGTGTCGCAAGGCCCCGAAGCCCCCACCGAATCGCAATACGGCGCTGTGCCAACCGAAATAATGCAGTCACGGCCCATACACCGACCAACGAAAAAATAAAATAAGCCAGCGCCCACTCTCCGCCCGCCTTCTTAAATACAGCGATTGACGGCAGGGCCAGAGAAAACCACAGCCCGAACAACAAACCGGATCTGTTATTCACAAAAAAATCCCCTGAGACCTGGCCCACGGACTGAACAGGTTTTAATGAGAGGCATCATCCTTCTTGTTCCTCCAACCAACAAACAGTCTTTTCAACCCCTTGCATCAATGAGCACGGCGGTGCACCGAAGGTTTCAAAGGTCTTATCCATCGGGGTCAGATAGTCCTGGGTCATGCTTCGAACGCGGGAAGAGGTCAGCGGGAATTTGATTCGTACTAGCCCGGCGGCATCACCAACCAGACCGATCATTCGTAAAATAAAGCGCGGAATCTTGCGAGCATGACGTCCGCGCAGGATCATCGAAAAGGCATCCACCCATTCGTAAATATCGATCGGGCGGTCGCCAACATAAAATATCTGCCGGTTCACCTTCTCCGCCGGAGCTTTCAGAATCTGTTCCATCTGCCAGACAATGTTTCCTACATACCCGTAGGATCGGACAACCGGTGCGCCGGTCGGATGCAGATAGAGCCCCTTTTTAATCACCCGCCAGGCCTCACGCCGGTAACGCAAATGCCACGGCCCCCAGATATTGGTTGGCCGGACCAGTGTCCAGATACAGGAAAGATCGGCCTTGCGAGTCAGCTGCTCCGTAATGACTTTGCTCTGCCCATAAACCGTATGCGGGAAATAATCCTCATCATTTTCCGGCAGACGACCCGGCCCGCAAACATATTGAGTAGAAACAATGATCGCCCGCTCGATGGATAGAGTCTTTTTAATCGCATTCAGCACATTTTCTGTGCCGACGGTATTGGCGGAATAGCCCTCTTCCACAGTCGTCGTCTCATCGCACTCGGCACGCGCAGCCATATGCACCACATGCGTCGGAGCAAACTCCGCGAAGGCGGCGGCCAGCTCGACCGGATTCATTATATCCGCTCTTTTCCAGAACTTCTCATGGCCTGAGTTTAAAGGTTTTTGAATATCCAGATTAAGTAGCTCACAATCCAGCTTGCCGAAATGATCCACAAAATTTGTTCCGATGAAGCCGGAGGCTCCCGTTACCAGCAATTTCATCAAAGCTCCCTCAGTGTTGTTTCCATATTTTGCCGCCAAATCTCATCCGTGTATTTTTCGAGATAAACCTCACGAGCACGTTTACCCATCTGCATCCGCAACACTGGATCAGTCGCCAGCTTCGCAATCCTCTCAGCAAAGGAGTACGGATCCTTGACAGGAACAAGGAAGCCGGTCTGCCCATCCTTAATCATCGCGGACATCCCGCGCCAGTCGGATGCGACACAAGGAAGGCAAAACTGCATTGCCTCAAGAATCACTAAACTTTGGTTTTCTGACTCGAAGTGGGAAGGAAAGCAGAACACATCAGCAGCACAGAACTCTGTCCACTTGTCGCCGCCTGTCAGCACACCCAAAAACTCAACGTGTCCATCCAGTTCATGATAATGAATAAAAGAACGGCACTCCGCCTCGAACTCCGGCGAATAGAACCGCCCCATAACCCCCAAATGAAACTCAACTCCGTCCGCCAGCAACTGCGCACACGCATTGAGCAAAACCATAACCCCCTTGCTGGGGCTGACCACACCAACAAATAATAACGTAAGAGGCCGGTCAGTACTGACATGGCGAAACTCATCGATATAGCTGATCCCCTCATCCGCCAGGCCGTTGGGCACAAAAACAGTCTTCTGGGCTCCAATGCGCAAAGCATCCGGCGGACTTTTTTCTGTGAGCTGAATCGCCAGATCAGGTTTTCGGTATGCGCATCCGGCTAACAGCCGAATCGGCAACGGCGCCTTCTCAGCAACCTCTGTGAAACCTCCGGCGTGAATATGAAACACCACTTTTTTGAAGAGAATGCGGCAACTTAGCAGAACCATGATGTCCCTAAAAATTGCCGTCAGGCTTTCGCCTCCAGGGGGATAATAAAACACCTTGCACCCATATTTAAATCGAGCGGCCCATATCCGGAAAACCAACAAAGGAAGTTGCAACAGCTTCTTCCATCGGAAACGCCCGATTTCATCCATATCGGCCGAAAACGACATCGGAACAAAGAAAAGTTCCACTCCGTGCAGTTTTGCATCCAACAGCTTTTTGATCATCACAGCCTGCCCACCCCATGGTGGAGGAACCTGTCCGACCACCAGAACCCGGCGGCGATCTTCCGGTTGGCGTTTAGCGAACATGGCAATCCTTGCTTTCGAGAATAGATTCATACATTTGACAAAACGCATCGACTTTTGCAGTCCATAGAAAATGCTCCTCAACCCTCTTGCGCCCGACATCGCCCATTTGTTTCCGCAAGGCTGGGTCAATCGCCAACCGTCTCATCGCCGAGGCTAGATCCTGCACCGTCTGCTTTGGGTTTAAGGCGGCCACCTTAATACCTGTTTCTGAGGTCACCTGAACAGCAGGCCCCCCGAGATCCAGACAAATGACCGGTTTTGATGCCGCCATTGCCTCCAAACAGACAAACGCTCCGGAATCATGAAAACTGGGATGGATCAGCGCATCGCATTTCACAAGCAACTCATGTAGCGTTTTTTGATCCATCCATTTTTCAAAGCGAACGCTATCATGCAGTCCCAAGTCAGAAGCTAAATCCTGCAACGATTTATGCTCAGGGCCTTCCCCAACGAAAATCAACTTAGCATTATTTATGTCAACATTAGCGAATGCTTTCAGCGCTAAATCGAACCCTTTCCAATAGATCTGCTTACCGATACAAATAAAACGAACAATCTTTGGATCCGATCCGTCATCAACTTCTAACGAAGCCGTTAACGCACCCGTCCCCAGTTGGGATTGCACTTGTACCCGCTCCCCCCGCAAAGCTTTCAGGCGGGCGGCGGTTTCATTTGTTGTAGCGATCGCCAAGCTACTTTTACGAGCAGTCTTCCGAACCAGTGGATCACATTCTCCAATCCATCGCATGAGATCCCGAACCTGCTCAATGATGCGGTTTTTTAACGAAAAGTTTTTTTTGAGTGCTTTAGGAGTCGACTCTCCTCCACCAACGGGCCCCCAGACAAACGGAACGCGAATATTCCGCAGATTGCTTGGAGTCCAATAGCGGACAATGGTCACATGATGAGCTACATCAAACCCAATCTGTCGTTCTGTCCGTCGAACGACGCTCTCTGAAAAAACTTCCCATAGATAATAATAAATCTGAACGCCCCGCCCCCCTTTTTTCCACCACATCGCCCATTCTGGCAGGTCGTAATAGACAAAATTAATCCCCGGAACCGGGCGCTCTTTCAGCTCCTCCTCGATTACCGTCCGGTTGTTGGCGCGGGTCAACACCCAGACATCGTGGTGCTTCGCCATCTCCGTGGCAACATTCCATCCCACGGCAGGCTCGGACCCTTTGTTGGGTTCGCAGGCGTACGCAGAGATCAGGACGCGCAAGCGTCTTAATCTCTGCGTGTTATCCCCTGTGGAAGATGCTTCCACGGGGCTTGTGGTTATTGACTTGCCCTGTAGCGAGCTTTGCTCTGCTACTTGGGGAGACTGGTTATTGGGAAGCATAGGAAAAAACCTGTTTTCTGAAATCCTGCAGCTTTGGATTGCCTGATTCTGCACCGAATCGGAAATAGGCCTCCAAGGCACAAAGCTTAATCAGAGAGACCGACTCCTTTTCAGACAAACCTTCGCTCTCCAACAAAGGTAGCAGATAGTCAACCGTACGCTGAGGCTCCCATCCGTGAATCAAACACCCCGACTGAAGAATAAAATAGATGAAATCAAAATGGGGGGAACCATCCAAAACCCCTTCTTCCCAATCAATCGCGCAAAGGAGCGTAGCTCCGTTATCCGTTATCTGAAAATCTGTTATCGGGGGACTGTAATCCTCTGACTTCTGTCCTCCGGCCTCTGTCCTCTGGATTATGTTCCACGGTGTAAAATCACCATGCTGAATCACGACAGGCCATGCGCGTTCTCTCAATGGAGCAAGCCATTGAGAGAACTGCGAGGCATTAGGCATTAGGCTTTGGGCTTTAGGATTGTCAGATGTATAACTCAGCAGTTGTTCGCGAAGGCGAACAACCGCCGGATGCTCGTCAATCTCAAACAGCTCATCAGATACGTGCAGCTGTTCAAGATACTCTCTGACCTCTGACATCTGATTTCTGATTTCTGATACGGGAAGCTTCGCCTCCCGCATCTCCCCCTCAACCGCAGAGACCTCCAACGCGATGCCATTTCCAAAAGATCCATAATTGAGCACAAAGGGAGCGAGCGATGTGCTCTGTTTTTCCAACTCCGTTAAAATGCGATGCTCGGCCTCCACCTTATCCCGAGCGAGCCCATCTTCCGCATACTTTATGTATGCAACCGTTTTAGAGCTCGGTTCATCCACTACGCGGGCAATCAGCTTCTGAGAAAGCCCTTCGGCTCCACGCAACAGAACAACACGACGCCCGGAACGGAAGGGGGGTTCCCCGCGCAAAGAAGTGCGGACCCGAAAAAGTCCACACATCGCCAAGAACCGGACAACCAACTTGAAACATTTTGCACGCAACTTAAACGCTGGATAAAAAGAAGAATCCTGCCAGCGTTGTTTCCAACCTTTGGAAACAATGTATAAGCGCGGCTTCCACCATCCGGGAAGAGCCATTACCCGCTCACCTAAACCAAAGAAAAAAGACCAACTGTGCGTATACTTCATGTGATTAAAGAAAACAAAGCTTCCTCTTAGATTTTCATGGAATAGAAAGTTTTTGACAGGATAACAGGATCATCAGGATTAATATCCGGTTCATCCGCTTCCATTTTTATCCCGAAAATTAATTTCGGGAGAGCCGAAATACAACAGGAACAAGCTTTTTGTGGGTAAAGTATGCCGATCGACCAGATCCCATCCCCTCATTGAAAGACATCCTCGAAATCCTGTTATCCTGTCAAAAATTGTTCTAGCTTTACTACCATCTCCATTAAATTTCACGAAGAGCCATAATAAAGAAGTGGACCTTTCTCGGACTGTTAATCAATGCATCCGCTTCGCTGTCCGGCGCTCCATAAAATCAAGAACAACAGACTCCACATCATGCACAACCTTTTCGAGCGGCTGGGAGGCATCGATCACATGCCCGTTCCGAAGCTTGGAAACCAGCTCACGATAGGCAGTGCGCTGGCGGGCAGTCACCTCAAACGGAACCTCCTGCTTGCGCGACCGAAGCACTTCGGCAGGTGCATCCAGGCAAAACACCAGATCTGGTTTCGAAATAAAGGGTCGCACCGCCTTCAATAACCAGACCGGGCCTCCATAACAGTAACGTTTCCGGTCCACGAGCAGATCATCGTAGTAACGATCAAAAACGATAAACGTGGAACGAATTCGAGCAGGCAAAACTTTCAGAAAATAACCGATGATGTAGTCCGCGGTATAATATCCAAGCTTCAGGATCGACCCGGCCACACTCCGATCCGGCTGATTGTGAGGATCGGCAGCATGAGACTGATCAGCGGGACCCCGATATCCCACCTTAGGCCGGAAATGCATCAAGCCGGTTCTACGGAATGCAGGCTCCAGACGAGGAAGCAACAAGTCAATCACGGAACTTTTTCCACAGCCATCCGGACCGAGAACCGCAACCCAAACGCCTGTCGGCTGCAGGATCCGTTTACACATTCTAGCCACATCCTGAGCCCTGCTCTTTATGGATGGACGACATTGGGCACGCAAAGACTGCTGAAGCATCGGGATCATGGCTTGGAAGCCAGACCGATCTTTGTGATCCAAACATTGGAAAATTTGTTTGGACTGATCCTCCGCCCAGAAACGCCGCAACTCCGGCAGCACGTCAGACTCACTGGCCGCCAGATTTTTGAGCAAATACGCGAACTGCTCATCATTGATCGCCCCCTTGTCGATCTTCTTCAACAGATAGTAGAGCAGATTCTTTTCAGGAGCCGGAAAATAGAACCCCGTGGCAACATCTTTTCGCCGACCAGCAAGCATTTCATCGGCCGTCAAAAACCGACGTGCATTGCGCACATAGTCCGAACAAACATCTAAACGCAAATAGAGCTCTCGATCATTTTCTCTCCACGAAACCACATAATAGAAAGCGCACGCTTCATGCTGAAGAACTTGAACCAGCTGCGCCCCAAGAAACGAAGAAATTTTCAAAAGATTGGAGTGAAGATTGGATAAATCAGACGACCGAACGACAATATCTACATCGCTCTGCACTTGATCTGCGAGCGCTTGCGCATCCTCCCCTACTAACACATACGCGATGTCTTTCGCATCGAAGACATCAAGGATCTCAATGAGTTTTTTTGATTCGACGTCCATTAATTTATGTTCCAATCCGTGCGGGGATTAACGACAGCAAATGCGCCGAGGTAGCGTCATGAAACCCCGTTTAAGTTTAAACACCTTCGCTAGGCCATCTAAAACACACGTTGGGGTTTGCTTGAAAAATGGCATGCTCACTCCATATTGCCGCTGAACCTGAAGACGCTCAGCACGGCGGACATCAGCAAACACCGTACTAACGTTTTGATCGTGCCATATAAAGGATGCAATTGTTACCGGCAGAAAAAGAAAGTTATACCCCAAATGCATCAAACGAACATAGTATTCATAGTCCATCGTAGCCCTGTAACTCTCATCCAAATAATGCCCTTCATCCAGTATTCTCCTTCTCCAAAACGTACAGCAGGATGTGATATAGCATCCGTAATAGAGTAGAATGTTCCGATCAAACCGATGATCTTTTTTTTCTTTTATGACCTTGTCGGCCTTGTCCGTAAACACCGGCTCTCCGTAAATCACATCAGCCGATGGGGTCTCATGAAATACGCGTGCAACTTTAGCTAGTGCTCCGGGAACATAACGTTCGTCGGCATTAAGCCAGCAGACAACATCACCGGTTGCTATGCGCAACCCTTTATTGATGGCGTCAGACTGCCCCCTGTCCGGTTCACTAACCCATCGGAAAGCATAGACCCCATCCAACTCTTTTTCTAAAACCTGTGACTCAAAACTACCAAGAATATCCACGGTTCCATCCGTAGAACCGCCATCAATAACAATATGCTCCACCTGCAAACCAGCCGGGCATTCTGCCACCTGATCTAACACACTCTCTAATGCTGCGCCAAGATATTGGCGATAATTATAACAGGGAGTCACTACCGAAAACTTCATGTATTCATCTCTCCTGAGTTTAAATCGATCGATCTTCGACGATCTTGTTGAAACCAACTACTGTTGTATTGGCGGGAATATCCTTTGTGATGACAGCGTTTGCACCGATGATAGCCCATTCACCGATCGTGCAGTTTCCGAGAATTTTTGCACCCGCCCCGACATAAACACCCTGCCTTAGCACGGGGTACTCATTTTTTAAGCTCTCCCCCTTATAGTAAGGATCTTTACCGCCCAAAGTAACCTGATGATTTAGCACGACATCACTTTCAAGCACTGACTCGCTCCCCACAATAATACCATTGGGGTGGGGCAAAAACAGGCGTTCGGGCAACGGGCATCCGATATCGCACCCAATTAATGTCCCAACAACGCGCGCCCATTTACTCTTCCGGCGCAACAGGTTCAAATACAGATCAGCCACCTGGCTGTTTCGAATCCATTCATTTTTTGGATATGACTGCCCTCTCATTTATAAACCTCTCGCATACAAACCATTATTTCTCTATGCCGGATTCTCAGAAGATGGAACAACCCGGCAGCGACCCATTTCAAGGGTTTACCCCGCATTCCTTATAAACTTCTATGACCTTCTGAGCGACCTGACTCCATCGCAAGGGTTTTATTTGGGCAGGGGCAACGGTTCCACCCATCCGGCACGACTGGTCGTAAAAAGCCGTAAGGGCTGGCGCAACATGCGCATCTAGCGGTGTGGAAACATATTGGATATCGTTGCCATAAATACTCTGCAAGCTAAATAAACTTGAAGCCAGGACGGGTACTTTTGCAGCCAAGGCCTCCATAATTACATTGCCATAGCTTTCATAAGAACTTAGCAAAACCAACCCCATGGATTCGCCCACTCTTTGAGCCAGCTCTTCTGAATCGATAATCCCTCTTTCCCATGTCACATAGCGCCCATCCACTGCGTTCTCAAACTCCCTGACGTAAGATTCCGACTCAGGATGAGGCGGACCAATAAATTTTATAGGAACTTTTTCTTCTTTAGCGATACGTGCCAAAAGAACCTGATTCTTCAACGGAAGAATAGACCCTACGCAAACCAAATGCTCCTTTTTTTTCAGACCATTTATTTCAAAGAAAGGATCCCGCACGCCTCGCCAAATAGCATGGGTTTTAGATACTGGAACATTAAATACCCGGCACACATACTCCAAATAGGCAGGATTATTTGAGATCAGAGCATCTGCTTTACTATACATACCACGATTAAGAACGGAGCAATATCGCTTATACCCAAGCATGCCTTTTGCAAATTGGTCTAAGTACCTTCTGATCATCAGGCGAAAGGGCCGATAGTCCTGAATGGCGGTACCGTTCTGAATATCCGCAACCACCTTGACCCCTTTGTTATGGGCTATGTCCAGCAAGGCATCGTGGCAGTGCCCCCATGAATGCAGAATATCGGCCGATAAACTTGTGTCTTCGTTCCTCATCCACCCCGTCTCAACGCCGCACTTCTTGAGTGCATTCTTCATCTCAAAAAGCGTAAGCCCCCCTCCTCCCGGAGCCCATGCAACAGGGTAATTTATATTAAACACCACCTTCATACAGACCGCTCCCTCGGCGCCGGATCCCAGACCAGCGCAGCCATTCCCCACAATAAAACAACCATCACATCATCAGCAAAAACTAAGGTTAACGAGGAAATTCCCAGCATAAACAAAACAACGAAAGGGAAAGAGCCAGCAAGAGCTCGCTGTATTGGATTACTATACTCACCCCGGCAATATCGCAAAGTAACCGTTATCGCTAAAAACAACAATATGCCATAATAACTAATCATCCCGACCGCACCAGTCTCTCCAAACAATACGGAAATTTCTGTTACCGGTTGCTGAAAGATACTGCCTCCGACCAGTTCGCGCTGCCCACTTGTCGTCAAGTAGACATCCGTCAAATACTCAAACGCCTTGGGTGCCCCAGTCGCCATCGCGACTCCCGACACAACCGCCCCCGGGCCCTCACCAACCAACACTGACAAACCGTCCCGATCAAGTAATTTATCTATCACAATCCGCTTAGGGCCATGTATGACCTGCCTGTCTAAACGTCGTTGGAGATATTCTGATCTCGACAACTGCACGCCTGCAAAAATAATTACACAAACTCCTAATCCAGCAAGTAACCACCTCCACCATTTTCGGCCGATTAAAAATAACTGAAACACCACGGCAACCGAAAACACCATATACGCATGATTGGTGTACGTGAGAAATAACTGAAAATAAGCCAATAAATTCAAAATCAGTAATCCAACAGTTATTCGCCCCTCTTCCCTACATAACGCATTTAAAAAAAACAGATAAAAACAGGTAAAATAGGCAACATACGCACAACTCCCCAGAGTTCCCACAGAAAAATCCGCCATATACGATGGAAGATACATAAACTGATGTTGGATTGGATTGATACCTTTCCAGTAGAGGACATTCATTATTAACTGAATAAGAAAGAAGCCATGTAGCCATTTCGCGAAGTGGCGAGGGAATTTCCCGTTCAGGATCAGGCGAGCTTGCCAAAAAAAGATAAGCCCCGCTAAATAGGTCACATAAAACTGAATGAAGTTCTTTGGGATCAAATCACCCTGTAATGCCCCCATCGATCCTGCCACTAAAAAAACCAGCGCAAACCTCAATAAGCGATCGTTAATACTGGCTCTTCGGAAGCAAAGCAGTAGAAGCATAGAAGCCCACAGCCCTAAGGATAAAATGGTCCCGACTTGCCTCAAACTAGGAAAATAAAAAAACAAAGGCGGAGCAAAAAGAATAAATAGCGCGTAGAACCATACCAATTTGGGCGGATTTGAAATAAGGTAAAGAGCCCCTCCCGCTGTAAGCATAAAAAATGCTGACTGTATAGGGCTGAAAAAAACATTCAGAATCAAAAACAATACGGGAAACAGTATAAGCAAGATAGTGCCGGGTTTCATCCAAGATCTCCTTTATAAATAGAATAATAAAGCCGTTCATACTGCCGACACACGCGTGCTATCGAAAATTCACGATATGCTCGTTGATGAGCGGCTTGAGATAATGACAGGGCAAGGTCCGAATCACTGCAAATCCGAATCATCTCCGAACATATAGCATCAGGACTGGAAGCATCCGTCAGCACTCCGGCGTTACCTAAAACGAAAGGGCAGCCGCCACTCTGCTTATCAGCAATCACAACCAACCCATAACTCATCCCCTCCAGTACGGCATTCGGGCAGGCTTCGGTCAAAGACGGGTGAAGGAGAATATCGCAGCTGTCAGCTAACGCAAAAAGCTCTCCATGCGATAAGAGTCCATGAAAAACCAGCCCCTCTGAAACAGCATGCCTCACCGCCCACTCCTCAGCTGGACCGTTCGGTGCCAACCCTTGCCCCGCTAAATGATAACGTGCGCCCTTAAATCTTTCGCGAAACATAGAAAAGGCCCGAATACTATTTTTTAAATTTTTGAGCCGTCCCCACCCAGAAATTGAAAGAACATTGATCTCCCCATGACAAATAGCACTTCTTTGCGGCGGACTAAGCTCCTCCACTTCGGGAGGAATAGAGTTCGAAATGGTATGAACAATTCGTCCACTGCATTTCTCAACATAGTGACTCACATGCGGCGCCACAGCAGAAAAGTATTTCCCCTTTCGAAATACGTAGTATCGAGTCAGTAAATATTTAGGGAGATACAAAGGAGTTGTTGACAGCAAGGCCTTCCATGAATGGTCATGCACTGTAATCAAGGCCTTATCCTGAAGTCCAGCGTCAATCAAGGCTACTGCATATTCATAAGTCCAGTGGACATGGAACAGATCAACATTTAGCGACTCAACAACTGCCTTGAGACACATTCGTTCTTTTCTAAACAGATCGCGTGTCTTCCCAGTCGCCCGCATAGGGCAAACAATGTATTCCAGATATGGCCCCCGGAAACGAGTAACCTCAGCGACACCCGGATCCATAGTAACGACAACCGTCGGCTGCTTTCTTCGCAACCGCTCCTCGACGAGATAACACACATTAATGCCACCCCGACCGGGCACAGCCTTAACAAAATCATCGTCCATTCCATCAACATGCTGAACTGCATATTTCGATAAAAACGGACTCAAATAGGCAATTTTCATCTGATCATCCTCAAAGCACTTCTCCAAAATCTCAAGCGATAACTGTTCTTCATTAGCATTCTTTAGTAGTCCAGCAACGACAGCTATAACCGCATCCCTATCTCTTAATAAACTTCAGCATTGATCCTATACGAGGATATCCACCCTCAATCAGTTCAGCTATCTGCACAAGGGGTGGCACAGAAACGCAAACAACCAAAACAAACAATGACAGCCCCGCTCCAAGAGCAGAGAACATCAAGCGAATCCAAACGACAAGACCACCCCCAAAGAATAAAACAAGTAAAGGAACCGCAACCGAAACAACACCCACTATACACGGCCAAAAGAAACAATTTACAAATTTCACCCTATCTAGATGCAACAGCCTGCATACCAACAGACCTGTAAATACAAAACGATAAAAATACCCGACAACAACCCCAACCGCAACGCCCTTGATCCCAAATCGCAAACCGAACCAAATACATACGGCAAAAACAATCAAAGCCTCCATGTGAATACGGATTCGATACCACTGCTTACCAATAATATCATTTATCATCATACCC
The DNA here is from genome assembly GCF_009905215.1 of Tichowtungia aerotolerans. Lineage (GTDB taxonomy): Bacteria > Verrucomicrobiota > Kiritimatiellia > Kiritimatiellales > Tichowtungiaceae > Tichowtungia > Tichowtungia aerotolerans. The sequence continues at coordinate 3,006,544 of NZ_CP047593.1, read as the reverse complement.
ATTACCCCCAGAACACACAAAGGAGCAACCCATGAATATGCAACCAACGCCGGCCACCCCTCGGCCCATTTCAAACCATATGCCAACAAAATCAAATCCCGGCTTGTGAAGCTGGCAAAAAATGCAACGGGAACCAAAATGACAGCCATCATAGAAACGCTTTTTAGAAATGACGCCCGCATACGCTCTGTATCTCGCTGAATACTGGAAAATCCGGGAAACAGTACGCGCATGATGGAACTGGACAAAAACTGAATGGGGTAGTTGATCAGCTGACTGCTGCGCGAATAGATCCCCAACATTTCAGCCCCACCCCAGCGCCCAAGCATCATGCGATCAACTGAACTACCCAAAAAAGAAAGAAATCCGGCACAGGAGTGCTGCCCGCCAAAAGATAGCGTTTCCTTATATATTCGAAGCTGCCGAGAAGGACGCACTCGATGATGCGCAGCAATTAATAGTGTAACAACCCTAAGAGCCGTTTGCGTTAACATACAAAACACTAAGGCGTATACACCATATCCCTTAATGGCGAGAGGAATGCCAACCAGACCATATCCAAGCGCGTAGGTAGAAAGCGTCATCAGAGCGAGGAATCCAAAACGCATTTCCTTTTGCAGAAGAGACATACTGACAATCCCGAACCCGTTAAAAAAAAAATTAAGAGCCAGCAAACGAACAACAATCGGCATTCGGGATGAATCCAGCAAATGTGTTGATAGAGGTGCCAATAAAAACATAACCAGCGCTATAAACAAAGAAATGACAATTCCACACCAAAACCCTGCAGCAATATGATCTTCCGTTAATTCTTCATTCCGGATAATTGCAACACCCACCCCAAAATTAGCAAAGAACGTTGCAAATTGAACAAACAGTTGCGCCATTGCCATCACCCCAAACTCTTCCGGAGCAATCAAACGGGTGATAACTACCATCACCACCATCTGCAAGATCGAGTTCCCGGCGGAGCCAATCAGACTCCACTGCATACCCTTTAGCGTTTTTTTACGTAACGAGGCCATTGTTAATAACAAACTGTCCGGCGTGATCAATTAAAATAATTTAATTTAAAAATCGCCGCATATCGCGCCATTTAAATACCTCTTCGACTGCTCGATATGAGCAGCCAGCACTTTTCCAACAACCTCATAATCGATTACAGATGGTGAAGAAGCCTGCTCTGCATGACAAATCATGCGGTCACTCAATCCAACCAGATCGAGAAGATCTTCCATGCGGGAATTCACCTGGTGTCTTGACCTACAAAAAACATAGAAATCCTTTTCAAAAATCAATGAAAAAGCAAGAGCATGAAACGAGTTTCCCACGACAACCTCTGCATTTTTAACAAGAGACAAAAACTCTTGGGGGCCAGCCCGGTAATAATCTACATCAGCATAAGAGGTTCGCTTGTAATTGTTGACGGAATATATCTTCAGCCCCCGCTCTTTCGCCTGTTCTTTTGCAAATTCTCTCAACCCGTCATTCCCATCAAAATCATACACCAATATATACTTCCCAGATATTTTTTTCCCCGAAAACCCATCCCAGAAACTACGCCCCAAAAGAAACACAGGATCAAGAACATGAACTCCCTCACTCAACCCGATCGACTTCAATATTTCTACTCCTCGGCGCTCCCGCACAGAAACAGAATCAAGTCGTTGGATCATTCCCCGCACAAAATCCTTATACTCAGGCATAATCTCAGATACGGAAAAACTTGCAGCATAAGAAACGCGACGTATTTCTGGTGGTGCAAAGTCCAAATAAAATGCCGGATCCCGCCCATTTTCACTATTGGTATTCCAAATTTGATCACTACCCGCAACATAAACATCAGCCGGAGGCGGATTCTTTTTTAATTCCGAATTATTCCGATACCTATCCCTGGTTACACACATGAATGTGTTTTTAAAATCATCAAACTCTTTCTTGCAAGAGCGCGCATTAACCCAAATCCGAACAAAAAATTTAGCCACGAGATACGCAACTCTAACAGCTAGTCTTCTAGACCTCCATTTTGGTGTCACGGCAAAAAGTTCCATCCGCGTAGACAAATATAAAGGCTTGTAATCTATAATTTCGACTTCATGCCCTTGATTTTGTAAGTATTTCATCAAAGCGTATGCCTGAAGGGTCGCTCCATAATTATACACGTCATGGCATGTTATAGTTTTAACTATCATGGTTTAGTTTCACAACCTCAAGCAAGGTGTTAATCCCAAAGTGGGAACTATTAATAAAAACGCACAAACTGCAGCAATCAGTCAAACAAATGTTATCTGACTATCCACTTTATGTCTGACTGATTTTGCGGTACGCAAAAGAGGAGGAATACCTCCCGCAGAAATAACCATAATTATATTTTCACTAGCCCCAATGTTTAAAAGCGAACGAAGCTTTTCAGACCGTTCCGGAGGTACCATCCAATGAAGGGGACAAGCCCCGATTCCCTTATAATGCAATGCATACAAAAAAGACATTGCATACAACCCCCCATCTATATAAGCCTGATTACGCTCAGAAGGCCCAACAAATGAACGCAAGTTTGTGGTTATTACAGCCATAAAATCTGCCGTATCCCCAAATCCCCGACATCCAGTTTGCAGTTCCATAAGCTTACCCTTTACCTCAGGAGATTTGACTATATAAGTGTGCCATGCTTGGCGATTACATACAGAAGGAGTTTTCCTTGCTATCCGGACAACATCTTTAATTGTTTCTTCCGGGACAGGAATAGAACTATACGTACGAACACTGGATCGACTCAATGCACACTCCTCAAAATTACCACGTGCATTCCTCAACCATTCTTCAGCGGCAACTTCATTATATCCACCAATATCACAATCAAAATCTGCATAATGCCTAACTTCCTCTTTTAACGGCCCCAAATCATACTCAACCCTTTCATGAAACCGAATGTATTCACCCAAAACAGACTGTACTTTTTTATACGCCAAGCTATTACAATCATACCCTTTGTTCTTATAATCATTTAAGAGTTTCATCAATCCCCTAATAGCCGACACGCCAAACCCGGGGCGTGGATTTGGAAGGGAAAAGGCTTTTTCAATTTTGTGTGCTTCCATCACAAGCATAGAGTCAAATGCTTTAATATTTCTAGCCTCATAGGGATCAATACATGCATATTTCCGGTAACGCAAATAATCTGAAAAAAACACATGAACGAGCCCCTTTTCAAATCTAAACCGCTGCTGAATCCGCAACGGAACTATTTTTTTATACAATTCTTTTATCACTTCACACCTTACCCTTCATCGGCAAATGGACTCGCACCCAAGACCAATCGAAAAATTATATCTTCAGCTAAAAACATGTAAACTCAGCAACTTAAACCCTCATTTTTTCTACAAACAAAAAAAGACCTACCGCAAAAACTGAAAAACTATATTGAAACATGCGTTTTCTGTTTGCGTTGGGGGAATGGTGTACGCGCCAGCCTCAGCATTGAGCTTATACATGATCATGTTAAGGCCGTGATCGCCATTGTATATGTCATATTGAGGGGCTTGCAAACATCGCTCCCACTCCTTCAGCTCAGGAAAAATTTCTGAAAAGCCGCCATTCGTGCAATAATGAAAAAAGAAATATACCGTTGCAGGGCACTTCAACTCAAATTGAATACGGGTTCCTATAGGTGGCCGATGAATCCCTTGAAAAAGAAATCCGCCGCGCAACTCTTCCGGAATCACATCATATGTGTATTTACGATCGAGATGTTGCAGCACCCCTCTTTTCATCAAACTGTATTTAAAATCAAATGATGGCGTGACCGTCACTTTCACAAACTGCTCTGCCTCTTGCGTCATATCCCGCCGAGGAACAACCCTAGTCCACGCTTTGTAGACCAAATGAGGGCATTTCAACGTCACAACGCCAAAGAGAACCAGCAACAAAATCCCCGTAGAAATAATCACTGAAATTTTATATTTTCCGCTCAATTCATCGTCCCTTCCTTTAAGGGATAACAGACCAATGTGCATCAAGCTCCCTACACAACTTGAGGCTCCCCTTCTCTGAAATATGATCCTCATTTTGGAAAAGGAGCGGATCAGAAAAGCTGGCTGAAAAATCAAGATAGTCGACTTCGTTATCCAAAAAGACCTGTTCAATACGCTGAAGATCCATCTTGTTTAATGCTTGGTCATACTCAGGCGTAACAGGGTAGCGAACCCCAAGAATACGAATGTTTAAATCTTTGCATAAGGTTACGATATCAAAAAAGCGCTGCACCAATACGGAATCATAAGGAGATGAAAACTGCAGCTCAAGTCGCTGTTCCACGCGACCAACTCGATCTTCGACCGAAACTGTTGACCAAGGAGGCTGAGCCCTTTCCTCCTTATGACTCACAAACTTTTCGACCCTTGAGATTGCCGCTTTTTTTGCAAACTGTAAATTTTTCATGTTCGCCATAGGAAACCACCGAAAAACATGTCGCCGAACAAAATACTTCAATGGATGGAACCCATATATTTCCCGATAAACCCCAAAGTTCATATAAAACAATGACCGCTCGTTGTTATTCAAAACAGACCGATACGTAGAAAAAATATGTCGATCACATTCAAGAACCACCATTTCTGGAGCCCCGTACTGATCAATAAAAAACTGAAGCTTCGTATACATATCTGTCAGATTATCACTGCCATAGGAAAAGTTGAATACATGTGGCGGCAAATGTTCCTTTTTCATAGCCAAAGGATGACTATCGCCTAGGATCAGAACGATTGGTCGGCTTTGCTTTAATACCTGAACAGCAGCCATATAATTCCGACTGGCGATACGATTAAACAATAATGATAGCGGCAAAAGGGCCACTACGAGTATACCCATGAAAACAAATATTTTGATTATAAATTGACGCATAACACCCTTTAAAACTGAAAATAGATAAACTCAAATGGTGAGTCCACGACCCCAAATAAAAGGATCGATAGAACGATAGCGTAATATACCGCCCAACGAACAATCAGGGGCTTGTCGTCCATAAAACGACGCATCTTCCTGTGTCGTTGCATGAGGTGAATGATTTCCATAAAGGCAATTACGGCAAAGGCCATAAATAATCCACCATCCCTGGTTTCTACCTGAGTAACAGCCTGAACAATGGCCTGAGGCCGTAGTGACGGGATAAAATTCAGGAACAGTGATTTCAGGAGCATAACCGCATCATGCAACGAATCAGCCCGAAAAAATATCCACGACAAGCAGACCAAATGGAACGTGATGAACACTTGAATAAACTTATGGATATGTGGATGGCAATCTAATCGGATTTTTCGACTGGCTGCCTTACGAAAAGGCCCAGTCAAAATCTCAAGCATGAGGTACAGCCCATGTAATGCGCCCCAAATAATATAAGTCCATGCCGCCCCGTGCCAGAGCCCGCTGACGATAAATACAATTAGTAAATTCAGGAGCCACCGACTCTTGGCGCAACGATTCCCCCCCAAGGGGATATACAGATAATCTCGAAACCACGTGGAAAGGGAGATATGCCAGCGACTCCAAAACTCTGCAATCGTTTTTGAAAAATAAGGCCGGTTAAAGTTATCCATCAAGCGAAACCCCATCACTTGAGCTGCGCCGATAGCAATATCTGAATAAGCTGAAAAATCACAGTAGATCTGGAACGCGAAGAAATAGGTTGCTAACAGAACCGCTATCCCGGGGTGGCTCCCTGGATGACCGTATACGTCTGAAACATAGGCAGCCAAACGGTCTGCGATAACCATTTTTTAAAAAAAACCCCACAGCATTAACTTTAAGCCATCGGTTACGCGTTGGTAGTCAAACGTGTGCTTTATGTAAAACTGCGGAAGCAAGTTGGTGGAACGCTCAATGGGTCCAGCAACAAGCTGAGGAAAAAACGATACATAAAGCGCAAAAATACCAAAATTCTTCTCCGCCTTCATCTGTCCTCGATATACATCGATAGAATAGCTAAGCGTTTGGAAGGTATAAAATGAAATACCAACCGGCAACAGAAGTTTCAGCGTCGGCGTATTATAATCAAAGCCAAATACATTGATCACATCCGTAAATGCGGACATGGAAAAGTTAAAGTATTTGAAAACAAACAATATCCCTAAACTGACGATCAGGCTTAAAATCAAATAGATTTTTCTCAACTGTAGGTCATCTGTTTGCCCTATCTTAATGCCAGACCAATAGGCGATCGCCGTTGTTGTCAGAATCAAAACCGCATAACCCGGATTCCAGCACATATAGAAGTAGTAGCTAGCCGCCAGCAATAACCCCCACCTGAACCGATGCGGAAATGCAAAATAGAGCATTGCCACAACAGGAAAAAACAGAAGGAAGTTTAATGAGTTAAAAAGCATACATCTGGACCTTTCATCAAATTACTCGTCAGAGGGAACAGCATCCAAATTCTTAAAATACCACTCGGCGGCAGCTTGTATTCCAGCAGTAAACCCAAACTGCGGATCATAGCCCAAAAGACATTTCGCTTTGCCAATATCTGCCAACGAATGGGGAATATCCCCGGCACGGCTGGATCCGTGCGTCGCCTGGACATCTGCGACTCGAGGGTCAAATTTTGCAAGGTTTTTTCGAAGCACCACAACCAACTCATTTAAATCCGTCCGTTCCCCACAAGCCACATTGTAAACCGTATTAACAGCTTCCGGCGTCGCTACCAAAGCCGCCAGCTGATTGGCCTGAACAACATTATCCACATAGGTGAAGTCACGGGAAAAACTGCCATCCCCGTTAATTACGGGGCTTTCGTATTTCATTAATGCCATGACAAATTTTGGAATCACAGCGGCATACGCCCCAAAGGGATCCTGTCTGCGACCGAATACATTGAAATAGCGCAACCCAACGGTCTCGAGCCCATAGAGTTCCGAAAAGTTATCGGCGTAGAGCTCATTGACATATTTTGTGATGGCGTACGGCGAAAGGGGCTTTCCAATGACGTTCTCTACCTTTGGAAGCGTTTTGCTGTCGCCATACGTTGAACTGCTGGCAGCATAGACAAACCGTTTGACCTTCGCGTCGCGGGCTGCCACCAGCATATTAAGAAACCCCATGATGTTTACTTCTGTTGAAAGAATCGGATTTTTAATAGAGCGGGGAACCGAACCCAAAGCCGCCTGATGCAGAACATAGTCAATTCCATCACACGCTTTGTGACATGTATCCAAAGAACGGATATCCCCTTCTATGAAATGAAACCGCTCGCTGCCTTCATGATGAACTATGTTCTCGCGCTTTCCGTTTGAAAAATTATCTAAACAGACGACCTCATTGTTCTGCTCCATCAGAGCATCTATCAGATTGGAGCCGATGAAACCGGCGCCGCCGGTCACCAGGACTCTGGAATTCTCAATTTTTCGACTCATTTAACTTCTCCAGCTGAAAACAATGATTAGAGCCGACCATCGACAGACTCTTTGGGAAAAACATATTTGATGTCGTAAAGAACGCCGTCCGGCTTCATCAAAGTCCGTATTGCTCCTGCACCCATTTCCCGGAATTCGTCGTGAGCAACGGCTAAAATCACTGCATCATACAAAATTGAAGGTAGAAGCTGGCTTTTAGGAAGCAGAGAAATCCCATATTCATGAAGCACCTCATCGGGGTTTGCCCATGGGTCAAAGACATCCACATTGCACCCATATTCTTTAAATTCTGATACCAAATCAACAGCTTTGGTATTACGGACATCAGGACAGTTCTCCTTAAAAGTAATTCCCAAAACCAGCACTTTTGAATTCTTAACTGAAAGGCAGCGATGAAGCATCAGTTTCACAATTTCAGAAACAACATACTTGCCCATATTGTCATTGGTACGGCGGCCAGCAAGAATCATTTCAGGGTGGAAGCCAACCTGTTGCGCTTTATGCGTTAAATAAAAAGGATCGACACCAATGCAGTGTCCGCCGACCAATCCCGGCCGAAAAGGAAGAAAGTTCCACTTGCTGCCGGCGGCTTCCAGAACATCAAGCGTATCAATCCCCAGCTTGTTAAAAATCATACTGAGTTCATTAATCAACCCTATGTTCACATCACGTTGTGTATTTTCGATAACCTTAGCTGCTTCAGCCGCCTTGATAGACGGTGCTTTATGCGTACCAGCGGTTATAATGCTTAAATATAACTCGTTAACAAAATCAGTAACTTCCGGGGTAGAACCAGAAGTGACCTTCCTGATTGTTGGCAGCCGATGCTCTTTGTCGCCGGGATTGATCCGCTCTGGGCTGTATCCGGCAAAAAAATCTTTGTTAAACTCCAGGCCGGACACTTTTTCGACCACAGGAATACAATCCTCTTCGGTCGCACCAGGGTAGACCGTGGATTCATAAATGACGACATCGCCCTTGGAAATCACTTTACCAACTGTTTCGCTTGCTTTGATCAGCGGTGTCAGATCCGGACGGTTGGAATCGTCGACAGGAGTAGGCACGGTGACGATGTAGCAGTTTGCGGTTTGAAGTTTGGAGATGTCGGTTGAAAACTCCAGTTGAGCAGCGGAAGCGAGTTCTTCGGGAGAACATTCGAGGGTATGATCCTTTCCGGAAGCAAGCTCATCAACACGTGACTGATTGATATCAAACCCAACCGTTGAAAACTTTTTACCGAACTCCACCGCCAGCGGCAGGCCGACATAGCCGAGCCCGATGATGCCAATGCGAACATCGGAGAAAGACTTCAGGCCTTGGGCATTAGGTTCGACGTTTCTTTCTTTTTTCATAATTTTCTCTACTTTACCTTAGAGTTTCTTAACAACCGGCAATGCCGTTCATTCCACTGTTACGCTTCCGACAGGATACGCGACGGGCCAACTCCATACGCAGACAAGTCTTAGACTAAAATCTTGGAAACGTATAAGATATATAAGGGATTAAAAACACGTTGATGTTTCCAAGCCAGCAATCAGTCGAAATATATTACATCCATGAAAAACGGTAAGCCTAAGTCTCTGTCCGAAATGATCAACTCGTCCAAACTCGGCCACTTGATACCAACTTCCGGATCGTTCCACCGAATGCCATATTCGTCACCGGGCGTATAAAAGTCACTGCACTTGTAAACGAAGTCGACTTTATCACTCAGCACGCAAAACCCGTGAGCAAAGCCTTTGGGCACAAATAACTGGTGATGATTTTTTTCCGACAGGATCGCACCAACCCATTCCCCAAAGGTTGGAGAGCCGTTGCGAATATCAACGGCCACATCAAACACTTCTCCACGAATAACAGAGACCAGTTTGTCCTGTGGATGCTTCAGTTGATAGTGCAATCCACGCAACACCCCCTTTGTCGAGCGGGACCAGTTATCCTGCACAAATCGAACATCAATCCCGGCATCGCGATACTGTTCGTAGTGATAGGTCTGCGTAAAAAAACCACGCTCGTCTGTAAAAACACGAGGTTTTATAAGTTTTACATCAGGAATGGAAAGATTCTCTATGATCATGATCAGTTTTAGGTGTTAAGTTTTAGGAGACATCGATTTGATTAAACCGTGAAGCATGCGCGATATCGCTTCAGCATCACCCTTTAGTACATTAAAATCACCATCAGTTATATAATTAATTTTAAAGGCGATGAGTAATTGCGTACGCATTTCCGCACAAGAGCCTTTGGCTATATGTAAAAAATGAATTATTTCCTTCTTGGACTCGCGCTCCAACCCTTCCGCAATATTTGGGGACCGAAACCGCGGCCCGGCAAATCTGATCTTTGAACCCATAGTCCCGGCACTCCTGCATAAGCTTATAGATCGCCACACTCAGTTCGACAGACTTTTGCCAAACCTCTAAATTTTCATAGGACTGATACATGACCGCTTTTCGTCTCAGGTGTTAGAAATAACGTGTTAAGTTTTAGGTCATCCACATAACACATGGCACTGAACTTTAACACGTATCCCACCTAACACTTAAAACTTGGATCCTAACACTTTCCTTCGACTAAAAGCCGAAGGAGATACTGTCCATACCCGTTTTTAGAAAGCTCATTGCCAAGCGTTTCCATCTGTTCCGAATCAATAAATCCTTTGCGCCAGGCAATTTCTTCAACGCATGAAATCTTAAGACCTTGTCTTTTCTCTAAAGTTTCCACAAAAGAGCCGGCTTCCAGCAGTGAATCGTGCGTACCGGTGTCCAGCCATGCAAAACCACGACCCAGCACTTCAACATGCAATTCTCCCATTTCGAGATAGTTTTGGTTCACTGTGGTGATTTCGAGTTCTCCCCGGGAAGAAGGCTTCTGCTCCTTAACCATATCTACAACCCGGTTGTCATAAAAGTAAAGACCTGGAACCGCATAGTGCGATTTGGGCTTCTCCGGTTTCTCTTCAATGGAAAGAGCGTTCCCGTTGGAATCAAATTCGACCACTCCATAACGCTCTGGATCGAGCACTGGATATGCAAAAACGGTTCCTCCAGTTATCCGCTCATCGGCACTGCTCAAAGTGCTGCTAAATCCGTGGCCATAAAAAATATTATCACCCAGAATCAGACAGCTAGGATCGCCATTAATAAACGCTTCACCGATGAGAAACGCCTGTGCCAGCCCTTCCGGTCTGGGCTGTTCGGCATAACTGAACGAAACACCCCATTGCATTCCATCCCCCAGCAGCTCCCGAAACATCGGCAGGTCGTGCGGTGTGCTGATAATCAGAATTTCACGAATACCCGCCAGCATGAGAACGGACAGCGGATAGTAGATCATCGGTTTATCATAAACAGGCAGCAGCTGCTTGCTGACCACCCGGGTCAAAGGATGCAAGCGCGTACCGCTGCCTCCAGCCAGAATAATCCCTTTTCGTTTCATCATAAAATCTCCGATTTTATTCAAGTGTTAAGCGTTACGAATTAAGTTTTAGGTGCTAGGGGGATGGTTTTAAGTTTTAGGTGTTCAAGTTTTAGAGACTCATCCTTAACACATAAAACATAACTCCTAACTTTTGTCGCAGAGCGCCTTAACTAATCCGTGCAACATACGCGAAATGGATTCTGCCTCATTTTTCACAACCTCAAAATCATCCGCACTGATGTAATTAATTTTTGATGCAATTAGAACCTGAGTTCGAACTTCCGCACAAGAACCTTTGGCTATATGCAAAAAATGAACTGTTTCTTTTTTTGATTCCCGCTCCATTCCTTCCGCAATATTCGAAGCAATTGAAACCGAAGCTCTGCATACCTGATCTTTAAACCCATAGTCTCTGCAATCGCGCAACAACTCATAAATTCTAGCGCTTAAGGCGACGGCTTTTTGCCAGACCTCTAATTTTTCATACGATTGATACATGTTCGCTTTGCGATTTAGTTTTAGGATTTAGGCCAACGTCTTAACTCTTAACACCTAAAACCTAACACTTGCGCCTCTCACGGCTACGCCTTTCCAAGTCGCTCTCCCGCGTAGCGCTCCGCGCGCAGCGGGCCCCACCACCAATCATTATCCAGATACCACTGAATGGTACGGCGAATACCGGTGTCAAAATTTTCCTGAGCTCTCCACCCCAATTCCGTTTCAAGTTTGGTCGCATCAATCGCATAGCGCATGTCATGACCGGGACGATCTTTCACAAAGGTGATCAGGTCAGCATAAGAACCATTGCTACGCGGCTTCAGTTCATCAAGCACAAAACAAATGGTCTCCACCACATCCAGATTGGTGCGTTCATTGCGACCGCCTACATTATAGGTTTCGCCGGGAGCCCCATTTTCTACCACAGTCACCAAAGCCCTTGCGTGATCCTCAACATAAAGCCAGTCGCGAATATTGTCGCCCTTTCCGTAAATAGGAAGAGATTTTTCATCGAGCGCATTCAGGATAACCAGCGGGATCAGCTTTTCCGGGAAATGGTACGGCCCGTAGTTGTTTGAACAATTTGTAACCACAACAGGCAACCCATAAGTATGATACCAAGCCTTCACCAGATGATCGCTGGAGGCTTTGCTTGCCGAATACGGTGAACGCGGGTCGTAAGGGGTGGTTTCTTCAAACAGCCCGGTCTCACCAAGCGATCCATACACCTCATCCGTCGAAATGTGATGAAAGCGGAAGTCAGAACGGTTTGGGGTTTGAAGTTTGGAGTTTGAAGTTTTTTCAGGAAGCCCAGTCCAATACGCCCGGGCACAGTCGAGCATATTGTAAGTGCCGACAATATTCGTTTCAATAAATGCAGAAGGTCCGTCGATTGATCGGTCAACATGTGATTCAGCTGCCAAATGCATCACAGCATCCGGTTGAAAATCCGAAAACAGTGCTGAAATTCCGTCACAATCACAAATATCCACCTGGGCAAAACGATAAAGCGGATTATCTGCAATCTCTCTCAGTGACTCCGTATTACCGGCATATGTCAGCTTATCTACATTTAAAACCTGAACGCCCTTTTCATTCACCAAATAACGGCAAACTGCAGAGCCGATAAAGCCAGCTCCACCTGTAACCATCACTTTTTTCATAAAGCCTTGACCTCCTCCAAAACTTTTTTCCCGGCCTTTTCAACAAATGCCTGGAGTTCTTCATCCCAATTCTCAAAGCAGTTAATGCCCAGCGATTTTGCATGTGCATTTTCCAGAATAGAATTTGCAGGCCGCCTTGTCGACGTCGGAAACTCATCTGTCGAACACGGAATAAAATGATGAGCAACACCCAGTTTATCTAAAAACGAACACGCCAGATCATACCAGGTGCAATATCCTTCCGATGAAGCATGAAAAACTCCTGTTGCTTCGCGCTCAACCACAGCTTTGATCTGCCGCGCCAACGTATAAGACCAGGTCGGAGAGCCGTACTGATCTGTTACGACCTTAAATTCCCTGTCTGGATTCTGGAGAGTCAGTCGAAGCATGGTTTTTAAAAAGTTTTTTCCATGGGCACCATACAGCCATGCGGTTCTCAATATGGCCGCCTTGACGTTGCTATCCAAAACGGCCCGTTCTCCAGCCAGTTTTGATTTTCCGTATTCGGAAATAGGATCCGGCTTATCCTCCTCAACGCTGGCTTCAAACAAGGGCTTATTTCCGGGGAACACGTAATCGGTCGAAACGTGGACAAGAAATGCACTATTCTGCGCAGCCCATTCCGTCAGATGTTTCGGTCCGTCTGCGTTCACCGCCCAGCAGGATGGGTCTGTTTCACAGGCATCAACGGCAGTATAAGCAGCACAATTTACGATCACAGATGGTTGAAGCCCGTTTAGCTTTTCCAGACATTGGAACCGATTCGCAATATCAATCTCTGGAAAATCAACCCCTGTTGCAGCATCACCAAACACAGACATACAGTCCGTCCCCAGCTGGCCGTTACATCCGATAATTAAGGTCCTGCTCATCACCGATTATTTACCGTAGCGAGTCAGAAAATCCTGATATGCCCGTGCGATCCCTTCGCGCAGTTCAACCTGCGGTTGCCAGCCCAGGGCATTAATGCGAGAGGAATCCATCAGCTTGCGAGGTGTTCCGTCAGGTTTTGAAGCATCCCATTCCAAATCACCTTCGAACCCGACGACGTCCTTGACGGTCTCGGCCAACTCTTTAATGGTGACTTCCTTGCCGGAACCAATGTTTATGTGCGATTGAACCGTGCCGGATTCATCAGTAAACGCCATATCTTCGTAATTGGCATTCTCGACCAGAAACACACAGGCCTCAGCCAGATCATCACTGTATAGAAACTCACGCAGCGGCGATCCGGTTCCCCAGCAGACCACTTTATCCGCGCCGCTCTCTTTGGCTTCGTGGAAGCGACGAATCAACGCCGGAAGCACATGAGAATTTTCCGGATGATAATTATCTCCAGGTCCATACATATTGGTTGGCATCGCTGAGATAAAGTTGGTGCCATACTGACGGTTATAGGCATCGCACAAACGAATCCCGGCAATTTTTGCAATTGCATACGGTTCATTCGTCGGCTCAAGCGGACCGGTCAGAAGAGACTCTTCTTTCAACGGCTGGGGAGCCAGCTTGGGATAAATGCAGCTTGATCCGAGAAACAGCAGTTTTTTTACGCCATGCTCTTTAGCTGCATGAATCACATTCATCTCAATCATCATGTTTTCGTAGATGAACTGTCCGCGGTATGTGTCGTTGGCATGAATACCACCGACCTTGGCGGCGACCAGCACCACAAATTCCGGCTTCTCAGATGCAAAAAACTCTTCAACCTCCTGCTGATTAATCAGATTGACCTCATCAATAGACCGTCCAATCAGGTTGTTGTAGCCGTGGCGCTCAAAGGCGCGCCAGATGCCTCCTCCGACAAGGCCGAGATGGCCTGCGACATAAATTTTGGCATCCTTGGAGATACCGTCAGTTTGGAGTTTGCTGTTTGAGGTTTGAGGATCGATTTCCATATTTCTACCTTCCTAAAGATTTAATTAACGCTGCCAACATACGGCGAATAATAATTATTTCATTTTGGAGGTGCTGACTATCAGAAGCAAAGTTGAGCTTTTCGCTAATAATCAATTGAGTTTCAAGCTCGGCGGCTGATCCATCGGCGATTCGAAGGAAATGAATAAAATCCTTTGAATGGTGACGAGCACTTCCTTCGGCAATATTTGAAGGGATACTCACCGCAGCACGTCGCACCTGATTAGTGATTCCAAACTTTTTCAGATTCCGGAAACTCAGTCGTGAGCAGATAAATGTTTGTTACAACATCAACCGCCCGACTCCAAACCTCCAAATCCTTATAATCGCTCACCACCAGCTCCAAACCATCAACTGCAAACGTCAAAACCCTTTGGAATAAGGGGCTCCATCAAGAATTTTCAAATCTCCGTCTGTCATGATTTTGACGAGTTCTTCAAATTTAACGGTCGGTTCCCAACCGAGTTGTTTTTTTGCTTTCACTGGGTTGCCGAGAAGCTGGTCAACTTCGCAGGGGCGGTAGTAGCGCTCATCCATGCGCACCACGATATCGCCGGTCGCTTTGTTTTTACCGACTTCATCCACGCCCTCACCTTCCCATACGATTTCAATGCCGACATGACCGAAAGATTTTTCAATAAACTCACGGACGGTGTGCATTTCGTTGGTGGCAACCACGTAATCATCGGGAGTATCCTGCTGAAGCATCATCCACATCATCTGCACATAGTCGGGAGCATAACCCCAGTCGCGCAGGGCGTTGATGTTGCCCATGTAGAGGCAGCTCTGCAGACCACGCGAAATACGGGCGACGGCCATCGTTATTTTTCGCGTCACAAAGGTTTCACCGCGACGGGGTGATTCGTGATTAAACAGAATCCCGTTGCTCGCGTGAAGGCCGTAGGACTCACGGTAGTTTTTGACAATCCAGAACGCATACTGCTTGGCTACCGCATAAGGAGAGCGCGGATAAAAGGGCGTGGTTTCAGTCTGCGGAACTTCCTGCACCTTTCCATACAGTTCCGAAGTGGATGCCTGATAAAAGCGGCTCTCAACACCGGTCTCGCGAATGGCGTCCAGCAAACGCAGCGTTCCGGTCGCATCCACTTCGGCAGTATACTCCGGGACCTCAAAAGAAACCTGCACATGCGACTGAGCGCCAAGGTTGTAAATTTCCGACGGATGGATTTTTTCAATCAGCCGGTTCAGATTGCTGGAGTCAGTCAGGTCACCGTAATGCAGAAACATTTTCACGCCGGATTCATGACGGTCCTTGTAGAGATGATCAATGCGGTCGGTGTTAAACGAACTGGAACGCCGGACGATTCCATGCACCTCGTATCCTTTATCGAGCAGCAGCTCTGCGAGGTAAGATCCATCCTGACCAGTAATTCCTGTAATCAATGCTTTTTTCATTATTCAACTCCTGTTTCTGAATATGGTCGGGGTGCAAAAAGCCGGGGTTCAGCCTGAACTGACCCCGATGTACAAAATTAAGGGTATCTGCTTACCCGATGATTCCGTCGTCGCGCAATTTGGAAACAATGGCATCAACAGAGTCTTCAACCGGTGCATCCGCGGCGTTTAAAACGATTTCCGGGTTCACTGGCGGTTCGTAAGGAGCGCTGATTCCGGTGAACTGCGGAATCTCACCGGCGCGGGCCTTTTTGTATAACCCTTTCGGATCACGCTGCTCGCAGATTTCGAGCGGCGTATCGACAAAGACCTCCACAAAACCCTCACCAATGATTTCACGAGCACCTTTACGGTCCTGAACCGTCGGCGAAATAAACGCGGTAATCACAATGATTCCGGCATCATTGAACAGCCGGGAAACCTCCGCAATTCGGCGAATATTTTCCGATCGATCCTCTGCAGAGAAACCGAGATCGCGGTTCAATCCGTGACGCACATTGTCGCCGTCCAAAATGTAACAGGCGTGTCCCATATCGGTCAGCTCGCGTTCGAGCTGCCGGGCAACGGTTGATTTACCCGACCCGCTCAGCCCGGTCAGCCAAAGCGTAGAGCCTTTCTGGTTCAATAAATTCTGACGATCCTCAGCCGAAACCAGACTGTCGCTTTTTACAATATTTTTGCTGACCGGAGCCGCATTTTTTTCTTTGGCAACAATCCGGTCAATGATCATGCCGGCACCGACCGTGACATTGGTCATACGATCCACGATAATAAACGCACCGGTAGTCCGGTTTCTTTCGTATGAATCAAACGCGATCGGCCGATGCAGCGTAAGATGGCAGCGACCGATTTCATTTAATTCGAGAGAACGTGCTTCCTGCGAATCGCTGTCTTGGAGTGTTGAATCATCCTGCTCGCGCTTCATGGTGTTAACATCCACTTTATAGCGAACACTGGAGAGTACCCCAGGAACCATGCTGGAAGTATGCTTAATGAGGTAGCTCTTGCCGGATTTGGCCGCATCCTCATGCATCCAGACCACCATAGCCTCAAACTCGTTGCCGATATGCGGAATATTTTTAACCGGCACCAACATATTGCCGCGCGACACATCAATTTCATCTTCCAGCGTCACAGTAACCGCTTGCGGCGCAAATGCCTCCTGAATTGCTCCGTCCGGACCGTAAATGGCTTTGATTTTCGACTCCTGGCGCGAGGGCAGGCTGGCGACCTTGTCGCCGATACGAATGACCCCGGAAGCCAGCGTGCCGCTGAACCCGCGGAAATCGAGATTCGGGCGCAGCACATATTGAACCGGCAAACGCATGTCAATCAGGTTGCGGTCGGTTGCAATATTGACGTTTTCAAGGTGATGCAGAAAGGTCGGGCCGTCATACCAGCTCAGGTTGTCGCTGTGCTCCACCACGTTATCGCCCTTGAGCGCCGACATTGGAATAAAGTGGATATCGGAAAACCCGAGGCGGCCGACGAACGCGTTGTAATCCTTCACGATCTCGTTGTAGCGCTGCTCCGACCAGTCCACCAGATCCATTTTGTTGACCGCCACGATGACGTGCCTGATGCCGAGCAGCGAGCAGATAAAACTGTGCCGCTTGGTCTGCCGAATCACCCCGTACCGTGCATCGATCAGAATCACCGCCAGGTTACAGGTCGAGGCGCCGGTGGCCATGTTGCGGGTGTACTGCTCGTGGCCGGGGCAGTCCGCGATAATGAACTTCCGCTTATCTGTCGAAAAATAACGGTAGGCCACATCGATTGTGATGCCCTGCTCGCGCTCAGCCTTGAGACCGTCCGTAAGAAGCGCCGGATCAAAATCCTCACCAGTGGTCCCATAAACTTTTGAATCTTTCGCAACTTTCTCAAGCTGATCCTCATAGATCATATGGCTGTCATACAACAGCCGGCCGATCAAAGTGGACTTTCCATCGTCAACCGAGCCACAGGTTAATAAGCGCAGAAGATCTTTGGTTTCATGCCGATTCAAATATTCAGCAATATCGCTCTCTATGAGCTCTTTTTCCTGAATCTGATAATTTGCTTCGCTCATTAGAAGTACCCGTCCTTCTTCTTGTCTTCCATGGAAGAGTTATCACCATCAATCACGCGCCCCTGACGCTCGGAGGTCGTCGTCAGCAACATTTCCTGAACAATTTCCTCAACGGTTTCGGCGTTGGACTCCACAGCACCGGTTAACGGATAACAACCGAGAGTGCGAAAACGCACTTTCTTCATCATTGGCGTTTCGCCGTCCTTCAGCGGCATGCGTTCGTCATCCACCATAATCAGCACACCGTCACGCTCCACAACCGGTCGTTCAGCGGCATAATAAAGCGGAACAATCGGGATATCTTCGCGAAGCAGATACAGCCAGATGTCCAGTTCCGTCCAGTTAGACAGCGGAAAGACTCGAATGGACTCCCCTTTATTGATCTTGGCATTATAAAGATTCCACAGCTCTGGACGCTGATTTTTAGGATCCCACTGATGAAATTCATTGCGAAAACTGTAAACCCGCTCTTTGGCCCGGCTTTTTTCTTCATCACGGCGCGCACCGCCAAACGCGGCATCAAACTTATAGTGATCCAGCGCCTGTTTCAACGCATCGGTTTTCATCACCTGCGTATGTTTTTCTGAACCGTGAACGAAGGGATCGGACTGGTCTTTTCCTTCCGGATTAATCCAGACCTTCAGATCCACCTGATATTTTTCGGCCATCAACTCCCGGAACTTATACATCTCCTGAAATTTCCACTGCGTGTCCACATGCATCAGCGGAAATGGAATTTTTCCCGGAGCGAACGCCTTATGAGCAAGGTGCAGCATCACCGAAGAATCTTTTCCGATCGAATACAGCATAACCGGGTTCGAAAATTCGGCAGCCACTTCACGGATAATATGAATACTCTCCGCTTCCAGTTGCTTCAAATGTGATAAATTGTATCCGCTCATAACCGCCCCTCTCTAATTGCAATAATTATGATCATGTATTGTGCAATTGAGCGTGTCGATGATTTTTTCCAAAAACCACAAAATAGGGATTCAGCAGATTTTCCTTGTTATAGCGCAGCGGTTCAGCCAGTCCGTACTGAACAACGCTTCCACCAGAGGCTTCAACAACAGCCTGTGCCGCCGCAGTGTCCCACTCCATCGTAGAAGCAATCCGCGGATACACATCCGCGCTACCTTCCGCAACCATACAAAGTTTCAGGGAACTTCCACTCGAAACGAGTTCGACCCGGCCCGTCTTTTCCAGGTCTGCGATAAAATCCTCTGTTTCAGAATTCATGTGTGAACGGGATGCCACCACTTTGATTACCCCTTGTTCGGAACGAAGATGCGGCAATTTCTCACAGGGCTTTCCAAGGGTTGAAAAATCAAACCTCTCTTTTTCCAAGGTTTGGAAAAGGTCATCGCCTTTCACTCGGAATGCACCTTGCCCGACAAGTCCCATATAAAGCGTTTTGAGCACCGGGGCATAGACCACCCCCATCACGGGACGGCCATCGTCAATCAGTGCTATATTTACCGTAAACTCTCCATTTTTCTTAATGAACTCTTTTGTTCCGTCCAGAGGGTCGACCAGCCAGAAACGATTCCAGCTCTTACGCTCTTCGTAAGGAACCGTCCTGCTCTCTTCGGACAGAACCGGAAGTCCAAGTTCTTCCAGTGCGTCACAAATGATATAATGAGCAGCCTTATCGGCCTCGGTAAGCGGAGACTCATCGTCTTTGAATTCGACCTCAAAATCGCGTTCGTAAATCTGCAGAATTGCGTCACCGGCACGCAGTGCTGCATCCACCGCATTCTTCATAAACGCTGTCATCGTCTGAAATACTCCCGATACCAACTCACGAAAGCCGGAATGCCGGCAGAAATCGGTGTGGATGGATCATACCCCAGTTTTTTCCGAGCCTTGGAAACATCCGCAAAAGTCGTCGGCACATCGCCGGCCTGCATGGGCAGCATCTCCATTTTCGGTTCTACCCCCAACGCACCGGCAATGGTCTGAATAAATTCCATCAGGTTTTCCGGAGTATTGTTCCCCAGATTAAAAATTTCATACGGCTCCAGGCCATCAGCAGCAAGCGAAGCCTTCACCCCCGCGACAATGTCGTCAATATAGGTAAAATCCCGCTCCATTTTTCCGTGATTAAACACCTGGATAGCCTGACCTTTCAGCATGGCATCCGTAAACAGCCAATAAGCCATATCCGGACGGCCCCACGGGCCATACACGGTGAAAAACCGCAAACCAACCGTTTGCAGACCGTACAGATGTGTATAGGTGTGACTCATCAGCTCATTGGCCTTTTTGGTGGCCGCATACAAGCTGACCGGATGATCCACCGGGTCCTCTTCGCTGAACGGAATTTTTTTGCTGCCGCCATAAACGCTGGAACTGGACGCA
This sequence comes from Tichowtungia aerotolerans, assembly GCF_009905215.1. Lineage (GTDB taxonomy): Bacteria > Verrucomicrobiota > Kiritimatiellia > Kiritimatiellales > Tichowtungiaceae > Tichowtungia > Tichowtungia aerotolerans. The sequence goes on along the minus strand of NZ_CP047593.1, from coordinate 2,986,301 downwards.
TACACCAGCCGCGATACTTCGGCATGACGGCACGCCTCGAGGATGTTCAGATGTCCCTGCAGGTTTGACTGCTGATAAGCAAACGGATTCTGAATGGAATAACGAACACCGGCCTGCGCAGCCAAATGACACACACGATCAAACCGGTACTTTTCAAAAAGCGTTCTCAGCAACTCATAATCAGCCAGGTCTCCACGTACCATTGTGAAGCCGCTTCGTTTTTCCAAACCTTGGAAACGGGCCTCTTTCAACGATACATCATAGTAGTCATTGAAGTTATCCAGCCCAACCACTTCATGACCGTCGTCCAGCAAAGAATGTGCGGCATATGAGCCAATAAAACCGGCGGCACCTGTCACTAAAATCTTCAAGACATGGCCTCCGGAACAAGCTGCCGCCCCCGGTCGATCCGCCTCTGGCGGAAACCTTCCGTACACTTTTCGACTATGACGTAAGAGGTCATAAGACCTCGGAGAACGGCCTAACCAACCTTCTCCAGTTTATCTGCGGGGACTTCTGCGGGAACAGCTGTCCCCATCATATCCATCAGAATCCGAACGCGGTCTCCGCCCGGCATCACCTGGGTAATCACCGCACGCAGCCCCATCATTGCGCCATCGGCAACAACGGCCTCGTCGCCTTCCTTGAAGGCACGCTCATCTTCAATCAAAATCAGTCCGGACTCGGACGTATCAGTGCGAATTGTTTCAACAACAACATCAGAAACCACAGCGCACTCGCCAGCAAACTTTACCAATCCGCGCACACCGATCGAACCAGCGACCGCACGCTGCATCGCCCCCCCGAAACGCGCAAAAATATAGCCGGGAAACAGCGACTCTTCGAACCACACCTTTCCGCGCGGTGTCCGTCGCTTAAACCGGATTCTGGGGGCAAACACCTCGACACCGTCCAACCTCTCCAACTGTCCGGCGGCAATATGCTCCCGCTTCGGCTGTGTTTTCACGCAGCGCCACAGCAAAGCAGTAGATGTAGGAGCATCACACATCAGGTCATTCGGGTTTGATAAAATTCAGGGCAAACGGAAGCAGGAGGTTGGCGCGTTTCTGCCAGCCTTTCAGGCGGTCTATACGATCTGCAAAAAACTCTTTTTGTTCGGAATCCGATACTCGAACCAACTCTTCGAGTCGCCCCATACGTTCGTTGCCGCCTTCGAGATGAGGACGAATCTGTTCATTAACAAATCCGGTCACAATCTTACGCAGGCCCGACTCCGCCTCAAAATAGTCGCGACGCTCTCCTGGCACGTAAACCGTTTTGACAGCACCAAAAGAGCGCAGAATTTTCAGCCCCTGACTGGTCGATCCTTTGCTGATGCCCAGCTTCTCCATACAATCGTTAATACAAAGCGGGCTGGGGGAAATAAAAAGCAAACCATAGAGCTCACCGACCGAACGCGGAAGATTCAACACTCCCGCCATCCGGACGAAGATATCGACTATCTCCTGCTCAAGCTCTGTAAGAGTCGTTTGCATACAAAAACCGAGGACGATTCAATTCGTTCAAAAAATACTGAACAAACTGTGTTTAGACAAGTTAAATACCGGCAAAGATTAAGCAACGGTCACGTAAGAACCTGATTTAAAGAGGGTTGAAAAACGATCTACTTCCCAATGCAAAACCGGGAAAACACATTATCCAGCAACTCATTATGATAAATGCGACCGGTCACCTGCCCGAGAAACTCAAGCGCAGAACGCAAATGCTCAGCCGCCAGCACGACCCCCTCATCTTCCAGCCCCGTCAACTGCCCGCGAGCGTTTTCCAGTTCCACCCGCGCCAACTCCAGCAGGTTGCGGTGTCGTTCTGAAATAACGGCATGCGCCGGCGCATGAGAAAACCCGCCCAACCTGGCTGCAAGAGCAGAACGAATGTCGTCGAGCCCATCACCAAGACCGAGGGAAGCCTCCAAAGGCTGGAACATTGAAAGCTGAAAATTAAACGCTGGGCTCCGCACATCGTTTTTATTCAACACAACAACCGTCTGCTCCGGCTTTAATTTCTCAAGATGCTCGGCATCTTCGACCGAAAACGGCCTGGAGCAGTCAATCAGATACACAGCAATATCAGCAGCTCCTGCATGCTCCCGGGCGCGACGAATTCCCTCGCGCTCAATTTCGCACTCAGCTTCACGCAATCCCGCGGTATCGAGAATTCTCAACGGAATCCCTCCCAGCACAATTCCTTCTTCAATCACATCTCGAGTCGTGCCGGCAATACTGGTTACAATTGCACGGTCATGGCCAAGCAATGCATTAAACAGCGTCGATTTCCCGGCATTCGGTCGACCCATAATGACAACCCGCGCACCCTCGCGCAGCAACCGACCTTCGTCCCAGGTCAAAAGCAGGTCTTCCAAGGTCTGGAAACTTCCATCCAGTTTTTTTCCAAGGGTTGGAAAAACCTCATCCGGCAGCTCGTCCTCAATAAAATCAAGCGTCGTTTCCAGATCGGCAGCGATATCGACGCACTGATCATACAGCCGATTAAACCGTCCACTCAAACTTCCCTCCAGCTGTTCAAGCGCGGCAGCCGCAGCGCGGTCGCTGCGGGCGTGAATCAGGTCGGCAACAGCCTCGGCCTGCACCAGGTCCATCTTGCCGTTGAGAAACGCGCGCTTTGTGAACTCACCCGGCTCAGCCATCCGGGCTCCGGCTTCCAAAGCACGACGCAGGATTTTTCGCAGCACAACCGATCCGCCATGCCCCTGGATCTCAACCGTGTCATCACCGGTATAGCTTCTGGGAGCGCGAAAAATCAGGCAAAGGCCTTCATCAATTTCTTCGCCTTCTGCGCCGAGAATCTTCCCAAAAATAAAGGTGCCGCCCTCTTTTTGCGAGGGCTTTTCCAAACCTTGGAAAATCTGATCGGCAATTTTCCAAACCTTGGAGCCGCTGATGCGCACAATCCCAACGCCACCTTCGCCGGGCGGGGTTGCAATGGCTGCAATGGTTTCGTTTTCGTTCATAAAACAAAGAATTAACACAAAGCATACTTTGAACACGAAAAAATTAGGATGAAACACGCTTTGTATTTGTCGAATAAAAACCAAAACAATAAGTTAGATTTTTACTTACAAAGCACAAAAATGGCGACTAAAAGGCTGTTTCTATGAAAAAATATACATGGACAATTACCGGATTCACCCTGGGGTTCGTCCTGTGGTTTTTCATCTCCTGCTTGAATATTGATGTTTTTGAAACAATGGCAGTCTTTCTCTCTCAGTATGAACATCATGAATTAGATGAACTGTTCATTCCAATTGCGATCATCTACATCTTTGCAATGATCGACGTATCCAAACAGCAGCGAAACCTTCTGGTGGAAAAAGAACGACTGAAGATCTACCGCAAAATGATGAAAGCGGTTGAGCACATCCTGAATAATTTCCTTCAGAAAATGATGCTGTTCAAACTGACCGCTGAAAAAACGAAAGGGTTTGATCCAAAGATTCTCTTTTTTTACGACCACATTATTGACGAAACCACCGAGCAGATCAAAGCCTTGGGATCGATTCAGAAACCCGACGAAAGAAGTATTGAAAATGTCATAAGCCTCCAGACCACTCTTCAATCCCAACAGAAGAGCTGACCAGGTCTGCTGACAGCGTCTTCACCGAATTCGAACTTGTGACCTTCACCACCGAAAAGTAATCTGACGGCATGAGTAAGAAAATCCTGACGGCCCTTTGCCTGACCGGGCTTCTTCTTCATGCCGAAGAAACCCGACCTAAAAACATCATTCTATTCATCGGGGACGGCATGGGCATCGCGCAGGTCACTGCGGGCAAGATTGCTAAAGGAACACTGGAAATGGAGCGCTGCCCCGTAGCCGGGCTGGCGAGCACCTGGTCTGCAGACCACCTGACAACCGATTCCGCCGCTGCGGCAACTGCTTTGGCAACCGGCACCAAAACAGACAACGGAATGCTCTCACTCAACCCCGAAGGCCAACGCCTCAAAACCGTATTGGAAATTGCGGAAGATCAAAAAAAATCAACCGGGCTCGTCTGCAACTGCGCAGTCACCCATGCCACGCCCGCCGGCTTTGCAACACATGTACCCAGCCGCCAGCAATACGTTGAAATCGCCCGGCAACTGGCCGACAGCGATGTCGACGTTCTTTTCGGCGGCGGACTGGCCTATTTCAGTCCGTCCAATGCCCCATCCTGTCTGCCGCAGTTACAAAATAAAATGCCCCTAGCCACCACCGCAGAGGAATTCTACGCTCTCGGAACCCCGGAAAAGGCCGCAGCCCTGCTCTATCCGGAACACCCGCCTCATGTCGCGGAGCGGACAGTTTCCCTGAAAGAACTGACCCAAAAAGCCATTGAAATCCTGGTCCAGGACGAAGATGGATTTTTTCTGATGGTGGAAGGCTCTCAGATCGACTGGGCGGGACATAAAAATGATGCTGCCAACATTATCAGTGAAGTCATTGATTTTGATGACGCAGTCGGAGTTGGGCTCGACTTCGCTGAAAAAAACGGCCGCACGCTGGTGATTATCACTGCCGATCATGAAACTGGCGGATTTGCTGTGATCGATGGAACACTGGCAGAAAAAACTGTCAGCCAAACCGGCTTCATTCATAAAAAGCACACTGCCTCGATGGTCCCGGTCTTTGCCGAAGGCCCTGCCAGCAGCCGTTTCAGCGGAATAATGGATAATACAGATATTGGAAAAACAATGATCGAACTTATCCAAACATCGGAATAACAATCCGGAACAACACGTGATTGCAGACGAGAGCAATCAGAGCAGCAAGAAAGTCATCAATCACAATACCGATTCCACCTTTAATACGCTGCAACTGCTTGATCGGCGGCGGCTTGGTGATGTCAAAAATACGATGAAACACAAATCCGGCAAGAATCACGCCCAGCGAAAACGGCAGTCCGAGATAACAGATTGGAAGGGTCAGATACTCGTCGGCAACAATGCACCCGGGATCTTTTCCTTTCCCAATTAATGACTCCGCTTTGGCACACAGCGGCACAGCAAGCAGCGTGAAGATCAAACACAGCACAATCTGTATCGGCAGGGAGAGATCAGCAATTGCCCAAAAAAGCGGAATCCCCCAAAGCGTACCAACCGTCCCGGGCATTACCGGGCTCAGCCCAAAACCAAATCCAACCGCTGTCCATTTAATAAATTTATTCATAGGCGTCTTTTATACGGGTTTACGCAGGCCCTCTGCAAGCAGACTTAACAAACCGACACAGGCCGTATCTGTCCGCAAAATCCGCGACCCCATCCCGAACACTTCAAAGCCGTTTGACCGAAACATCTCCAGCTCATAAGGAGTCCACCCCCCTTCGGGGCCGACCGCTAAAAGCACTCGTTTGCCACTGTCTGGAACTTTTTCGCCGCCGCTTTCCAAACATTGGAAAATGTTCTGTGTCCCGGACGGATCAGCAACCATTCGTTTTCCGACCTTTGGAAAAACAGAATTCAGATCATCTTCAATCAAAGGCTTCAGCTGTTTTACCACACTCACCTCCGGCAAAAAAGTATCGCGAGCCTGTTGAAGGCCCTCGATCAGACGAGCTTTATAAAATTCCGGCCTGATAATGTGTGTGTCAAAATAGAACCGCTCCACTTTCTCTGCATTCGCAAGAACAATGCGCCCCACCCCCAGCGCCGCGAACTGGGCCCAAAGCCGTTTCAGCACTTTCGGTCGCGGCATCGCCAACAGCAAATCAACACCGGGCCGTTCCGGGATACGCTCCTCCCAGACACAGGATAAAGAAACTGCTTCCTGTGAAACCTCTTCGACAGTTCCTGTTCCTAACGGACCATTTAACAGGCCAATCCGAAGTTTCTGCCCCACCGTTCCACGCAACACTTTACGGATATGGAGAGCACGCTCATCCATCAAACGCACCCGTCCATCCGCATCCATTTCTTCAGAAAAAACAAGAATCAGGTTCATGAAAAAAATTCTTACCACATTCCGCTTGTCTTCCCGAACCGGTTTTTCTATCTTCCCCACTTTCCTACGGCGGAGTAGCTCAGTTGGTTAGAGCAGGGGAATCATAATCCTCGTGTCGGGGGTTCGATTCCCTCCTCCGCTACCACCCTTTCGGCTCTTCCCCAAAGACGGGGGCAAGGGCGAATTTTTATTAACCACACATCACAATTACTCTCAATCTGTAATTGCTGAAATTCCTAAAGCCGTAGGCTCTCCTTTGAATCAGCTCCATCTTGGTATGGAAGCCTTCTGTAATGCCGTTGTTGCGGGTGAACCTCCACATCCGGGCGATCTCATCGCGCCAGGAACTCAATGTGGCCCCCAGCGTGCGCAACGGCTCGAATGGACTGTTGCGCAGCTGATCGATCCAGTACAGCAGGCGTGAGATTAGCGGCCGGCAGTCCTTTTGTGTTCGATGCTTCTGGTTGAGCAGTTCGCATAGCTCCTCTTTGGCCTTGTACACCATACCAATCGCTGGGTTCTGCTCAAAATATCGCTCCAGACGGGCTTGCTGCTCCGGGCGCAGGTTTTCGCCTTTTCGGCGCATCAGCGATAGCAGCCCACGGTTTTTACGCCCTACAGGGTCAAGTAGCTTCCATGTGTCGAGGAAATGGCGGATGACGGTTCGCACCACATGGAACCGATCGCTGACGATCAATGCATTCGGGAAATACTTCCGAGCCAAGCTGCGATAGCTTGATGAAAGGTCGATACAGACCACCTGAACGCGCTCTCGGCCTTTCATTCGCATCAGAGCGCTATGCAGGGAGTGCTCCGATCGTCCCTTGGCTACCTCGAATATCCGATGCTTCTGCAGGTCACAGAAGGTCGTTGCGTATCCCTGCTTCTTGGTGAAGAAGTGTTCATCAATACCCAGAACCGTCGGGCACAACCGGCTGGAAAACATCTTCTCTTTAAGCTCCAGATGGTCATGAAACCACCGCTCGACAGTAGCGGATCCGATCCGCCGGGTGCGGTGCAGCTGTTGCTGGCTGATGCCGTCACGGTGATCCATAAAGATCTCCTGTCGGAACATCTCGGTACTGCGCCGGTACGGCAGCAGGCCGGGCACTCGGGCCCTAAAATAGCGTCTGCAGTCTTCGCAGCGATATTTACGCAGCGTCAAGTACAGCCAGGTGTTTTTCGTTCCAATGCTTTCATGACGCAGCTTCCGTACAAATCGATCCTTAGTGCGCAGCTGCTCTGAACTGCATTGCGGACAGGCCACCGGGCCAACGTACTCGGCATGAATCATCACGCCACCGTGGCGGACTACGGAATGAACCTTGATGCCGGGGCCGACCAGGTCTATCTTCTCTTGGGGGCATAGCGATCTCCTTTTTATTCCAACTGCTACCTTAGCAGTCAGGGATCGCCCTTGCCCCCGCCCTTGAGGAAGAGCCCGAAAGGCTGAACCACGGAACACACCGAAGACACGGAAATTGATTGGCCACAAAAAGGCACAAAAAGAAGATCAACCGCGGATGAAGACGGATGGACACGGATTGGATTAGCCGCGAGAGAACGCATAGAGCGCAAAGGGGAGCGCGACGCCCGGGCTGTAACGCCCGCGAAGGTCGCGTCTACAAAAAACTCTGCGGGGAAGACAGGCTGGAAGCACTGTCCTACTTTACGGGAAAACATCATCGTGTTCCTGCTGTGCGATTATTGACCAAAGCGATGATGTCGGAGCGACGAAGGCGGAATGAGCCGGGATAAAGTTCCACTTTTTCCAGACTGCCGGCTTTGATGGTGCGCCAGAGCGTGGCACGGCTCACGTTCAACATTTCTGCTGCTTCGCCCATGCGGAGCAGGAGTGGATCATTGTCTTGCGGCAGGTTCGGCGAACCTGCCCTACCTTCAAGGATTTCTAAGGCGTGTTCTTTGGCTTCGTCGGTGGCGGTGAAGACCGCCTGAATAACCTGCTCGTTGGTTACGGATTCATTCATTGTTCTGCTCCTTTGGTTTTCGGAGCAAAAGGTAGTGTCCAGAATCTTTCGCACTTTCGTTTTGGAGTTCTCCATAAATTCTGTTGTTCGGGGCGGCCTCTGGGCTTCGGGCCAACGAGAATGGGTCATATAACTCGTCGGAGTTGGGTCGAAGCCCGAGGCCGCCTATGCGGCATTCTTCTTGAGTTGTTCCAGTTCGTAGAGTCGGGTCATGTTCAGGTAGCGGCGCGTCCCCCATTTGGTGCCTGCGATGTGGCGTAGACGAGCTGCGACCAGCATCAGCGCGGACTGTCCGTCAGGAAAGCTGCCGACTACGCGGGTACGTCGCCGGATCTCGCGCATAATCCGCTCCAACGGATTGTTGGTGCGGATGCGCCGCCAATGCTCCTCGGGATAGCTCATATAGCTCAGTGTTTCGTCTACGGTTCGTTGCACGTGATCGGCCGCTTTGTTCAGCTTCATGCCTTTTAGCTTTTCTACGACTGCCTGAGCCTTTTCCAAGGCCGCTTCGCGGTCTTCCTGGGCATGAATTGCTTTGAGCATGGCAGCGACTGCTTTGACTTTCTGGCGCGGTACATTCTGGAAGATGTTGCGGTACCAGTGAACCACGCAACGTTGCCAGTCGGCGGATGGATAAACCTCGGCGACCGATTCCACCAACCCAAGGCATTTATCGCTGACGATCAAGCGAACCCCTTTGAGCCCCCGCTCCTTCAGATCGCGCAAGAATGCTTGCCATCCGGCCTTGTCTTCCTTCTCGCCTTCGGCGGCACCAAGAATCTCTCGATAGCCTTCCGCATTGACTCCAATAGCGACCAGAACCGATACGTTCTTCACTTCGCCGCCCCAGCTGCGCTTCAGGCAGATCCCGTCGAGATAGACGTACGGATACTCGCCATCAATCGGGCGTGTCCGCCACTTCTCGATGCGTTCATAAACTTTTTGGTTCAGGTTACTGACCGTTCCCGGGCTGACTCGCGTGCCCCACAGTGCCTGCGTAATATCTTCAACACGGCGAACCGACACCCCGGCCAGATACATCTCCATCAACGCTTCTTCGACGGAGCTTTCACGACGACGATAGCGTTCAATGATCTGTGTCTCAAAGGGAATGCTGCGAAGCTTGGGTACTTTGAGCTTCACACTGCCGGCTTGTGTCTCCAGTCCACGCTCGTAATGGCCCGCACGAGAATCCACCCGATCCGGGCTTCGCTCATAGCGTTTTGCTCCGCACAGGGTATCCGCTTCGGCATCCAGCAGGCCGTTGAGCGTCTCCTCAACGGAGCCTCTCACCAGCTCCTGCAGATGTCCCCGCACAGCCGAGTCGTCAATTTCGATGATCTTTTTCGTGGTATCTTCCGTCGTCTTTTGGTCTCTATCCATTTGGTTCTCCTTGTGTTTGCTGACACACGGCTGGTTTTACCAGCCGGGAGAACCCCAATTCAAATGTGCGAAAGATTTAATACGCTATCGAGCAAAAAAACCTGCCCCGCGTTAAGTACGGAACAGGTCTTATCAGAAAAAAATGGGCGACGTGGCGGGCACGTCGCCCACTTTTTTTACCAATCAGCAAAATCTTCTTTTTTTATGTGGCTTCTCAAGGTGCCAAGAGACAAAGCCAGATGATGTGCGGCCCGCTTTCGGGCCTGGGTAAAGCTGACTGAGGGATGTTTTTCATGATACTCGCGAATGAATTCACGGGCCTCTTCATAGCAGGGTTCGTATTTAGCCGAACGCGTCTTTCCACCGATAGAAGCAGAAGAAAGCGTTCCGGCACCACGGACCGCATTGGGAACAATTGATTTTTCAATCTGATCGAAACGTTTGTTGATTGTTCCCAGCATCTCCTTGTGACTAATATCCTTTTGGCACAGCGAACGCTCAAACAATGCCAAAAGCCTTTTCAGGAGATCCCGGTTGTGCTGAGCAATTGCTTCAAGAGATTCAACCTTTTTTGTTAAAGGCACCCGTTTCCCCTCACAAAACAAAACCCAGCGAAACACCGAAACCTGACACGGGGGAAAAGACACTGCTTGTAAAAATAAACCCATATATTCTGGGAGCAAGAAACGGCACAATCACAAAAAAATATTTAAATAAGATGTCCAGAATAACAATATAAATTAAGTAAAAAAATCACACCATATAACAAGATAATATTTTAAAAATATTCACGAACAACCAAAGAGCAAGAGCTCGCCATGTAGCCTTGATGTAAATCTTTTAAATATTCCAAACAATTACCTGAAGATTTTTGTGAAAATTATAAATTATAGTTTCACTGCAAATTGCAATGCATTAAGCCTGAGTACAATTCTGTAGAGAAATCAATCCAATTCTCCCGTTAGAATTGAATATTTGGATGCATTATTATATCGAACATTAAGAATATTTCTCTCTGAAACATCCATGCGAATGGTCCATCCACTATTACTCGATTCAGTATCGTCTGTTAACTGGAGTACTGGGTCAAGACCAGGAATGGCCATGATCCGAACTGCTTTGCCATCACCATAACATGCCACCGTGTGATGATTATCATTCACAACAAACATATTCCCATTCGTCATCACCTGAGCTAATTTTGAGAACCCAAGTCCACGATGGCGACAAGAAACAAATGATATATCTTTCGTATCAGCAGTCCCGACAACACACCCCGAGTCATTAACTCGTACCAACTCGACACCTCCGGAATTCCATGGTGGCAACTCAAAAACAGTTCCAAAAAACGCTACATGAGACACGTGATCCAATTTAACAGCCTGGTTCAAATAAGTGCGCACACAACCTCCATAAAAAGAGTGTCCACTGATCACCGAACTGGTTTCAGCTATGCCATCGATATAAAGCGCAGTCGTTCCCCAAGCAGTTCCCCGCTTATGATGGTCGCCAGCAAAGATATCGCATCCATAAAATCGTGTACTGGAAAGTTTCGGCCCAAGAACGCTACCAGAACCAACTAATGCCACACCACGATCTCCCATAAAAGAGCAATTCCAGAATGTATTACAATCAGGAATGATAGTATCCCCGCGCGACACAACACAAAGCCCTGCTTTATTCCAATATCCGAAAACTGCAACATTTTGGACCGTACCTGCTGAAGAATTATCTATCAAAAGTCCCACATCGTAATCGGCCGATTGATCATCCTCCGGAGTCGTCAGCAGGCCTTCTTCATTAAATACCTGAACATCCAAAACAATAGCTAGATCTGAAATAAAAAAAGGCGAGTTGGGGTGTGTTTTTAGAGCATACCGCATCGAACTGAAAGTATCTTGGCGAACTGTATGCAGGACTGCCTGCCCTGTTCCTCTAAAAAGAAGAACAGTTCCCGGCAGGTTAGGAACAGACCCTGATCGTAAAAAACGCTTATCATCGTCTCTCAAGGGAAACGGAGCAAGAGCCGGCGTACCAGCTCCCATAATTATGATGGATTGAGACAGTTCAAATCCATTTGTCAAAACATACACACCAGCAGGGAAATAAACTTTTTTACAAACCTGAAGTGCGGAACGAATCGCAACAGTATCATCCGTTACCCCATCGCCTACGGCTCCATATTCCTTAACATTCACATACCCTGGCGGAACGCCAACCATGCTAAAAGTCAGCGTTCCAAAGCAGGCCACGCTTAACAGGAATACCCCTATAAATACAAATTGCTTCATTTTAAATTTTTCAAGGAAATTCTGAAAAAGCACCATCTCTAGTAAAAACATCCTTTCATCCAACGATTTCCGCGGCAAGCCACGGAACATTTCCGTCGGCCCTCTCACGCCACAAGCGGCAGACGGAAATTTCCCGTCAAGGAGCATATCCCCATTTACCCCCTGATGAGGGACGCATTCATCCCCGCGATAAGCCGCGGGGATTTTGCGCCAATCTCGCTAAAAGGCACTCCGTATTTTTCGACTACTTCAGTCAATTATTACAGGTGTAGCATTCGTTGTAATTCTCAGCTTGGCACTGTTTCCATAGCGGAATTCCAAACAGTTTTCTGCCGAAACATCCATTCGAACAACCCACCCACTGACTCTTGAGGTAGCGTCATCCGTAAACTGTACAGTCGGATCATAACCAGGAAGTGCATTAAGCCGTACAGATTTCCCGTCCGCATATGTCGAAATAGCTCCCATGCTATCATTAACAACAAACAACCTTCCGTCGGTCATCGATTCACTCAACTCTTGAAGTTTAAGATCGCGATGTCGACAACTTATTAAGGAAACATCCCTAGTGTCCGCCGTTCCTTGAATCCACCCTTCCTCATCAGCATAAGATGCATATGCACCACCGCGAGTCCACGGCGACAATTCAAATATGACGCCCTGGAATGTTACATTAGATGCATGCTCCAATCGAACCGCCCGATCTCGATAAGTTCGAATACAACCTCCAAAAAAATAATGCCCATTAATTGACGATGTTGAACTGATACCGCCATCGATATACAAAGCTGCAGTCCCCCAGGAAGCATCGCCGCGCGAATGATAGTCATTTGCAAAAATATCGCATCCATAAAACTGAGTACCAGAAAGTCCAGCACCACCAGTATTATCAGATCCAAGCAAGGTTACTCCATAATTCCCCATAAATGAACAATTCCAAAATGTATTATAATCCGGATTACTTCCTATTCCGTCTGAAATAACACAAAGTCCCGCTTTATCAAAATAGCCAAAAATGGTTACATTGCGAACAGTTCCCACAGCAGAGTCGTGTACCAGAAGCCCCACATCAAAGTCAGAACAGTTGTCATTCGCCGGAGTGGTTAGTGCTCCGCCGTCATACACATTCACATCTTGTACTATGGCAAGATCTGAAATGGAATATGGATACGCCTCAGTAGTTTTTACGGAATAATGCATAGAGCTAAATATATCCGACCGCGAAGTCGTTATACTTTTTGAACCAGTCCCTTTAAACAAAAGAGTTGTACCCGGCAACCGCGAAACCTGCCCTGGACTCAAATACACTTTATCATCTCCGACAAGCGGAAATGGAGCTAAATTTGGAGCACCATCTCCTTTCAAAATTACAGATGGAGGCAGATCCAAGCCATCACTGAGCACATATACACCAGCCGGAAAATAAATTTCTAGAGCATTGGTTAACGCCGACTGTATCGCAACCGTATCATCAGTTACTCCATCACCAACCGCCCCATAATCTTTAACGCTCACAAAGGCGGATGAATTTACAGAAAAAAAAGCAAGCAGAACAAAACAAAACAATTTTTTTGAATCTAAAATTTTCATACAATACCCCATCTAACTATTAGATATTCCAAAATATCATCTTCTTTCACAAATTTATATACTGATATCAACATCTCGACTAGAGATACCAAGTTATCACTCTCCGCCAATACCGAAAAATTTTGTTTCTGCATCAGCTTGCAAGAAAATAACCCGGTTTGAGCCAGACAGAGAGGAGTAAGAAAGATTAGTTATAATAAACGCATTCACGCCATCATCCGAATGCGCTACAGTTTCCCACTTGCCAGTCGTCAGGTTTGTAGAAACCAAAGGATAAGTATCTGATGGGGAAGATGCGTAAAAAATCATTCTCACAACATTACTAACTGAGTCCAAACTGACGATGGATGAAAAAACCGGCCCCGTTGTGGTTAACGGAACCGTTACCGATTCCAGCGAAGTCCCAATTTTGATTTCATCAATTGTATACTGAGCTTCACCGCCAAAAGCCAACATAAACTGGTCATTCTCGCCAAGAGTCAAGAAGGTTGAATCTGTTCCAGAAGCCCGAAGGTAAGCATGCGCATCCAGTTCAGCTTCTGTAATCCCTCCACTTTTGATATTATAAAAAATGTTTGTGTCAATAGCCCAAACTGAAGCATTTCCAGCAGTTGAACCCAAGCCATCAAATTTGGCAATAACCATGTAGGTTCCATTATTCATTAATGTATCGCTGTTATCTTCTTTGTAGGCTGAACTTGCGTAAGCAACCCCCAACCCAAAATCCGAGGTTCCTGAAGCAAGTGGACAAACTCGAAAATCAAGTGATCCTGTAATTCTACGCATTTGCATAAAGCTTGCGGCCGTTAAATCGTTAGCCGTTCCGCTAAAAACCATACTGACAAACATTGGGCCATTCGTAACCCCTTCAGTAAGAGTTGTAAACGTTAAGGACCCTCCACTATAATCTGTTACATACAGGGCATTATTGCCGGTCAAATAAGTGTTGAAGACAAGAGAATTCGTAATCCATGCATCACCGTTGGAACCCAAAGAATTTCCCCAATCAACAATCCCGGCGCCGCATGCAGAAGAAGAAACCGTTCCCGGGTTATCCCCAATAACCATATCTTCAAAATCTTCATGAACTAAAAGAAATCCTCCGGTCAACTCAACTCCGACAACATCCTCCAACGAGGTTCCAATTTTTATTTCATCAATTCTATATTGAGCTTCCCCCCCTGCAAAAAGATTAAATGTTACGGTTGAGTTCAAAACAAGCGTTTCCGTATCAACGCCCGAAGCGTGCAGATATGCATTTGCACTTAGCTCGGCCTCAGAAATTCCTCCAGATACAATCGCGTTAAACGTCTCGTCATCAATTGCCCAGATTGTAGAAGTTCCACCAGCCGCCCCCAACCCATCGAATTTTGCAATCACCATATACAGATCATTATTCATCAACGTATTACCGTTATCTTCATAATATGTGGTTCCTCCGTAAGCCACCCCGATTCCTGTATCGGCAGTGCCAGCAGCCAATGGTGAAACGCGGAAGTTATTGTCACTATTTCTCACTTGAAAAAAACTCGCAGCCGCAAGATCAGATGAAGTCCCTTTGAACAACATACTGATATACATTGCTCCAGTGCTGATTCCTGTCGTTGCAGTATCAAATGACAAAGCACCACCAGTACTATTTTTAGTAATATACAGAGCGTTGCTTCCAACCGCATACGATCCAAATACCAATGAATTGGTCACCCACGAGTCACCATAACTTCCCAGTGAATTACCCCACCCGGAGATACCAACCCCAAACTCCGAAGCAGATCCCGGGTTTCCCCCCATTGCCATTCCCTCGAAGTCTTCGTGTACAAGCAACACTGCATTGGCTGTCCCCATTACCATGGCAATCAACCCACCTATTATCCATCGTTTCATCATTTACTCCTTACTTTTCAGGGCCACAACTGATGAACACACGTGTGTTCTTTTTTTGTGAAAATATTTTTTTGTAAATATATCTATATGTCAATTTTATTTTATTATTTTACTGCGATAATTCTGTAATTCAGAACGTTGCCTTTAATTTAGGCCAAGCAAACTGGCTTGCCCAAAATAACTAACAGACCAATGCACCAATAATACGCATTTTTATACCAAAGGTGATTTTTCCTGATCCCACACGGTCAAGTTCGTAAAATCTTTAACTCGAGATTTAAAAAAGATACTTGCCAGCAATGCTGAGATAACAGTCAGTGTGTTTCCAATCAGTGCTGTAAAATAAAGGTCGAGAGACAGTGAGAAACGGGCCGGAACTATTCCTCGATTATCCAAAAGAACATAGGCTGTTACCAACGCGTTCACTGCCAATGCTATCCAAACAGAACGCTGGTCTCCACAACGCGTAAACACACCTACAAGGAAAATTCCTACCATGCCGCCACCGCAAACACTAGTAATTGTAACTCCCAGATCATTCAAGGTTTTAGTATCGGTAGTGTAGAAAAGCCAAGCTCCACACAGCATCATCAGAGAGACCGCGCCGGAAGCCAAGAATCCAATACGTAAATAATGACGATCTGTTTTTCCCTTTATTAGATAAGGCTTATAGATGTCCCTCACCCAAACCATACTGGCTGCGTTAATACTGGAACTGAGAGATGACATGGCTGCGGCCAGCGCACCAGCAATCACAAGCCCGGTCAAGCCGACCGGCATATAATTGACTACAAAATATGGAACTATCTCTTCTCCCTTACGCACCCCGGTAAGCATTTCTGTTACCACTGGATCAGGATGAAAGCGAAAAAACGCCCACAATATAGTTCCGGTCAGCATAAAGCTCGCCCAGATCGGTACGGCACTGAACGCCAGCACCATAATGGCCTTGCGCGCCTCTTTCGGAGATTTCGCCGAACACCAGCGCTGAATACTGGTCTGGTCAAACTGAGTGCTTAAATACTGCACAACTCCTACAATCAGCAGCATCACAAAAGTCTTCTCCGTCAACGAAAAACCATTCGCTATTGGTTCAATCTGCCCAGTTACTACGTTCAGATCCTGTGTCATTGACAGTTTTCCGTTTTCAAAAGCCGTCTGAATGAGTGCAATAATGCCTCCGTCGGTTTTATAAATCATCAAACCAATCATAACGAATGATCCGAAAATCAAAGTAATCGTTTGCAACACATCGGTCCAGATTACCGCATCAAATCCGCCGCTTACCGTGTAAAGCGCAGTAATGCCGCCAGCCATCAGAAGACAGGAAAAAAAACTCAAGCCCGTTACCGTATGAATCAGCAAAGAGATCAGGTACAGGATTGTACTCACACGAAGAATCTGAATAATAAAAAATATCGAGGCGGCATAACACGAAACGGACCGACCAAAACGCTGGGCAAGATATTCGTACGCCGATGAAATGGTTCCGCGTCGAAAAAATGGAAGCAGAACAAACATTCCGAACATCGAAATGAGTGGAAATGTCAATGTGATTGTCATCCGTATCAACGTTGTTTTGAAGCTATCTGCCGGATGAGACAGGAATGTGATCGAACTCATACAAGTCCCAACCAAACTCAAACCCAGCGCCCAGCCAGGAAACGACCGTCCACCAAGAAAGTATTCTTCCGTGTTGGTATTCTTCCTCGAAAAATAGAGCCCAATCCCAATCGTCAGCAGGAAGTAGCCAACTAAAACGGCAATATCAATAACGCTTATACTCATACGATGTTCCCTAACTGATAGAGACCGGACTTATACCCGGCAGGCTTCCCATCCATCCTGCAGAAGCTGTTTCATTTCCATTTTTATACGGGCATGCTCGGAGCACTGTGCAAGATTAGTTGTCTCGCCCGGATCATGATCATAATCAAACAGCTCCTCATAAACAGTTTCCTCGTCGACACCTTCATAAAGCGTATAACGATACCGATCCGTCCTCACGGTTCGGCCATGTTTATAATCCGGGCTCAGATCATGGAACTGCGGCATGCGGTGGGAAAACACCGCCTTTTTCCAAGCTCTTGAAGGCACCTCCATCAACGGAACCAGACTGTCTCCTTCCAGATAATCCGGTTTGTCCAGATAACATAGATCGCAGAGCGTTGGATACAGATCTACATGTTCGGTTAACTGCCGGGTCGTTTTCTGTTCCGACCCGTATCCCGGCACACTAATAACCAATGGAATGTGGAAAGATGGCTCCCACATATTATGTTTGCCCCAGTATCCGTGTTCTCCAATAGTAAAGCCATGATCGGTCGTTACCACAATAATTGTGTCATCGCGAAGCCCTTTCTTTTCAATGGCATCGACCAGCCGCCCCACCTGTGCATCATAAAAACTAATACAGGCATAATGACCATGCATCATTTCTTTTTCCTGCTCATAGGTTGGATGCCAAACTTGATCATAAGAATGTTGCCAATAATACTGTGCCGGCTCCTTATCCCCCATTCCCCATGTCGGAGTTCCGGGGGGCTGGTCGGCGGCACCGGGAATCGTCAGTTTTTCCCGGTTGTAAAGGTCCCAATATTTTTTCGGTGCACACCATGGCGTGTGACCAATTTCATAACCAACCGCCATAAAGAATGGCTGGGCCCTGTCATATTCTTCAATTGCCCTTACAGCCTCATCAGTGGTTTTTCCGTCTGGATACGCCGAATCATCCACATCAGCACATTCCACCCCAGGGCCACGGAACCGCCGCAATTCACCCTCGAGTTTCTTCCCTTCTTTTTTCAGGGTGGCAATCCGCTCCATGATCAGTTTTTGTGATTCCGGGGCAACCCAGTGTCGCTGGTCATTCCAATCAGCCGGCGGGATTTCGGGATCACAGTTCTTCGGCATTGGCGGAAACCACTGTGGAACACTCCATGACTCAGGATCCGTTTCCGTGTCGTGAAATACCTGCCAGAACGAGCGGGTGAAATAACCGTTGTTTTTAAAATGCTGCGGCATGGTGGCATAGTCCGGCCCCATTTTTTCATGAAAGGTTTCCCAAAATTCTGCATTGCTGAAACGCTCTGTCGTCATCGGTCGGCAGCCACTGAACAGGTTGGCGCGCGACGGTCCGCACAACGGCCAATGACAATAATGTTTTTCAAACACCAAACTGTTATGCTCCGCCAACCGGTCAATGCTCGGCGTCACAGCATGAGCATCGCCCAAGCAACCGAATCGGTTGCTAATGTCGTGTGAAATAATAAATAGAACATTCTTTTTTTTCATCGCATGCCATCCCTTAACATATTTTATTGAAATTCTCTTACGGTTTCGAATAGTGCCAGCACATTTTCCGGCGGTACTTCTTTCTGAATATGATGATCACCTCCGCAAATATAGCCGCCGTCTTTGGCCATCACATCAATTGTACGCGCGGTGATTTCATGCACTTCATTCGGAGTCATGAAAGGCAGTTTCTGAGTGCTAATTCCTCCGAAAAAACAGAGGTCTCGGCCATACTCGCTTTTCAGCTTTTCCATCCCGAACGGCAATGCGTGCAACTGAACAGTTTCCCAAACGTCCATGCCAATCTCAATCATATCCGGCAGCACCGGCGTAATATCGCCACAAGAATGAAACCAAACTGGCCGATTATATTTTTTGCCGATGGCAAACAACTTTGCATAATAAGGTTTGAACCATTTTCTCCATTGCTCCGGTGAAAACATCAAGCCTCGCTGCGTCGCAAAGTCATCACAGCAGTAAAACACGTCCACACTGTCGCCGACCGTTTCCATATACCGCTCTGCATGACGATAGGAAAACTCAAACACTCGCTCCACAGCCACCTCAAAAAGTTCCGGCTCTGACAGCATGTTCACCAGCGCCTCTTCCATGCCCCATAAGTCGGCAATCTTGAAAAACAGAGGACGCCAGCCCGGCCCGCGCATTGCAACTTCTCCATGATAAGAGTCGATCATCGGCCGCATCATCTCAAAATTAAAGTCATACGGGTCCGGCCAATTTAACGCTTCAATTGCCTCAATAGTTTCACAGCCGTCCAGCGGGTTTTCCCGTCCAGCATGCTGATCGTTTTCAAAGGTTCCGAACGCATTCATGCCACGTGGTTTTTCGCCGCGAAGTACCGGTTTCCACTGCGGTTCAATCAATCGGCCGCAGATTCCAAGCAGTTCATAAACACGGTCTTCCCGCACGCCGAGATACGCCGCCATTTCCGATGTGTTCTCCAGCACAATCGCATCAGCGGGAACCGGCCCGTTCTTATGCGCAATGGCATCCAGCTCGATTTGTCGTAGATTCATTGAAAATTCCTTGAGACTACTGTTCAGAAACAACCGCCACAGACGGAGTATCTCGTTCTATATAGGAGCGGTGAAAATAATACACGCGTCCGGATTCCGCACCGACCAGTAGGTCGAGCTTGCCGTCGCCGTCAAAATCGACGATTTCTGGGCCGGTATTATGATTGGCCAGCCGCTCTTTAACCAAATCGCCACGATCCACCAAATGCGGAGATTTGTTGCTGCCAGTGTTTTCATAGTATCGGCCGTTGATGTTGTCCCAGATCATGTCGAAGTCTCCGTCGCCGTCCCAGTCGACAATGTTGACCACCGTGCGGCCCTGCGACCCCGGCCTCCAATTTCCGCCGTCCGATTCCTTTGCATGATTCCAGACAATTGCCCGCGCATACGGATCGTCGATTTCAAAAATATTTTCCGGATTGTTGAGAACAATCTTTCCGGATTCTGTTCGTTCTCCACGGTAAAGCGCCAGGTCACCCTTGTGATCCAACGTTACATAATCCATCACCCCGTCACCGTCCCAGTCCAGCCCTTCCGGGCGGGTCCGATGAACCGTAATCAGCTCGTTGCCTTCCGGCTCATAATGAATTCCCCACGGCAGGTCCGTGCGTTTTCCGTCATCGTCGCGCGGCGGGTTCTTCATTTCAATCAATTCCCCAGCAGCCAACTGTGGATGTCCGTTATGACCAATGTTTTTGAAAAAATGATGTGTCATCCGGTTGCCGGTTACAATCAGGTCCTTCAACCCATCGCCATCCCAGTCGACGACCACCGGCTCACCGTAGCCCCAGTAGCTTTCCTTGGAGCCCTGCACACTGCCATCCGGGCCGGGCATCAGTTGGATCGGAACACCGGCAGCATACAGCGGATGACTCTCAGACCAGACAGGATTCCGGTTATCTCCCTGATTTTCGAATAAAAGAATTTCATAACCTGAATTGCCAACAATCAGATCATTATCACCGTCATCGTCCCAATCCACAGCAACAGGAATGGCTAACGAGCCGGCATCCAGCGGAGCATTCAGCTGGTTCACAAATGCGGTCTGGCGCAACTGGGGTATTTTGGCAGGACCCGCTATATTTTCGCAGAACCCGATGAATCCTTCTTCTCCGCCAAACAGCAGATCGATATCCTGATCATTATCCCAATCAAAAACTTTTGCCAAGGTAAGCATACTGACAATATGGATATCTGTTCGATCAAATGTTTTCAGACGCATGCGTTTTGAAAACAAAGGGTCTTTTTTCGTACCAACATTTTTCCGGAAAAACAGTTCTGGGAAATTGGACGAAGAAATCAGGTCGAGTTTCCCATCCATATCCCAATCAATCGGAAAAAAAAGTCGTTCACGAGCCAATGCAGCGCCGTTATCTTCTCCAAAATGTTGCTTATCCATCTCATCTTTTTCAAAAAGAATCGGGGCATCCATACTCAACTCAATCGGATTTCCAGCATCAAACAACGGATCCGTCTCGAGTCCAATATTCAGCAGAACTTTTGTTCCAAGCTGTAAATCTGGAAGCCCATCCTCATTAAAGTCATAAACACGACTTTTCAACTCGGCAGTTGGAGCCTTACCTCTAAAAGGTATTGGATGAATCGCCGTAACGACCGGCTTTCCTCCGCACATCTCAAACTCCCACCACTCATGGACCTTCCAGCCACTGTAAATAAAATCGGGCTTCTCATCTCCATTGATGTCCGCAATATTCAGAAGTGTATTGCCATTCAACATTCCTTTAAAGGGTGTACTACCTCTGTAAATCAACTGTCCCGGAGCAAACACCACACCCTTGGAGGTCTGTCCCAGATTCTCATAATAATAATGACCATATCCCAGATCTCTGGAACGAGACATTGGTGCCGTACCAGTATTGCACCAAAGATCTAAGTCCCCGTCATTATCGGCATCGAACGGCTCAAACAAGCCGCTGATTCCTAGAGAAAGCCGGTTTGCATCCCCCTTCAATCCAAGCTGCAGGCGATCCCCGTCACCAGTCATAGGAATCGTTTTGGGGAACGCTTCCGCATAAGGAGCAGTCGGATCATAATACAGCGAATAGGTCGCCGGGTTTCTTCCGCTGTGGCTCCACGAAACTATTCCGGACGACTGCCAGTACAGCTCCGGCGAAATCCGAAACGGAACAAAATATTTATCATCGCCCGACAGTGTTTCATCATAAACAATCGGCTGGCCTGTTGCCGGGTCATACTGCACCAATCGCAGAGACGCCAACGCCGCACGCCGGCCGGCGGCATCAAGCGTCTCCCAACCGTTCTTAAAGTCCACACTCAGCCGAATCGGCGTGTTTTTCCAATCTCTGGAAGTTTTCCCCGTATATATATTGATGCGATGTTTTGTTTTACCAATCCACTGCGGGTTTCTGTCTACAATATCCGGCGCAGTAAATACTGGCATCGCAGGCGGCATTTCTCTGTTACCCGGCTGATAGTCGAACACACTAAACACCGCAACATTATCGAACAACATATCGGCATGCTCGTTGTCGGAATATCCCTGCGTTCCATCGCTGTCTGTACCGATATACATTTCATACATCATTCCCGCCGAACAAGAAGGAATCGCGGCATTGCTGATCTGCTGTTGCTTATCGTCAACACGCAAGAGCAGGATATTCGGCCTTTTCCAAGCCATAGCAACCGAGTGCCACGTTTCAGCTTTCCAGTTGCTGACATCCAAACCAATCCGGCCTGTCGGCTTATCCTTTCCATCCGCTGTCTCAACAACCAAAAAAGCCTTGCTCCCCCTCGTCTGCAACTTGAGCTGCATTTTTTGACCAGTCCGGATTTCCGTACTGAGCAGACATTGCGTTCGCCCGTATCCTTCGCGAACATCGGGCATCGTAAAAAGAGGCTGCACATCAAACCGAATCGTGCCCTCATCCAAAGAAAGGTTTCTTTCAAGGTCAAAACTGAAATGATCTGAAAATGGCACAAAAAGCGCAGTTCCATCTTTTCCAGTACGCCCCAGATCTACCCGTCCATCTGAAAATGTATTTGGCAAACCTGCGGCATAATCAGCATTCACACCGTTATCAAATGAGTGATAAAAAAGCCAAGAATTCGTCTCTAAGGCATATATTACTTCCCCAAAAATCATTAATTTTAAAATAACACACCATTTTACAAAATATTGTTTCATCACTACCTCTATCTAACCCAACCCACCAGAATATCTGGCTAATCCGATTCATCACTTAATCGGGAAACTTAACCCTTGGTATTATTTTGAAGCGTCTTTCAAAATCAGTACATCAGACAGATCAGTTCCAGCCCGCAACTCATCAAAACTAACAGAAAACCTTGTGTTTTCTTTTCGGGCAAATAAGCCCAGATTGATAAAATCATCATCCTTCATTTCAGCCGAAGCACATCCACCGATTGCGCTGACAACCACATTTTCCGTCAAATCCGCTTCGGTAATTGCACCACGCTTGGATTTTAGATTCTCATAACCGCTTTCCAGAAAAGCCCAGATAATCGGACTCCCGCCTTCAGGCGTTCCCAGCCCAGGAAACCGGCAAATAATCAGGTAAACATTGCCATCAGCAATAGAAGGTTTTGAGCAAACTCCCTCCATCCATTTGTCACCACTTTGTCGGACAGCAATGCCCCCTGTGGTCAAGCTGTTACATCTCATTCGAAACCGAATAGACTTATTGGACTTCGACTGAAAACGAACAAAAGCCATTATATTTTCAAGGAAGGAATCCTGCGTCACGCCATCATATTTATAAAGAAAGGAAACCCAAAGCGTTCCTTTTTTAAGAGCACGCTCCAACGAACGGGTCAAATTAATCCCATCACCATCACCTGTAGAGTGCATATCGAGCAAAACCGCATTGCCACATACCGGCATATCGGAAAACGAAAGTCCACTCCATGTCACATACATGTCGCCTTGGGGACCGGATTTGCCATGCCAACTGTCGGAACCAAATCCGACGCCCCCCCTTTCCCCCCGAATTTTCCCTCCAGCGGAATAATCAAACGGCTCATAAAACAACTGCTCCGAAAAACAGATTATCCCAATCATGCACACCAGCGCCCCTGCCAGTATTTTTTTCATATGCCCTCCTTCTCTGTAAATTCAGCACCCATATCATCTACCCATTCGATAATTAGAAACGCATCTTCCTATAGGAAGATGAACATTTATCTGCCCCATGAAATCATGAACTGCCTGGACCAATTCACTAATCCATTCCTGATCTCCTAGCCCAACCGAGGCATCCTCTAAAAAAGAAAGGGTTTCAATATTCAAATCATAAGCCATCTTCAAATAAAGTTTCGCACTGGCCGGATATGAACGATGCAACACCCACTGGTAATCGATAAAGAACTGCTGCAGCCGCTTCGCCAGCAATGGGTTGTCCTGCCAACACGCAAAAAGCTTCACATGCAGCGCTGGCCACAGATTAGTTTGAAGTCCACTGAATCCGTTGAGCCCTCCCTTCATCGCCTCTAGAATGGTCAAGGCATCCGCACTGAATACTTTCAATCCAAATTTTTTCCCGGCCTGCCTTTTACGAACCATCTCCGGCAATCTGCCGGAGGTTTCTTTAAGGAATAGAAATTCTGGATGATCGGACACATAGTCCGTCAACTCAGGAGTCATCATCCGGTGGTATGGGAACGGACACTCATAAACCCCCAGAGGACACCCTTTAAGAGAGTTCAAATGTCGATCCATTTCTCTCATCCATTCTTCATCCGACGCCCCCTGATGGACGAGATCACTGAAGGTCAAGACCGCCGCCGCTGCTCCTATTTCAAGAACCTCATGCGCCATCTCCACCCGTTTTGACCGCGAAACAACGCCCATCACGCCGGCAACAACCGGAATGCGACCATCTGCAATTTCTACAACCCGCTTAACCAGCGCGAGTTTGCTGGCATCTCCCATCTCAAGAGCTTCACTGGAAAGACAGGCGGAAAACAATCCATGCACTCCCTGAGAAATGTACCATTCCGTCAGTTCCTCCAAACCGTTAAAGTCGATCTGATCTTTCCCCTTGAAAGGAGTCAGCATCACCGGCCAGACACCATCAGATATTTTTTTCATTTTCATCTCCTAAAAACTTATTCTGCATCTGTGAGTAACCATGAGGACAACGTCGAGTCTGTAAGTTCCAATAAAAAAGCGATGCTTATCACTGCGTTAGTCCATCCCGAATAAATGCTGCCTTTACCGCCTTCGAACCTGTTCCCACCGCCCCAAGCTCCAACATCACAGTCATACATACCACGCCAACAACCATCAAAAAGAGAAGTTCCAGAGGAATCCTGGATGTCGATCAGAAATTGGGCAGACTTTTCAAATGCTGCTCGGTATTCCACTTTTGCCGGACTTAGTTTAGCTAAATGATAGAGGCCAAGAGTCGCCCAATTTTGGGTATAAATCAGATCAGCCAAATGATCTCCCGCGGGTGCTTCAAAATGATTGGAGGTAAAATGTCCATCCGACATCTGGTTCTTCAGCAAAATATCGGCGGCCTTTTCAGCAACCCTCATGATCCGCTCATCACCGCAAATTTGGGCGACAAGCGGGGCAACAAAACTCAGATAGGCAAACTCGGAGATTGCCCAGGAAACGCCGCTGGCGCTTTTACATAGGGAATCCAGATCCCATGCATGAGGTCCATCAAGTACTATATCGTAGTACCTTCTAATAAGATTATAACTGTTTCGCGTTTTCCGAGTTTTGTCGGCAAAGGCCAATGCCAGAGTTGCAAGTCCGATCCAATGAGGATTAAGCTGAACACCAAATATGGCCGTATTATATTTCGCGTTACGTCCTTTCTGTTCAATAAAATCGAAATAAAGCTGCATCTGTTTTTGCAATGCGTCAGCAGTGGACAAAGCTGTTTCGTGAAGTCCTTCGTGACCTCTCTGGGCTAATATCAAAAGACAAATTACAATCCAGGAATTATCATCGATCCAAATTTTGTTTGCATCAAAAAATAGAGGAGTCGCCCATTTCCATAGATTGAAAAATTCAGAATCAGGATCGGTTACCTGCAAACAACTGCGATTCAATAAAAACTGAATTAAGTTCGTTGCGATTTTTCGATAGTCATTCCTGCCAAAATATTCGGAAGCAAGATCAAACATCAACGCGCTCTCAAGAGCACAATCCGCCCGCCGATGATCCAGAACTACTGTTCCAGCATTAAGCCGAGTCTGACAAGGAAACATGTCGTTGATCTTTTTTTCTGCCTCGTTGAGCTCCATAACAGCAATGCGCTCAGCAACGCCCCAAAACCCATCGCTTGGGCGCATGATTCCGGAACATTCAAACCAGCGAATATTTTTTTCGACAGCAGTCTTAAGCTGAGCTTTCATCATATTTCTCCAAATTCTGTCGTGGTTAGAGCATTCTTAATGTCTTGCATCAGGCGGACAGACATCAACAGGCAGCGCGGCAAATGGAAGAAGGTTTTCCATTTGCCACCCTTGAGAGAGTGAGTCGGAGCTCCCTGCCGATTAAGATAGCCATACCATTCCCCAAATTCCGGATCGCGAAAATGATTCCATGTCCACTCATTGAATTTAACAAACCAGTCATAGAATTCGCGATCGCCGGTCATTTTGAAGGCATACAGACAGGCAATCAGTGCTTCGCACTGCGGCCACCAGAGCTTCATATCCCACTGGAGCTCCAGATGCGGTTTGTTCTGTGCATCCATGAAATAGAAGAGGCCACCGTGCTCTGTATCCCATCCGGTTTTCAATGCCGCCTTGATAATCTTTGCAACCTTAATAAGGTTATGAGGATCTCCGCCGTTTCGGTCAAAATAGTTAAGAATAAACCACATGGCTTCAAGCACATGCCCCGGATTAAGCATCCTCCCTTCGCAGCTCTCCAGATCAAAGCCGCCGTTCGGCAACACATTCTCGAACATCAGACCCAACTCAGGATTCCAGAACCTGTCGAGCACTATAGAAATAGCGCTGTCCAGATCGCTGCGATAACGGTCGGCATCCAGGCATTCATCCATAATAACACCGAGATTAGCCAGCATCATGTAATGCCCGAGAGAAAGAAAACGCTGCCGTCCGGCAAGACTTTTTTCCCACTGCGCTTTTGGGTTATCTATCCGGGCAAGATAGCCATTCATGGCATCTTCGGCAGCTCGACGATAACGGTCTGTGCCGGTTGCCTTATACAGAGCAGCGCTTCCCATGGCGGCAAAGCAGTCAGAGAAAATATTATATGCAGCAATGGAAGGTTCCCCTTTCCTGTTCAGGGCAAAGTA
Organism: Tichowtungia aerotolerans; assembly: GCF_009905215.1. Lineage (GTDB taxonomy): Bacteria > Verrucomicrobiota > Kiritimatiellia > Kiritimatiellales > Tichowtungiaceae > Tichowtungia > Tichowtungia aerotolerans. Next base: position 2,959,596 of record NZ_CP047593.1, on the reverse strand, counting down.
ATAATGCCCCGTTTCGTCTCGTCCGTGTTTGTAGAGAAAATCAAATCCTCTTTCGGCAATATCCAGCCAGCCGGGTCGGCTGTATTCGCTCAAATGCAGCTCGCTGAACATGTACACAATGCGCCACTGCATCCACATATATTTCGTATAGTCATAAACAGATCCGTCACGATCTAATGAAGTGAAATACCCGCCGAATTCTTTATCCACACAATGCTCTTCCCAAAAGGGAATAACCGAACTTAAAAGTTCGTTCCGATATCTGGTTATCTCTTTTTCAAACATATTCAACTCGTCGAACACACGTGTGTTTTTTTGTGGAAAATTTTTTATGCCGTCTCTCTTTCAACTAAAAACGGATCAATTGATTCATCTTCCTCGTTTCCGCCATAGATAACATTGATCAATTTTTCAACAGCCCGACGCCCTTCATAACGAAAAGGTTGGTGAATGGTTGTTAAAGGAGGGTCCAATTGCGCAGCAAGTTGCAAATCATCATAGCCTACCAGTGCAATCTCCTCTTTAAACTGCAAACCCAACTCTCTTACCTTGCGGATAATATCTGCAGCATTCTGATCATTTGCAGCAAATATGCCTATTGGGAAACCTGTACGATTGTCCGCAACACGCTTAAAAATAGTAGGAAATTCTTGAAAATCAAATCGCACACATCGATCTAGGAACCCTTTGCCGTCTATATACGACAAAAATGAGTCAGACCTACCTCGATGACTGTTATCTACTAAATACAATGAACAGGCTTTTTTAATTAAGAAATCGGCAGCAATCTGACTTCCTTTTTGATTATTCATATAAAGTACCGGAAAGCCCGATCCACATGTCGTATTCAACAAGATGGTCTTTCCACCACTGTCCGCAAACTCTGAGAATAACTTCTTCAATTCCTCAGATTCCCCAAACTCAAATGGATAAGAAATAATCCCAGAACACGGGTTTTTTATATTTTTATGAATAAATGTCTCAAAAGATGAATAATTCATGCCAAAATAAAAATTTAGAGGGAACCCATATTCTGCAGCAGCTTCAGAAATCCCCATCATTAAGTCTGCTCCCAAACGATTAGAGAATTCCGGCATAAAAACACCAATTGTCGCAGCTTTGCCATGTTTCAGAAACTCAGCAATGCGATTCCTCTGAAACCCCAAGCGCTTGGCCGTCTTAACAATTCGCTCTTTTGTCTCTGGAGAAATACGTGCATTTTTATCTGGATTTGGGTTTAATGCACGGGAAACTACCGAGTGAGATACTCCCAACTCTTTCGCAATATCTTTAATTGTTACTTGTTTCTTCATGCAAAAAACCACCCGAACACACGTGTGTTTCAAACAAATATCTCTCCATTTACCATGCAGGTCAACTCTGAAAACATAAATTTTTCTTTTGACCGACAATTTACGCGACAAGCCGATCTACATCTGAATAAATTGCCTTACAAACAACGCCTTATAACAAATTCTGTTCTCCATAACCCCACTTGTTTCCTATTGAAATATCTGGAAAACTAAATTGGATCATAAGTTGTTTGCTGAGCCGAATCATTGGAGCATAGAAATTTGTTCTGCGATTTCCTGCCAAGGAATATTTTCAGTCATGTGGCACCAAGAAAGCCTAAGGCTCTTCCTCAAAGACGGGGGCAAGGGCGATCCCTGACTGCTAAGGTAGCAGTTGGAATAAAAAGGAGATCGCTATGCCCCAAGAGAAGATAGACCTGGTCGGCCCCGGCATCAAGGTTCATTCCGTAGTCCGCCACGGTGGCGTGATGATTCATGCCGAGTACGTTGGCCCGGTGGCCTGTCCGCAATGCAGTTCAGAGCAGCTGCGCACTAAGGATCGATTTGTACGGAAGCTGCGTCATGAAAGCATTGGAACGAAAAACACCTGGCTGTACTTGACGCTGCGTAAATATCGCTGCGAAGACTGCAGACGCTATTTTAGGGCCCGAGTGCCCGGCCTGCTGCCGTACCGGCGCAGTACCGAGATGTTCCGTCAGGAGATCTTTATGGATCACCGTGACGGCATCAGCCAGCAACAGCTGCACCGCACCCGGCGGATCGGATCCGCTACTGTCGAGCGGTGGTTTCATGACCATCTGGAGCTTAAAGAGAAGATGTTTTCCAGCCGGTTGTGCCCGACGGTTCTGGGTATTGATGAACACTTCTTCACCAAGAAGCAGGGATACGCAACGACCTTCTGTGACCTGCAGAAGCATCGGATATTCGAGGTAGCCAAGGGACGATCGGAGCACTCCCTGCATAGCGCTCTGATGCGAATGAAAGGCCGAGAGCGCGTTCAGGTGGTCTGTATCGACCTTTCATCAAGCTATCGCAGCTTGGCTCGGAAGTATTTCCCGAATGCATTGATCGTCAGCGATCGGTTCCATGTGGTGCGAACCGTCATCCGCCATTTCCTCGACACATGGAAGCTACTTGACCCTGTAGGGCGTAAAAACCGTGGGCTGCTATCGCTGATGCGCCGAAAAGGCGAAAACCTGCGCCCGGAGCAGCAAGCCCGTCTGGAGCGATATTTTGAGCAGAACCCAGCGATTGGTATGGTGTACAAGGCCAAAGAGGAGCTATGCGAACTGCTCAACCAGAAGCATCGAACACAAAAGGACTGCCGGCCGCTAATCTCACGCCTGCTGTACTGGATCGATCAGCTGCGCAACAGTCCATTCGAGCCGTTGCGCACGCTGGGGGCCACATTGAGTTCCTGGCGCGATGAGATCGCCCGGATGTGGAGGTTCACCCGCAACAACGGCATTACAGAAGGCTTCCATACCAAGATGGAGCTGATTCAGAGAAGAGCCTACGGCTTTAGGAATTTCAGCAATTACAGATTGAGAGTAATTGTGATGTGTGGTTAATAAAAATTCGCCCTTGCCCCCGTCTTTGGGGAAGAGCCCCTTTTACAAAGTGCTGTTAATCAATATCTTCTGAGTGGTGGAGGTAAGGGGAGTCGAACCCCTGACCTCTTGAATGCCATCGCGCATTCCGTCGTTTCAAAAGAGATCATTCCGTTTCAGCAAGTCTCTCAACAAGAAGAATATACGAAAATGACCGAGCGATGTCAAGCAGGGTGAAAATGTTTGAAAAAAGGAGGTTTAGAACGGGTAAAAGCCACACTTTAGACCACACTTTTCAGACTGTTTCAGGCCCAATATCTTGAATAAACAGGAAGAGGTCGCCCGATTTTTGGGAAAATCGATCCAACCGCTCGATCTGTCGGCCAAAATCCAATTTCAAAGCCACACTTTCTGCCACACTTTTCAGAGCGTCTCAGAAACGATTATTCCTGGCTCACGATCTCCCAGCGCCCACCTTTTGCCGGGCCAATGCGTCTTAGAATACCTTGCGTTTGTAATTTTTGAATTGCCCGCTCAATTGAACGTTCTGTAACCCCTATCTTTTCAGCCAATTCAGGAATCGTTACTTGCCCGTTTTCCCCGACAATTTTTAGAATTTTCCCCGACGTTTTCCCCGACGTTTTCCCCGACGCTGTCGGTGTCCCCTGCCCTGCAGCTTCTTCAAACTCCGGCACACTGAGAATCATTTGGAATTCATCGCCTTCAATGAGCTGCGGATCGGCACCGCCATAGGTTTTTCCGTAACGCACCATATTGCGCATGCCGGAGCCGAGTTCGTCGGCCCGGTCGATTTCCCGGAAAAATGCACCGATGACGGGATTTTTCGGGTACGGCGCAAAGGTTTCAGGGTCAAGCGCACCAAATCCGTGCGGGCGGTTGGCATTAAAGGTGGTGACTTTGCCGTACTCAATCACCAGTCGGGCGGGAATGCCGCTGGCATATTCACGGTGGATCAACAAATTGGAGGCCACTTCGCGGAAAATGGCTTCGCGCAGGCTCTTCCGGTCCGTTCCTTCCAGATAGAACGGGTCGGGCAGGTGCTTGCGGACGAAATCGAGAATCCGGTCATAACTGTCGATAAGGTTGGTGCGAACCAGGTCGCGGTCGTCATAGCGGTCGACATTGACTTTGCGCAGAATCAAGTCGGTACGGTGCGCGGGACATACCTTCAGGATCTGGTCATCGGTTCCAAGTAGCATGACTCCGGCCAGTGTTACGCCCTGCTTACCGCTTTCGGGGTCGGCCTGATAGAGCTGCGCGCTTTTGACCAACTCCGCATCGTCCATCTCCACCCACGGATGATTTTTTCGATTGATCCGCACGTGTTTCCGACAGCGCTCAATCAGGTCGGCTCGGAGGTCTTTTATCTGAATCTGGTGATAAACCTTGTTTTCACTGTAGGTCGCCTGTTTGCGCTGATACAGCCGGGCGACCTGTGCCGTGTGGTCTGTAATATCCAGATCACCGTCTTCGTTGCGGTCGTAAATCCGGCCATTGCAGCGATGAACCTGCGAGCTCTCGGGAACATAGACATGCAGCAGTTTGGCCCCGTCCAGCTCGGCTTCGGCAATGGAAAGATAGGTGGGCGGACTGATTTTCTGCGGATTGTTGATTGCCGTGACAAAATCCTTTCGGATTTGATCAATGGCCGCCGGGTCAACTCCCGCCGGATTACCGTCGTCTTCCACCCCAAGCAAAATGATGCCGCCGTGGCGGTTGAGAAACGCACAGACGGTATCGTACACATCGCGGTTAATCGCGCTGCGGCAGGTCTTGAATTCCAGCGTCAGCCCTTCGCCCCCGCGAATCAGCTCCCGCAACTGTTCTGTATCGTAATTTCCAAACATCGGAAAACTTCTACCGTATTCTTCCAACCCTTGGAAGTCGCGAACCGAGACAGATTCATTTTTTACACAGCAGAGCTTTGGCGATACCGGCGATGCATCTTTATCGAATCCAGGACGTAATGGTTTTCAGGACGGTGATCAGACCGGTCGGGTTGGTGGAAAGCAAAACGATCAGGCTGGTGAGGAAGACCAGATTCCACTTTTCGAGTTTGGTAACCCGACCATTGGTTCGGGCAGCATGCGTGTGAATGGCATCGAGCTTTTCATCGATGCGGTCAAAGCGCTGCTGGCAACCGTCAGGAAGTTCGTCGCAGGATTTCATTAGACAGCTCCTTCTGTACGCAAAATTTCATCGAGTTTAAGACGGGGCGAAAAGTTGATGATGCCGGGCGAGACGCGCCACGGGGGAATGCGGTCGAGCAGTTTGAAGTCGACATGCATAAGGCCGGCAAAGGCAAGACAACTGCAGAACCATGCGTCGGGGTCGTAATCGTCTATTTTGAAGCTCTGCGGGTCGAAGGGCTGCGGGTCGTGCCGGGTGACAAAGCGGGTAATGCCGCCCCAGAAGGCGTACGGTTTGCCCTCCTGCTGAATGAGCCACGAGGTGAAGTCTTCGGCCTGCATGGAGGACAGCTCCGGCATGCTGTAGGCTTTGACAATCGTGCCGGGGGTGTGCTGCGCATGGAGAGAATCGACAATACGCACTCCGTCTTCCTCCCGGCTTTTCCAGGCTTCGCAGACGCGGCCGTCATCCAGTTCGATGGCGGTGTGCGACGTGCGGTTCCATGTGAAAAACCGAACGGTTTGGCTGAGGCGGCTGATTCCTTCGTATTGAAGAATTCTCATTGAATACCGTTAAAATCGTTAAAGGTTGAAAGCGTTAAAATTGATTACCATTGGATTGCGGCGACCTCTTCGATGGTGCTGACGGCATTGATCCGGGCGACAAGATCCGCTTCTTTGGCAAATTGAGCTTCAATGAAATCGTGCACGGCACTTTCAAGCGCGATGATGGTCGGCGCATCAAGCGTGATAAAGGTGCCATCCGCAGTTTTCCAGTTTTCCACGAGATACGCGGCGTTGGCCTGTGCCCGCAGCTTGGCGGCGGTCAGCAAGGAGCGGGTGCGCTCGTCGGTGCGCACAAACAGACCGCTATTGGGTTCGGTAAAGCCCGAAAACTCGGCTTCATAACGCGCGGAGGCTATCTCACGTTTTTTGAACATGGCCGCCTTTTCCAAAACAGACGGCGCAACCAACGTATAGCCCGCGGCCTCGGCTTCGGCCTTCATCGCTGCAATCGTCTGTCCGGCAGACGGCGCGAGCTTGTAGAACTGCCCGTCCTTCTTCCATTTTCCAAATCCTGTTTCAACAATTTTCATACGCATCCTCTCTATTCACCATCGACCACATTACTCCGGCGGCCTGCCCCTGCTCTTTGAGCATGTTTTCGCGGCGGCCTGCAAACAGGGCGCGAGCGACTTCTTCATCGGTCGGGTTCATTTCCAGCACCTCGCAGATTGCGCGGATCGTCGTTTCGGGGTTGGTGAGGGTCATGTTGTAATCAATGACGAGCTTCGCGCGCGAACATCCGACCTCGTTGTGGTGCTTCCATTTTCTGAAGCATTCCTCGCGGCTGCCGCCCCACCAGCAATCGGGCATTTCCTTTTCTGCCTTTTGTGTGGAGCGGAATACTTCTTCAAAATCCCGGCGCAGATAAATTTTCCAATGCGCGGGGGCAACCCGCAGATCGTGCGCCGCCCAGATGATCGGCTCTTTATGATACTTCCAGTTGCCCGCGTTCACCATTTGGGTAAATCCGGCCAGCTTGTTTAAAGAATGTCCGAACGTGGCGGGGATTCCGGTGCGCAGGGAAATGATTTCCCCGATCATCCGGCGCGTCCAATGGGAGCCGGAACGCGGAAACGATCCGATGACACAAAGACGGGAAATAAATTCTTTTTCCGCAGCCCTGTCTCTCTGGTTTAAGACAGTGCGCATTTGTAAATCCTGATTTTGCTGCTTGCCGGCCCCGCATGAGCATCTGTGTAGGAGGGATGCAAAGAATGAAAGGGAATCCAGTCCGCAAGAGAGACCAGCTTGCATGTATCACCCGCAGTCAATTCGAGCTGAATACGGAACTGTTTAGCACGAGAGTCGGGATGGGAATTTTGCCCGGGAATACTGGTTCCGTCGTCTTTAGGAAATTTTGAATAGTATATAAAGGTGTCGTTAATCAGCACGCCGAAGCCAAACGGGTAAACCGCGATGACCATAGTCGAACAAATCGGTTCTAAATGAACTCCTTCAACAACGAACTCATACACGCCGTCACTCGGAGCGGTAAATGCATCGGATGCCCAGCAGTTTTCGGGGTCAAAAACTTCTATCGGTGTAAACTGGCCGCATCCAATTTTGGTATGATGCGTCCCGAAAAGAAACGTAGAGCCTCCACTGCTGTTAAGTTTCAACTCGACAAGCAGTTCGTTTCCTGCGCCGCCTGCTTCAGGCTCAGCCTTTTGGCCGTCTAGAATCCATGAATTACTCATTGTGCGGCCTTTCGAATGATTTCGACGGTGCCGTTGGTGGCAGTTGATGTGACGGTCAGTACGTCATTTAAGTTGAAGGGATAGGCCACATCGGGAATCCAGACTGCAGTCTGGTTGCCGGACAGATCGACGGTGGCGAGCTGAAAGCTCGTGCCTCCGGTTTCGCGGGTGACGGTCACGGTTCCTGAGACTGAAGACTCAAAGCGGAACAAAACGGCAACCGGAACCCAGGACGCATGTTTCTGCGTGTTGGTGACGGAGACCGTGCCGCTGTCCAGAGAGTGAAGGCTGCTCATGCCAAAGATCGTTTGCATTGATGGACTCCTTTATTCGGGGATATCTTCAAGGGAGGCGTAAGACGGTGACGGCTGGGACGAAATAATTATCGGGATCGAGCCCATCCAGACGGCACGAAGGAATACATCGGCTCGGATGGCGGCAGCGTTTTCCGCCTCGGAAAGCGTCAGACCGATTTCCTTTTTCAGCTCAAATAGAATCGTGGTCTGCGCATGGCGCACGCACGACTCATGAACCGCCGAAGCCGACGTGTCGGGAACCGGCAACGCATTGGCTTCCATCGCGCTGCGATACTCGGTCGTGGTCATGCTGATGATGTCAGCCAGCCGCCCGGCTTTCCCCGGATTATCCGAGAGCCACGCCTGATAGGACGCATAAACCGTCGGGTTCATGATCGATTCGATGTATGAGACTGTGAGTTCTTTCCACATGGGTTTTACCGTTAAAATCGTTGAAGGTTTAAATCGTTAAAAACGAAGGGCGCGGTCACCGCCCGCACCTACAAAGGAAACGGGCGGCAACCCACAGGTTAGGCGGCGGAGACGTTGATGCGTTTGGCCGCGCTGGAATTGGAGACCTGAACGTCTTCGGACCAGTCGAACTTGGCGACTTCGACGCGGCCATCGTCGCGCTGGTAGGAGCCGGGAACCATGAAGCGGTTCATGAGACGGAAGGTCTTCATGAAGGACGGATCGCGGCGGGTCGGCTGCGCTTTGCGGGCGAAGACAAGCACGACGGAATCGAGCAGGAATTGAACATCCTCATCGACGCCTTCGGGCGCATCGTCGAACACCATGTAGCTGGTGCGCACTTCGGGCGAACCGATGAACAGTTCACCGGCGTTGGACTGGGTCGGCACAGCCAGCCCCACCCCACTGCGGGCACCGCTGCCGACGACAAAACGCCCGCGGACTTTAGCTTGATTTTTGAACACGTTCCATGCAGACGCACCGAACAGGACACCAATGTTCATCAGCGAGCCGTATTTGCAGGCTTTGATGACGTCGAGGATGGAGTCATCAATATCGGCAACCGGGTCGGCGGCATCATTCCAGGTTGCATCAGCACCGGGGCCAATAGATTCGACGGCAAGATCAATGACTGTTTTTTCGTGTGCGAGCGCAGCAACTTCAGCTACAGCGACCGCTCCTTCACGGAGCATGTTTTCGAGCCCTTCAGCTTCAAGCTGCTCGAGATTATCGACCGGATAATCGAGGGCGTGCGGTTCGCAGTTGAAGGTCTGGTCGGACACTTCAAAGCGCAGTTCGGACGCCCGGCCTCCAAGCGTCCGAAGAGTCTTCGGAATATGGAAACGGTGTTTTTCGGTGTACTTTTTGAATCGTCCGGTCGAAGTCGGCACTTCGATGGTCGGGGCGATGAAGTCCGCCACGGGCATGATGGCGCTTTGAGCGGCACCCTGCGCGAACTGGCGGAGCATCGGGCTGGAGCTGATAGTAGATAAACGGGACATGGGGCTCTCCTTTAGTTAGAAATGCTGGTTAGGCAACGGTGATGGTTCCGAGGTTGGCGGGACGGGCGAGTACGAGCTGGGTGTCGATGCCAGCCTCTTCGGCGATGGCTACGACACGGTAGGTTCCGGCATCCTCGGGGAGGACAATCACTTTGCCGGGCTGTCCTTCGACTGTCGGATCGGCAAGCACGAGGGTATCGCCCGGGTTGCAGGTCCCGATGAGCGGCAGCCGTACGTTGGCGGCACCCGTGATAGGAAGGAAGTAGCCGGTTGCACCGATGGCGGCACCTTCAAGCACGAGGTAAAGCGCAAGCGCGGTCAGAGAATCCGGCAGAAGCATCTGCGGGGTTCCGGTATCGTGACTGAGAACTGCTAAGTGATCGGCAGCGGCGGTGAGGTCTTCGCCGCAATTGAACGGGACGGGACCAAATTTGACGTTGGACTGGGACATGGTGCTCTCCTTTCAGTCGAGAGTTATTGGTTAACAGTTATGAGTTCAGAGTTGGGTTAATCAGCGAGTTCCTGTTCGGCGCGACGGAAGGCTTCTGTGTAAGCGACACTTTCCGTCTTCATGATCTCGGCAGCACGGTTACGGATTTTTACCGCGTTGGATTCGTTGGCGACAGCATCACGATTCCGGGTTGCCGCGACTTTCGAATCACGGTTATGCAGCGGCTGCGGACGAGCTGCCGGTACGGCAGGAGCCGGGGGTGCGGGTTCTGCCGGAGCCTTGAGGTTTTTGAATACCGCCTCGGTCAGTTCGCGGTTTTCAATAAACCGGGCGCGGACTTCATCACGGTTTTCGATCAGATCGGCGTTGTCTTCGCAGAAGGCATCGGCGTCTGCTTCGAGCTGGGCGGTCTGCAGATCGGCAAGCGAAGTCTCAGCGGTTTCCGCCCGGTTGGTTAGCACGGCAGCTTCGTCCGCCGTTGCCATATTTTCAATGGCGGCGATCAGATCGGCCTCGGCGGTGTCGGCAGGCAGATTCAGTTTGTTGAGCAAAGCATCAATGACAGGTTGCATGGGTTTCTCCTTTTGAATTTTGCCTAAAGCCGAAAAATCAAACGGCTCGGCGGGGTTTCGGTTCGAAAGAGGCAAAATGCCCTTTAAATTGGGGTCATTGGTGACGGCCGCATTCAAAAGGCACACCGGACGCAGGCGATCATTTCCAAGGTCTTCGCAATCAGATTTCGCCCAGACCGGAGAGAGGAAGCGATAGCGCCCGCCCTTGACGGCGGCTTCGCCGGTATCGCTCCAACGAATCTGGGCGAACAGCCCTCCTCCGTTCGGAATCAATTTTAAATCAGTAATCCAGCCTGCGGCTTCGGAATGCTTGGCGGCATCGAGGGAGAAATGATCGAAGTCGATCAGGAGGCCGGGGAAATTATCGGAAGCGTTTTTGATTGTCTCAAACGCTGTCACCATTCGGTTACAGGCGGCCTCGTCAATGATCTGGGTGACTCCGGCGGCAGCATGGGGAAACTCGCCCAGCGGGGCGAGCTGATACCATCCGTCCTCAGGAAGTTCGAAATTGCGGTTCAAAATTAAATTCATGCCCTATGGGCAAAAATCAAACAGACTGTTTTTCCGTAAGGGTGTAGCCGGTCTTTTCGGATAGTTCGGCGGGATCTACATCGAGCCCGGCGGATTTAAGCTGGACGGCATCTTCAACGAGCTGACGGGATTCCTCGTTGAGGCCGGGTGAAAATTCAAAGTAGGCCAGCGGCGGCTGTCCGGGAAAAAACTCGGCAAGCAGCGGGACGTCAATAGCGTTTTGGAGCACCCCAGCCAGCGAAACCGCATCCGATTTTGCAATCTGATGAAAGCTGTTCTGATGCGCACTTCCGGCGAGCGTTCCACTGCCGGGTTGGGCCAGCATGGTCAGCAGTCCGCCGGTAGCGGCAATGGTAATCTGCTCATCAAGATATTTAATCAGCTGTTGGAACGGCGGCTTTTCTCCGCCGCCGGTCACAAACTTGATGTCGCTGTCGTGCGGTAGGAATCCGCGCCCGTTGGAAAGAATCTGCTCAGCAACAGCCTGATATTCCTTCTGTTTCGTTTCATCGGCATTGGGCGGACCAACCAGAAAGATGGACGGGATGCCATAGACCGACAGAAATGCATCCCAATCCGTCTGGGATAGATTCTTGCGCAGGTAGAGAACGCTCAAAATTCGGTCGAGCGCAGGCGATTCCAAGACAATGAAGTTATAATCTTCAATAGTTACTCCCCTCCGATGCCCCGAAATGGCACCATCGTTGTATTCCCAATCGCCGAACAGGCCGTCACGCACCCAGAACCACTGTTCGACCGGCTCAAGGCGTTCGATCAGCCCGCCGGGGCTCCAGTGTTTTTCGAGATGGGCAAAGCCACGGAAGAAGCCGGTAAAAAGAAAGGAAACCGCTTCTCGGAAATTGTCGATGTTATCGTAAACCATGCGCAGGAAATCGGCCTGCTCCTGAGCGAGCGGGTTGTCGTCTTCCTGCGAAACAACGCGCACATCCCAGTCGAGAGCGAGCAGCGCGGCCCGCCGCCGCTGAATTACCGAATGGATCATCGCATCCGAGCGTTCCATGTAGTAGTAGAACCATTGAAGATCGGCGTACTCGCCGCGCTCGCCGGACTCCTGCAAGGCGACAAGCCGCTGCATGTTCAGTCCGCGCAGCGGATTGGTTGAGTCTCGATAGCCATGGTCTTTTGTGGAACAGAGATAACGCATAAAATTCTCACTTTGTTTGTGCCATAAAGGCAAAAATCAAATCAGCCGGGCAGTATGCGCGGCCGCCGGGCGAACGGTGAAAAGCGTCCTTTCGGAGCAAGCGGGATCATCGGCCCGACGGACTGGGTTTCCCATCGGCGGTGATTGGCGAGAGCGAGCGCCATGACGCAATCATCGTGGAAGCCGCTCGGGGCATTGTAGCTCAATCGGCCGCGGGCAGAGATTTCGTATTCGTAGCGCTGCATTTCGTTCGTTAAGACCTGCCACTCTTCCGGCCAGCTCACCTTCTGCTGTTCGACGGCGACAATCAGCCGCTGAACCAGCTCCACTTTGGACTGAGCGGTAAACTTGAACGGTTCGATGTTGGAATACCGCCGTGCCAGATCGTCGTAGATCGGATCGCCGGCGCCGGTTGCATCCAGAATGATGCGCCCGCGCCATTTGCGGGCGAACTCAAGGATGCGGTCTTTCTGGATCGGCCAATCGAGCTGATTAAAGCGTTCCATGTCGAAGCAGCGCCCAGTGCGCTGATTCATGGCGACGAGCACGGTAAAATCGGTGTGCTTGGCCACATCGCATCCGATGACCACCGCCCCCGCGCGGTCTTCGCGGGTTAAAGCCCTCTGAGGAAACAAACAGGACGATACGTTGCGGAAAACTCCGGCACTGTCTTCCAGGAACTGCGCTTCGTATTCCTGCTGGAACACATCGGCGGGCAGTGTCCGTTTGGCATCCTCCCATTCCGAGACAGGAAAAAACGGATTGTCGATGCTGGGGAACCGGAAGGATTCATAATCCGGCTCATACGGATCTTCACCGCGGGTGAACAGATCGTAAAACCAATTGCGTCCTTTGGGCGTGGAGATAAACACGGCCCACCCCAACGTCTGGGCGATGGTCGGACGCAGAATGTATGTCCAAACATCCGGCGGAATCACCGCCGCCTCATCGACGACAATGCCTTTGAAGCCGTAACCACGAATATTTTCGGGGTTGTCGGCGGAAAGAAACCAGACCCGGCTGGTTCCATTCGGGCTGGTGAATTCCAAGCGTGACGGAGTCCGTCCGCTGAAGCGCAGAAACTCCGGCTCAAAGGCTTCCTGAAATGCCTCACGCCCACGGTCGGCAACGTTGTAAGTCGGCGCGATCCATCCGTAATCTCCGGGCTCTAAGACTCCGCGCTCGGCGACTTCGCGGGCAAGGCAGAGGGTTTTCCCGAACCGTCGTCCGGTACAGACAATGCGGAATCGCGCTTTTGAGAGATGTATTCTGAGCTGTCCTCGATGGGGGCGGTATCGGTGAGGAGTTTCCATTTGAACTCTCCGTTGTTTTCAAGTGAGAGCGTTGCTTCCTTGGGAAGCAGCGGCATGATAATGCGGCGGAAGAACCAAACGGGGTCGCGCTCCAGCGATTTCTGGAGACCGTCACGAAGCGTTTCCATAACGCCAGCGTCTTTAAGCATGGAGTCGAGCTCTGCGAGAGCGAGCATGCGCCCGCTACGCGGCCCTTTTTTGCTGCCTGCGGGGTTGCCTGATTGTCCGGGTTTAAATTTCATGCCCTAAGGGCAAAAATCAAACGGCGCGTGCCGGTTGAGGTTTCAGGGTGTTTCAACCACCCTGCTTGATGCAGAATAATACAGGGCGCGGCGCGCCCGCGACGCGCCCGGAAGGGGGGACCCTCTGGGGGGGAACCCATCGGCATTGCCGATTTTCAAATTGCCGATTGATGATCGGCTGAAACATTCTGAAACGGACCTGACTCCAACGTTCCAGTCAGTCGATGCATCTTCGATGGCCACCCACCCCCGCCCTTCGGGCACCCCCTCCCTCCGCGACCCGCGGGCGCGGGCGCTTTCCGAGAGCTGGAACGTTTTCACTCGAAGGTGGGAAGCAGGCTGAGCCTGCACCCCGACAATTTTCCAAGTGTTGAAAAAAACGGCTCTGAGTTTTCCAGAGGTCGGAAGAATTCCGGATCAGGTTTTCCGAGGATTGGAAATTTTACGGCTGCCTTTTCCGAGCATTGGAAAAATTGCTGGCCGTTTTTCCAGACCTTGGAAGTATTTTTTCCAAGGGTTGGAAAGCCGTGCGAAGCGCCCTTCGACCGGGCTCAGGACAGGCGTTCGCGCCGGGGCTTGCGGGTGTGTGGGCTTGCGGTTTCTGCCCGGCGTTTTTCGGCGTGAGGTGTTCAGGGCTTTTCTTCAGGGACAATACCTTGCCCCCGGCAGGGGAGCCGGACTGCGAGCCTGCGAGCGACCCGGCGTGCCGCTATTGCGGCGAGTTTCCGGCGGCGGCACTTGGGCGGGCATCTTCGGGCGGGATGGTGCCCGCCGACGGATTCTCAGGGGTGAACGGAAGCGGGGGCTGGCCGCCATAGTGTTGCCTGCAGGTCGCCCGGGCGCTTCGCGCTGCCGGTCGGTTCGGTTGGGCTTCAGCCTGCGTTGGGCGCGACCGGAATGCAGGCTCCGCTGGGCGGACCAGCCCCTGCTGGAGAGAACCCCTCCCCCCACTGGACTTGACTACACACGGGGCTGGCGCGGTTTGTGCCCCAAGCACAAACCGTGACAGCTATGGGGAAAGGGGGTGAGGCCGAAGGCCGAGGGGGAGACGGGGCGCCGAAAGGGCGTATTCGCCCGAAGGCCGCTGGGGCTCCCCCTGAGTGAACGCGCAGAGGGAAGGCACGTGCGAGAAACGAGCCGTGCCGGGTTGGAGCGAGGAAAGCGGGGTTTGATCCCCCGCCACCAAACGAACATAAGTGGTTTTTATGCGATGTTTCGGCCTCTAGGTGAGGTACGAACTGGCCGACACGTGCGGTATTCCGCGGACGCATAAAAACAACTTATGTGCGTCTGGGGCTTTCCGAGCGTCCGTGCCGGGAGCCCGGCACCCGACAAGTTGAGCGGAGCGATCCGAGGGAGGCCAACCGGGAACAATCTGGACCGGAAGGAGGTACGACTGATGGTTCAGTTTGTGGACGGTTTTCAAAGGCCGACTGAGGGGAAGTCCGTGAAGCGATGGCTCGCACCGACTGCCCGGGAGTTCCCTGCCCCGGTGTCTGCGACATGAGGTACGAATGGCGCAGGCTGAGGGGCCGGTGGACGGCGGGCTGCGGGGCGGGACGGCGCTTGACGGACTTCAAGGTGGCGCTTGTTCCGCCACCCGACAATTTGAGCGGATGCGATCCGAGGGAGGCCAACCGGAAGGCAGTCTGAAAGAAAGAATGGGGGTTCCGTAGGGACCGGTACCATTCTTTCTTTCAGTCTGCCGACGGTTCAAAAGGCCCGACCGAGGCGGAGACCAGCGAGCCGAACTTTGACGCAGGATCTTCCTCGCTGGATGAAATGAGGTACGAATGGAATCCAGGAGGAAGTCCGGAGACAAAGGGCGGCTGGCTGGGCTCCGTACAGCAGGAAATCATGACAGTGTATTCACTGGCAGGATTTCTGCCATGCCTGCCTACGGGAACGCCAACGCTTCCGCTTAGCCGCTTTCTCAGGGAAAAGATACTCCAGCGCCGGACAATCGCGCATGGCGATCTTGTGGCGCATCTCCGCCAGTTGGATCGACGTGCCCTGACGTTCGGCGATCTCCTTGTACCGCATGCCCTGAAGTCGCCAGGAAACGACATCGCGCTGTTCAACGGGGAGCTTCATAAGCGACTGCAAAAAATCGGTCAGGATGGATACCGGCATGTGTTTGGCCAACTGGTCTTCCAGTTTCGTGCGCTCGAACGCGGGATCAGCGGAAGGAACCGGCGGATGATCATCGTCCAGCTCAACCGAGTAAAACGTATCCTCACCCAACTTGCAGGTGGCACAGGGCAATTCCTCCCAAGGGGTGGAATCATGCTTGCCGCTGAGGATGGCTTTGTAATGGGGGCAGGAGTGGCAGGTCATGGGAAAGCTTCGCTTTCAGATATTGGTTATTGGAAATTGGTTATTTGGGCGACAGGAAGGAACAAAGCTGGCTGAGAACCTGCGGTGCGGATGAGCAGACAGGAGTGTCTGCTCCACGGTAGAGAAAAGGACACAAAGGTGGAAAAAACGGGAAAATCGGAGCTCGGACGCTTCGGACGGTTGCGCTCAACTCTTATTATAGAAAATTCACTTTTCTGTATTTTTTCCACGTAAGAACTTTTCGACAACCGTCCGAACCGTCCGGGAAAAGAGATAAAGAGGATCATCAACATAGTTCATCTCCATAGTTGGGAGTCTGGCCGACAAGCCGAACGTGTGAGTAGCCGCGCTGATTTTTTCCGTCACGTCGTATATCGTTTCGTCGTGATGCACGGTGAATTTCCATCATGGTATCGACAACGGCAGTTTCGAAACGGCGACGGGAGCGGGCTTCCCAGCCACGGGAGTCGCAGTAGTCAAAGTAGGCGGCAGTCAGTTCGGATACAGTGATTGAGGACAGGGAATCGGCTTTTTCGACGCATTCACGAACGAAGGCGCGTACAGAGTCGGATTCGGCAAGCAGGTCTTCGATTCGTTTGATCTGGTTTTCCGAAAGCTGGACGGAACCGTGTTGTTCAAGGTCGGACAGCAGAGCGACGGCCCCGTCGATCATCCATCGCAGGATACCGGGCCCCTCCTCTTCAAGCAGGCGGGTGGCAAAAAACGGAATACGCTTTGCAACTGGCGGTTGATCAAAGTCGATGATGAGCAGGCGTCGTCGCCAGGCTGCGGCATCGCCATCAAGCCGGACACAAAGCCGACTGTTGGAGGTGATAATCGAGTTGAATTCGCCTCGGATAGAGACCGGCAGGTTCCCACCTTTGACTTCTCCTTCGAGGCGGTCACCGCCGACCAGAGATTTAAGAACGTAGGCACCTTTGGTATCGAGAAAGTTGCCCGCTACGTCTTTTCCGGACAACAATGTCCGCCCCAGGAAGCGTGATGACTCAAACCGGGAAGTAAGCTGTTCAACCCGGAGCTGGGATACGTTTTCTTCCCCGATGATGTTTTCGATGATTTCACACAAGGTGGATTTTCCGCCGCCGGCAGTACCGCGAATAAGCAAAAGGGTCTGGGACGCATTACGACCGAGCAGGCACTGCCCCGCGTATTTCTGGAGCAGCTGAATGTCATCCGTCGACAAGGCAGGCTCCAGCAGCTCGCCGAGAAAGCGCGGACATTGGGCATCCGGTTTCCAAGGATAGGAAGAACGGTTGCGGGAATAATAACGGGAAGAAAATATGCCCAGATGCGGTGGGGCCTGCACATCGATGTTAAGCATGCCGTTGGAGAGATGGATACAGTTATCTGATTTGGACCAACCGTCCTGTTTTTCGATCATGCCTTTTAGCAGGTTGGTAATTGCAGCCAAGACGTTCTGACCGCACTTGGACTGGAGGTGGACTGATGAAAGAAGATTGAGCATCTGCCCCAGCGCTGTCCCGACCCGCTGCACAATGACGGCATCGGTACGCTGGACCCACAGGCCGAACGCAGGATCGTATTCGTAAAAACATTGAAGGGACGGATCAAACAAAAGGGTTAAGGTCTGGGCACACCATCCGGTTGCAAACTGTTGATTCACCGACACGGGCTGCCCTTTTGACCCACGGGAAAAGGCATCGCCATAGTTCATGGCCAGTCGTTTGAGCATGGCGAATTCAGGCGGTTCAACCTCCGGGCACCAATCCACTCCCATGGTGAGCAGCTCGGCTTTGATCTGGGCATCTGACAAACCTTCTTCACGCAAAACAGCGATCAGGTCGTAAGCATCGGATTTTTCGGCAAGATGGGACAGTTCGATACGGCGGATGGATTCCGGTCTTCCGAGTTCGTAAATGTGCGCAACAACGTCTTCGATGTATTTGCGGCCCGCATCGTCATTGTCGGGCATAGTGATCAGGTCGCGTCCGACCAACGGCGACCAGTCAGTCTTTTTCCAGGCATTGGAACCGTGGGCGGAAGTGGTGGCCAGCAATCCGAGTTCAGTCAGCGCATCGGCTGCTTTTTCACCTTCGACCAGGAAAACCGGTTCTTCGGGACGCTGCTGGATGGCTTCGAGACGGTAAAGCGGCCAGCCGTTCGGTGGATCACCGACCGCACCGCCGGACGGAGTTGCGTGAACGGGGACATACTGTTTGCCCTGTGAACCATCGGAGGGGTCAAAACGGAAAACACCGGCCAGCATTTGTCCATCTTTTGAATAAGAATGGAATGATGTCTGGCGCATCGGCCGTTTGGAGCGGTACTGCGCTGCTCTTTCCGACTTCCGGGCAAGATCCGACACATTCAGGGAAAACATTGTTCCAGAGTCTGGAAACAGATCGGCCATGGTCAGGTTCATGGCAGCAAGCACCTGCTCCGTTGCGCATCCAGCATGGCATTTGATCAAGATACGCCCGTCATCACCTTCAGTAATGCTGAGGCTCGGCGAATGGTCTTCATGCGCCGGACAGCATGCCTTCCAGCCTCCGGAACATTTGGAGACGTTTTTCAGGCAGGACAGGAAATCGGAAGTGTTCATTGGGATTCGTTCAAATCGTTAAAGGTTGAAAGCGTTAAAGGCGAAAGACCCCACCCCGCCCTACGGGCACCCCTCCAATGGAGGGGAACCGAGGGCAGAACGGAACCGGTCAGAGAAGCGTGGTGATGAAGTCGATGAACTCGTCGGCGTGCTTGCCGTGCTGGCGCAGACGGGGAACGAACACGAGATTGGTTCCCAGTTTTTCGCGGCGCACCTGAAGCGTCCATTTTCCTTTGTGCAATTCGGGCAGTCCGGTTTCTTTGTTGCGCAACGCAAACCGGGCAGCGGTGTTGATCGCTTTTCCGGCACGGCTGTACGCCGAGCCTTTCATTGTCCAGAGAGCCAGCTCGTAGGCTTTGCCGTCCGATCCTTGAATCGAGAATTCTTCGGACAGTTCTTCGGTCGGCGCTTCGATGAGCAGCAATGCGGTGAGCATCGGACGCCACGGGGGCTTTTCATCATTTCGGAAATCAATCCATCCACCACGCTCGTGCACTTCTTCCAGCGTCTCAACTGTTTCCGGCATTTCGTCAGAGCCGTATTCGATGTTTTCCTGAAATTCCTTTTTGGCGTTCAGGACGGTGATGTTCAACGGATCGCTCCAGACCTTGGGATCGGATGCCGCCGGCAGAACAATGATGTCCTTGTTCAGCACGATGGCTCCGGCGTCGAAGTCCTCTGACATCGGGCCAACCGACTGCACAATGTTGATCCGGGGAAGACGGAAGTCAGATTCTTCATAGTCTCCGGCCAAACCGCCGATTGAGGGAAGTCCGGAGTTCGCAGTTGTCAGTTCATGGTTGTTAGGGCCGCGGTCAACGCCCGCAGTTACAGGGGCAAGCGTGCTCGGAGAGCCCGCTCCACCTTGCGTGTTGTCTTTATCTTTTTTGAACGATGTAGTGGTCATTGTATTTTCTCCTTTTGGTTGGGGTTATCGTTCTTTTGCGAGATAGCTGATTTCGGGATCGGTGGTGCAGAGTCCTTCGGCTGTCAGGAGCTGGTTGAGCTTTCGAATGGCTTTGGCGCCCTGCCCGCGCTCCTGAACGGACTTCACTGCGTTTTCGAGGGAAGTGACGGAGATCGAACAGGCGGGAAGGAACTGCTCCAGCGGAAGATCGAATTCCGCGTGGACAATGTCCCAGACGGATGACAGCTCTTTGATGACTCGCCGTCCGCTGCGGTGTTTGAGTTCGTATCCCGGGATTTCCTGACCGCTGCGTACCATCTCCAGTGCATGGGCTTTGACCGCCTCTGCCCAATCGATCAAAACGGGTGCAAGGCGTAATGCCAGAGCCATCTGTTCGGGTTCCGCAATCTGCAGCGGATCCATTACCTTCGGGAGTTCCAGCCGCTCCGGCAGTTTTTCAACCACCATCATGGCTTTGGCTGTAAGCGCCGGACAAAGCGCCTTGGCACCGCAATACTGGCAGTTGTCAGGATGCGGGTTATAGGGACTCTTCGGGTCTTCAGCCTTTTCGATGACAGCGGCGACACGGTCGCGCATCCGGTCATAGTCGGCGGATCGGGTAAAAGTGTGCTCCGTCCGTAAATCGCAACGCGGTTGCAAGAAGACCACCTTGACCGAATCCACGCCAAAGAGATCAAATGCTCCGAGGGCGTAGGCCCAGCCTTGCAGGTTGATTTCTGCATCATCGACAGGGACTCGTCCCATTTTATAGTCGATGACGGTCGCGGTTTTCGTGCCGATCAGCACGACATCCGCCGTGCCAAAGGTCAGGCCGCACACATCAACCTGTAGCTCGGGATAACGGATGCATCCGGGAATTTCCGACTGCATTTGATCAACTGCATCGAGACATTCCCGCACTTGGGCGATTTGTTCTGGGTTGAGGCCAACCAGCCGACCGGTTTCGGCAGCTTCGTGCATCATCGTCCCTTCATCGGCCGCCGCGGATGAACCGGGGCGGTTTTCCCAGTGGGGACAGATTTCCTTGTTCTTCAAAGAAGACGGGCCGTGTTTGGCGTGTAAATTATTAGTCATAATTTGGTTCTCAGTTATCAGTTAAGAGTTCTCGGTTGGTGGGGAATTGATTAGCCGCGAAAGAGCGCAAAAAGCGCAAAGGTTGGTGGGCCGCGGGCGCATGGCGCACAGATATCAGACAGCGTGCTCGGAGAGCTCGCTCCTCCTATGGATCGCCAAATCATTGTTCACTCTCCTGCGCTTTGAGGTCTTCTGAACGACGTTTGAGCAGGCGGTGGATGTCGCGGGCGGCGCCAAGGGCATCGCCGGAAAAGATGGCGTGAACATCGAAGTTGTATTCCAGCTCGCTGAGCTGGTGGAAAATGAAGGGCGATCCGATCCGTCCACGGGTAAAAATGGCGTAATCAAAGTGCTCGATGTCCTCACGGTTGGCTTCGACGACGTAGAACACTCTGGGCATGCCTGCGGCACGGGCTCGGCGGATTTTTTTCAACTCGCGAATCCAGTTTTTCTGGATGGCCAGCGACTGAATCAAGTCGGAAAGGGATTTGCGCTCGATGGCAAAAAAGTCCTTGTCGCCTTCGATGGCGTAGTCGAAGGTGCTGATCGTACCGCGCACGGTGGCACAGCGCTCGAACTCCAAGGGCTGCTGTTCGCGGGTGTCGATGCGGATCAGCACGATGCACCGCCTTCAACAGGAGAGTTTTTAACCGCGAATGAACGGGCGCGAATTGAAGACCGTGCGGGTTCAGAATCGCAGACAGGCTGGAAGCGCTGTCCTACGTTTGGTGCGGATGCGGAAAGGTTATTAACCACGGGAGGTCTCCTTTCCGCTGATGAGTGCCAGGATGTCGGAACGGCGGAGACGAAAAGAGCCGGGGTAGAGTTCGACTTTTTCGAGACGACCGGCTTTGATGATGCGCCAGAGCGTGGCGCGACTGACATTCAGCAGTTCGGCGGCCTCGCCCATACGAAGAAGAACAGGGTCTGCAAACGGCTCACTCGGCCCTTCGACTCCGCTTAGGCCAGGCGACTTCGCCCTACCTTCCAAAATTTCGAGGGCCTGTGCTTTTGCTTCGTTGGTGGCAGTGAAGACCGCCCGGATCAGATCATCGTTGTTCACACTCATTGCTGTATCTCCGCACATTTTGTTGCACTTTGCTCGCTGGGCGGGAAAAACGCCCATACTGTGCGGAGACGGTCAGCAACCCGGAGAATCAAGACGCGCAACTTATTTACAGAAAGAAGGTAACAGCAAAGTTGACCGGGTTACCCAACGGTCAACTTTCCAAAGAAAAAGAACGGACTGCTCGACAAATGCGCCCTGGGAGTGCTAGAAACGGGTGTCGAATTGAAAAGGGAATTGCCATGACAGCTATTGAAGCAGACAGAGAAATAGAAAATATCCGGGAACTTAGAAAACGGGTAAAAACCGATCCCGAACTGGCAAAACGTCTGTTGGACCGTACCGGCATGTACACCCCGACCGGCAAGCTGAAAAAACAGTTCCGCTGATCATGTATTCCGCCCTTCCGTCCTTTGTTCTCGGGTTTCATGGATGCGACAAATCCGTTGCGGACAAGCTGGTTGCCGGAGAAACCCGACTCAATCCCAGTCAGAATGATTACGACTGGCTCGGGCATGGCATCTATTTCTGGGAAAACAACCCCAAACGGGCACTGGAATACGCAACGCAGTTACAAAAACATCCGGAACGCAGTAAAGAATCAATCAAAACCCCGGATGTGGTCGGAGCCATTATCGACCTTGGACATTGCCTAAACCTGCTGGATGCCAAATCAATCCAGGTTGTACAAGAGGCTTATGAGGCATTTGAAGAGGCGGTCTGCGAAGCAAAACGGCCTCTCCCAAAGAATATTGATGCAGACGGCAGCGGCGACCTCCTGCTGCGCCCGCTCGACTGTGCAGTGATTCAGTACCTGCACGGCATGCGGGAGGAAAAGTCAGAAAAACCTCCCTTTACCACCGTGCGGGGAATGTTTACAGAGGGCGATCCGGTTTATCCGGGAGCTGGATTTCACAGGAAGTCGCATGTTCAAATTGCAGTCCGCAACCCCAATTGCATTAAGGGCTATTTCCGGGTTTTGGAACAGGACAAGAACTGGCCAATTCCTTAATCCTGATAGGCGGCATCGTCATAGATGGCCTTGCGGGCGTCATAGCCGGAAGCGCGATCATCGGCGAGGGTTTCGGCGATTTTTTCAAAATGATC
This sequence comes from Tichowtungia aerotolerans, assembly GCF_009905215.1. GTDB lineage: Bacteria > Verrucomicrobiota > Kiritimatiellia > Kiritimatiellales > Tichowtungiaceae > Tichowtungia > Tichowtungia aerotolerans. Next base: position 2,937,181 of record NZ_CP047593.1, on the reverse strand, counting down.
GCTGTAGGCACGGAGCTCAGTCAACGGTCGTCCGATCTTGGACTTTAAACGTTCCAGCCGGCTGATCACGGTTGCTTTTGAGCATCCACATTTCCGCGCGATTTCATCCGAGCTCATTCCCTGTCCGCAATAGAGGTTGAAAACCACGGAATGAACCGGGGCTTTCAGCCTGGGATTCTCATCCAGCGCCTGCGCAATCGCAAAAAAGCCGGTGACCTGATCCTGCGACAGAAGCTCCGACCCGGCATGAAGAGCAAAAAACTGTTTTTTTGATTCGTCGAATGTCTGCGTCAGCGAGAAATCAGGCAAGAGCGTGTCACGCAACGGGACATAGAGAATTTTATTTTTGACCGCGAAATCGACTGTTTCCGGGCAATAATCCGGAGTGACAAGAATTATGCCCTCTCCTTCCTGTCCGACCGTCTGTTTTGCCAACGCAATCGTGCTGCGCTCCGCATGGGCAAGCAGGAAGGCTCGGTGACGGCGGCGATCCGGCCCGCGCAGTGTTCCCATGCGATAAATCCCGTCCTCTAAAGAGCAGAACGCATTTTCCACTCCGAAGGATCGGTTGAGGCGGATCGACAACGAGCAGGGACACAGCTTGAATAGCCGGAGTTCTGCCGGGTCAATGTTGCGCCGCTCCTGTTCCGGGCTGTTTTCGTAATCCGGAGAAAGAGCGGTGACCTTTTCGCCTTCCCGCAGGATGTCAAACCGCTTGGCTGAACCGGGAGCGCACCAATAGGATGCATCCTTGCCGATATTCTGCAAAAATGGATCAGCCCGCTCAAACGTATCACCAAAAAAGAGGTTCCACTCGTTGAGCGTATACGACTCTCCCAAATGAATATTGAGTGCTTTAAAAAATCGTTCGTCCATGTCGGCATTGCAACCGCCGTTTAGCAGGGATGCCTCTCGAAGCCATTCTTCCACTTTCCGGGCATCGGATTCTCTGGCGAAGCTGGAGCGATTCGGCGGATACAGATCTACAGAACGGTATTTGTCCTCCCCCTCAAAACAAAAGTGCAACTTGGCAAAATCCACATGGAACGCGATCTTCGGCACCACGTAGCCGTCGATCGACGCAGACTGCAAAAGGTCGGCTGATTTTTCATGAACGGTCTTTGTTACTGAACCGTAAAGCATATAGCGCACTTCCGAAAACCTGACGGATTTAATGCCCGGCACCTTAATGGTTCGGAAAAATGAGAGGTCGTTTTGCTGAAGGACACTGAGCGGAAAACTCTCACGCCCGACAAAGGTGTGCGCCGAACCGAAGAAAATCTGACCAAACTCCACCTTGAGCCGTTCCATGGTCGCATCGGTCGTGCGGCGGATTTTCAGTTCCCGATGGCGGGCATTATAGATGAGCACGTCGTATTCCTCATCGCGAAAACAGATAGTAGACACCTCGCCGGACTCTTCATCCACATCGCCCCGCCGTTCCAGATAGCCGCCATGCCGGATCAACAGCCAGAGCTCATCGGCTTCCATCACATCCAGTACCTTGGCAACGCCACCTTTGGATGCCTGAGCATAGAATGAACCCATTGTGTCGGCGAACCGCTCAATATTTGCCGGGGTGTACTGCAACGCCGGGGTGTCCTCCCCGAGAAAAGACGGGAAATAATAGAATGAACGGGCATTGTGCATTTTGAGGCGATAGCCTGCCCGTTCAGCAATATCCGGGTAATGCAACCATGTCCACAGAGCCACATCGTATGGAGAGGACAATTCGCATGGGACCCAGACGCTTTTCTCCTTTGCTGCTTCGAGAATTGCGCCGCGCCCTTTATTTGCCGCCAGCGTATTGACTAGATTAATGGCATCGTACAGCCCCATCAATGCTTCATCGGCGGAGAGAAACAGCAGGGCAATCTGATCATACGGCAGATTGTCTTCCGTCGGCTCCGACGGCAGGTCGATCCCGCGAGCTTTTACCGCCTCGGTGCTACGCCCCAAAAACTCGGCCAGCAGGACCGGACTAAACCGACGAAAAACTTCCGGATTCGTAAACTTCGATAAACTTGCCACCTAAACCCTTAACTAAGCCATGTGAAAAACTTCAGGGAGCGGTTGAAATATCGGCGTGTTGTTGGGATGGTTTTCCATCAGATCGGCCATGGTTTCCCACCATTTTTGAACGATCTGTAAATTCTTCAAATCATCCACCGCACACGACACCCGTCCAACCAAAATCATTAATTTATAGGACCCCTTTACCCGACCCCTTTACCCAGGATGCGCCGGATTTGGACACAGTATTCATAATCTCAATTGCATCTTTGTCCAGTGTGGGCAGAATGACCGTTTCGAAATGCACCAACACATCCGCGTCTGTTATGAGCCGAAACCACCGTTTCCCCAACGAGAATCCAGAGACTATTTTAATGCCTCAAGAAAAGAGCGATCTTCCACTTTCCACAGATCAACGCCCGTATCATTTTCCTGGCTTGGCCCCGGGGTTGTGCGCCCATTGGCAACATAGGATTCGAGGTCGGAAAGCAGATTCTTTACGATGTCCGGATGCTTTGCGTACAGATTTTTACTTTCCGCCGGATCGTCTTCCATGTTGTAGAGCTGATAGGGAGGAAGGCCCTGCCGGGTCGCATCGGCATCTACCAGTGTCCAGCCCCCGGATCCCGAACAGAGAACGAGCTTCCACGCGCCTTTTCGGATCGCAAATTTTCCGCGAATACTGTGCGAAATCAAATGGTCGCGGGAGGATACGTCCTCTCCTTTAAGCAGCGGAAGCATGCTGAAGCTATCAACCCCGACATTTGCAGGAAGCTCCACCTCCAGGATATCGGCGCATGTCGCCAGCAAATCAACCTGGCTGACAAATTGGTCGCTCACCGTACCCGGCTGGATCACACCCGGCCAGCGAACGACAAACGGCACACGATGCCCGCCCTCCCAAATATCAGATTTATACCCACGGAAGGGGCCACTGGGGAAATGCCCCTGCGGCTCAAGTGCCTGCTCGCAACCGTCGGAGGCATCCTTGCGAATCCCGATATAATGCGCACAGCCATTATCACTGCTGAAGATCACCAGCGTATTATCTTCTACGCCATGTTTCTTAAGAGACGCAAGAACCTGACCGAAAATATCATCGGTCTCCATCACCAGATCGGCGTACAGGTTGTTCAAACCGCTTTTCCCGATCCATTGTTTATTAACGGAAAGGGGCGTATGCGGAGAGGTCACCGGAAGATACAGGAAGAACGGTTCGCTTTGTGCGGCATGCTCTTTAATGAACCGGTCGGCCTTGTCCGCGAATGTTGGCAGGAGCTGTTCAAAGTTCCAGTGCGAGACCGCCGGCCCCACCATAGATGCCAGATTGTTCCCTTGTAAACGTTTCGGAAGCTGCTCTGTAGGAATTTCAGTCAGCTTTTGGTCCTGAATGTAGGCATAAGGCGGCCAGTTTGGGACATCGACCCCAAAAAACGACTCAAACCCCGCGGCTACAGGCCCCCCAAGGACGGGCTTTGAAAAGGACTCGTGCCAGTATTTTCGATCACCTTCAGAGACAGGAAGCTGATAGCCATCGCAGCTCGAAACTGCCTCCCGGTCCGGGCGCATACTCTCCGACACCTCGAAATCCCAAGACATACCCAGGTGCCACTTTCCGATCATTCCGGTGTGATAACCATTCTGTGCCAGCAACTTAGGAACCGTGACCAGATCCTTATCAATCAACGCCTCGCCGTAGAGTTCGACAATGTATTGCTGCAGAGTGGAGCGCCAGGAATACCGACCGGTCAACAGGCTGTAGCGAGAAGGAGAGCACACGGCTGCGGTCGAGTGTGCGTCGGTAAAAAGCATCCCCTCGCTAGCGAACTTGTCCAGATTAGGGGTTTTAATTTTTCCTGTCGGATTATAGCAGCCTGCATCCCCATAGCCCATGTCATCCACATAAAAGTAGACGATGTTAGGCTGCTCTGCGGCAACAACTCCCGCCAAAGACAGAGTCAGCAAACCGCACATTTCTTTTTGATAACGAAACTTCATAATTTTACCTTTCCTGATTGACTTCCTACAGTGCAGATATCGGTCTGCTCAATAATTCCAAAATCGGTGCTGTGAATCGCCTTTGGGCATTCGATCCACGGGTTGAGACCACTATGTCGCCCGGCAAATGGTTCCACTGGTATATTTCGTGCCGCAGCACCCGCTCCTGCTCTCGAGCCCAACCGCCTTCGCATTGCAGGGTCAGTTCTTCGTTATGCTCCATTTCGTTCCAGCATATTTCGTTGGCCCAGACCATTGGACGCTCTGGTACCATGTCGTTGGGAGCCGTCCAGAGACGGGTCGTCTCCTGCTGTACCGGCAGAGAAGAAATTTCAGCCTTCTGTTCCGCGAGACGACGCAGGACATCTTTGTCTGCCGAAGAAACCACAATTTCTTCGGCGCTGACCGCCGGGGTGTAATGACTCGGGTCGTGAAGCATAATCATTTCCTTTCGTAATTCGTTTATTCGCTGTGGAAGACCTCTTCTGCCTCCTATTCTGATGTCGCTACGGGCGGGTTGAGGTGATGTTCAACCTGCCGCGCAGTTACCGGAGTCCCGACCAAACGCACGGTGGCGGAAAACACAAAAACAGCGAACAAAAAGAGCTTCAGGATTTCTTCTCCATAAAGAAAACCGATTTCATACCACAAACTTTTTTCACACATTCCAACAACCACACTTACTGGTCATTTCCAAAATCCCATTTTTAATACGTTCCGAATTCCTGCACCGCATCAACCATCTCAAGCATGTTTTCGACGGGGGTCTGTTCGAGCACCCAATCGTGGCTGGCACCAGCGATGTAGCGGCCGCCCGGCTTCATGACCGCCAACACCTTTTGCACATCCGTGTGGACTTTATCCGGGTTGCCGTTGATGAGGGTATGGTGGGAATCAATCGCGCCGTTGAGCACAATGCGATTGCCGTAGGCATCTTTCAATTCGCGCAGCCCCATACCGTGGCAGTCGGGCTGCAGGGCATGGAGCGCGTCGAGTCCGGCGTCGATGAGCATGGGAATTAGCGGATAGATGCCGCCGCAGCAATGCAACTGGGTTTTCAGCCCGTAGTCGTGAGCCAAATCGATCAGACGTTTGAGGTGCGGAAGGATGAAGCGTTCAAACTGCTCCGGCCCCATCAGCGGACCGGTCTGACTGCCGAGGTCGTTGCCCATAAAAAAGACATCAATCAGATCGCCGGCTTCATCAAAAATCTTCCGGCAGCTTGCGGCATAGAAGTCAGTCAGGTGAGTCAGCAACGCATCGACGGCTTCAGGCTCGTCATACATGCGCATGTAGAGCGTTTCCATCCCCATCAGGTCGATGGCGTCGTGCCAGAGGGGCGACCAGTCGCCCCCGAGGATGGAATAGGACTCTTTCCACGGCGCAGCCTGTTCGCGCAGCGTCGAAACGTTCACACAGGCCGGGTCGGGCCACGGATAGTCATGAATTTCGGACAGCGATACATCCGACAGCACGTGGCCGACCGGCTGGCCGTAGCCCTCCCCCATGCGGTTCACACCGAAGACGGTACGGTAGACCACGCCCTCAGCGAGCGTTTCTTCCGGCAAGTCATAGGATGCGTGGATCCGGCGGAAATCGTCGGCCATGCGCACCCGCAGGGCCTCTTCATCCGGCAAGCCGGTTTCGCCCAATGCCTTAGCAATAAACTCGGTTGAAAGCCCGTGCCACATCGGCACCCGGTCGGGGAGTTCTCCGTTAAAAATGGCAGCCACTCGTTCTTTTGAGGTCATAAATCTTTTCCTTTTGTTTCATTTCCCAGCCAGCCTTGACATTCGCAATGCCAGCAAAATTTATATAATAATTGTGCACCAGATTCGTTAACTAGAGCATCAAAATAGAAAATCGACGGCCTCCGCATTAAAACATGTTTCAAGCAGCCTAATCTCTTCTTCAACTTGAATTTTAAAAAGAAGGATCTGATCACCGTACCGTACTCGCAGAAGAGAGCCAGCAAGGGATTTGATGCATACTTTACTCAACCTTCCGTTTACCCACTCGAGATCAACTTCAAAACCTCCACGAGCACGCAAGCCGTTGATTCGACCATCAGTCCATGCCTCTGGAAGTGCCGGAAGCAGATGGATTTCATATACGTCATCCACCTGCCGGTGCGATTGGAGAAGCATTTCGGAAATTGCGGCAGCAACACCGAAGTTGGCATCAATCTGCAACGGCGGACAGGCACTGAACAGGTTGGGATAGATTCCTCCGGACGGGCACGTGTCGCAGGCTTCCCGAACAGACATATCGCCAACCAAAGTAAACAATCGGGCAATCAGATCTGCCGCGCGGTTTCCATCGCGCAGGCGCGCCCAGACAGCGGCCTTCCACGCCATAGACCAGCCGGTTGCCTCGTCGCCGCGCAGCTCCATCGACCGGCGAACGGCTGCGGTCAGTTCAAGGTCATCATCAAAGGTGATCTGCCGCCCAGGATGGAATCCGATCAGATGCGACATGTGCCGGTGATGCGGGTCCTGCTCTTCGTATTCCCGATCCCATTCAAGCAACTGCCCCTTTGAACCAATCCGATATGGACGAAGCCGATCCCTGAAAGTCGAAATCTTTTTGCAGAATTCCAGATCAATATTGAAATGCTCGCAGATCCAAATCAGATGAGTGGAGAGGTCCCATGCCAGTGCGGTATCCTGCGTGCAACCTGCACAGACCATACCATCGCCGCCGTCTTCAGGACGGACAAAACGGTTTTCGGGCGACGTTGCCGGGGCCGTGACCAGCCAGCCGTCGGCATCGGGCACAAACCAGTCCAGACAGAATTCGGCAGCACCGCGCATGAGCGGGTATGCGGTTTCGCGAAGAAACTGTTCATCGCCGGTATAGGCATAGTGTTCCCATAGGTCCATGCAGTGCCAGATGCCGCCGAAGGCCCAGTTGGCCCAGACAGGATCGCCGACGCCGAAATCGCCGACCGGTGCGGTCTGCCGCCAGATGTCGGCATTATGATGCGCCACCCAGCCGTTTGCCCCGTAATGAATCCGCGCGGTTTCGCGACCGCGCACAGCGAGCTCGCCGATAAAATCGATCAGCGGCAAGTGGCATTCACTCAGATTACATACATGGGCCGGCCAATAATTCATGGTGCTATTGATGTTCAGCGTCCAGTTGTCGCTCCACGGCGGGCGTACATCCATGCTCCAAATGCCCTGAAGATGAGCGGGCTGACAGCCGGGACGAGTACTGGCAATCAGCAGGTAACGACCGAAGTTGTAGAGAAGCGCAACCAAACCGGGGTCGTCCGGCGTTGTATAATTCCGGATTCGTTCTGCTGTATCCATCTCGGAGCGCGATGGTGTTAAAGTTAGAATGGAACGATGGAAAAGCTCCTGATGATCGGCGATATGATCAGTCAGCAGTTGTTCCGCCGATTTTCCGGCAGCGGCATCAATGGCAGCAAATGGTTTCCTGTCCGGGTCGATTCCTTCCGCAGAAGGCGATTTGTCGAACCCGTTGAAACTGCTACCTGCAGAAAACAGAAGCAGTGCATGATCCGCATTCTGAATATGAAATTGCCCATCGTCATCCAGTTGGATTTCGCCACCATCTGTTTTAACATGCAGTACGCCGGTAAAACGCATGCCCTTTCCTTCGTCATAAACCACCGGGGGACTGCCCGAATCGTAATAATTCGGATCAACATGGCTGGGGCAGCGTCCGCGAACTACAAGCCGATTAAATGCGTCGCGCGTTATTTTGCAGGGATGGGGAGAGTCTATGTATGCCGAGAACGACAGGCTCTCCGGTGTGCTTGCTTCAAGCCGAACGGCAATCACCTGATCGGGATGACTGGCAAAAACCTCGCACGTAAAAACCGTCTCGCCAATACGGTAGCGTGTAAGGGAAACGGCTCGGTCCAGGTCCAGTTCGCGGTGATAATCAGCCGCTTCCGCACAGTCAGATACCAAATGAAGTGTTCCAAACGGCTGAAAGGATTCGTTATAGGCGCCCTGCATTTTTTTGCAGAAGTCAATGGCATCTTTATGCCGACCGTCAAATACGGCCTGCCGCGCCTTCGGCAGCCAGTTGATTGCGTCATGGTTATTGTTGTCACCCGGCTCACCGGACCAAAGCGTATCTTCATTGAGCCGGATACGCTCGTTTCCCATCCCGCCGTACACCATGGCACCGAGACGTCCGTTGCCAACCGGAAGCGCCTCAATCCACGAATCCGCCGGAGACCGATAAAAAAGCTTTAGCGGACCGGTTTCTTCATCTGCATGTCTGATCATTTTTTGTCCCTTGAAACTAAATCATCCACTGTCCGTCAATGCATCTTCTTCATGAATATAACCGATTATGCCAACAGTGACCGCAACAGCGATAAATCTTTACGGGCGTTTTCATAGAGCATTTCCGGTGTTTCGCCGGGCGCGGCAACCCCTTCGGTAAATTCCAGACTGTATGACCCGCAATAACCTTTTTTCTGCATGATCCGGATCGCCTGTTCGGCAAGATCCGAACGTTTATCAAAGCGTATAAGCTTACCTGATTCATCAGTCATCTGCATGTGCGCGTGCATAACATCCGGGCCGAACAGGTCCAACCATTCTTCGAGGGAATCAAACCGACTGAACGGATGGACAATGATTCCGTGCCCGTCCATGCCCAGTTCGTCGAAAAAGGCTCTCGCGGCGACAGGCTGCTCGATAATCGTTCCCGGATGGCATTCGCACAGGAGCTGTATGTTTTGCGGAACCCGTTCACGCCATGCAGCGAGCTGTTTCAGATACGTTTTGCGCAGCGCGGGGTCGCTGCCGATGTTGTACTTGATTCCGCGCGCCCCGAAACGGATGGCTGCGACGACATCGGTTTCCTGTGCCGAATCTTCGCGATCGAAACAGGCGTAGGAATTAAACAGGCGGATCGGAAGAGCTGACTGTTCCAGCCGCGCCTGTTCTTCTTCTGAAGCATATGTCGCGTGAAACGACCACAGCTCCAGTCCGTCGAATCCGTCGGCACTGAAGCGTTCCAGCCAGTTACTTACTTTTACAGAAGGGTTGCGTTCTTCCGTCCAGCGGTTGCGGTCGAGCAGCACAGTGGCCATATATATTTTAAAACTTTTTTCCATGTGAATCCTTACAGCTGATCGGGCGTCACTTCATATTTCAGAGGTTCATTCCGGTTAAAACGATGAAAATCTTCGATCATATAATCAGCCATTCTGACCAGTTCCGCCGCTTTGGACCCGGCGGTATGCGGTGTGAGTAAAACATTCGGCAGCCTGTACAGTTCCGATCCGTCCACCGGCGGCTCCGGCCATTGAACATCCAGCGAAGCCGTCAGATCCGGCCGGTTTTTCAAAACCCGAATCAGATCGGCTTCGTTCACCTGCCGTCCGCGGCCGACATTGATGAAGACAGCGCCGTCCATCATTTTCTCAAACAGTGCTGCGTTAAAGACGCCAACGTTGTCGTCGCGGTCAGGAAAAAGGTTTACCACGGCAAACGAAGTGGCAAAGGCCTCCTCGAGCGAAACCGTGCGACTTGCCGTCCGCGAAGGAACAACCACGACCTCCAGATTGTGCATCGACAGAAATTCCTGCAGTCGAGTGGATATAGTGCCGTTTCCGAGAATCGCCACCCGGCTGTCATAATTCCCCGTGCCTCTAAACGTGCAGCGCCTCATATTTTTTTCATCTGTACACTCGCGTGTGTTTCTGAAAAAACCGGCTCCGGCCAGCAAAATCTGTCCAAGCGCAAATTCTGCCACCGGAATGGCGTTTGCCGCTGCCGCGCTGCACACTTTGATCCCCCGGTCAACAAGCGGAGCGCGAAACGATGATGTCGCACCTGCTGCATAGAACACAGCTTTCAGGGAAGGAAGCTGAAGCAACTGTTCTTTTGAAAGCGACACCATGCCCCATGTGGAGAAAACAACTTCCAGATCCTGCAGGTTGGCCGCATGTGCGTCGAAGTTTTCGGTCGTAATGATCTCCGGATACAAATCGGTGATTTCGGTGAGCACCTCCATCCTTCCCCCGGCATAGACCTGTGAAACAATATGATCTCCTTCCGTCTTCGTCCAACTCACCCCATCATTCAAAATGGCGGATTTGATTTTTCGCCTCATCAACAATCCTTATTTTTATCTGTTTACGGATTTAAACCGGTTGCTACTCATAAACGCCGATTCGGACGCGGCCAAAGCGACAAAGAGGGTTTGTAACTGAATCGCTGATTTTCACCTGTTCCCAGACTGAGTTGATCAAGGTGATGGTCTCAATAGAGGTTGCCGGTTCCCAGTTGTTTGAAACAAGGTCGTTGCAAAACTCAACGGTATAACTCAGGTTAGGGGCGTCTTTGCGGCGCAAATAAGTTACATTAAGTATCGGCTCCGCACAGGTATCGACTCCAATGAAAGGGAGACCGGACGTTCCAATGTCTGGAACCAGGACCTGCCGATCGGATTTCGCCGGGTTCAGATTGAATGCGTATTCCTGCAGGTCGGTTACTGTGTCTTTATCGGAATCAGCTGAAGTTGAAATATTGCTGAGACCATAATATCCAAGCCATGCATTAAAGCTGTTTATTTGATCGGCCATTGCTTTCGGGATTGCCACAAGGTCAATATCGGTTGTGAGGCCTTCTTTGACTGTCAGCGTCAGCGTAGTTGTGTTTTGGGCACCGTTGGTCAGCACTGCTGACAGGTTCTCGGGCGGAGTTCCGACACTCCAAAGCCCGTTAAGCACAATCGTAACGGTGTGCTCAGAACTGTATCCCCAACTTTCGTTGTTGCTGTACACGGCATGGTCTATCAGATCGAGATCAGGATCCGCGACACTGAGTTTCCGCAGGCTGGAAGAAGACTCCTGCATCATCAGAACACATGGCCGCGAGACGGTCTTGACATCGCGGATATCCAAGGCGGAGGTAACATCAAAAACCGTGATGCCGCAAGTCTGCTCTGCTTCCGACCAAACGGCATGTGCCCGGTCTGAGTTTTCCAATATTTGGAAAGGCGGTGTGCCGCTGTTCATGGACGTATTGAAAGCGCTCATTGCAGCGGGCGTGGCTCCAACGGTCTGCACATACCAATAAGAAGCATTGTTCGGGGCATTGCCATGATTGAGCCACGCGAGGGCGAAATCGCCGGAGACGTTTGCATTGTTGTCCCAGTTCGGGTTGGTTTGCGCCCGGCGTTTCACTGTCAGATTTTCTCCGGCGGGCACCCAGTAGCCGGTACTTTCGGAATCGACCAGCCATGCCGATGAACCGAGTATGGCGGTACTGTCCGTGCTGAGTCCGGTTGTTCCTGATGTGTTATTGAACCACGTTTCAGTGGAAGAGGTGATTCCATCCTGATAAAGAGTGGTAATGGTCGGCTCCGCCGACACGGAATTGCTGATTCCGCTGCCCATCGCAACAGCTGTGCCATCGAAAAAGAACCAGCTCTTTTTTGCGCGATAAGAACCGAGGGAGTTGGTGGCGGAACCTTTTATGCACATCGTGAATATTCCGTTTCCGTTTTGAACCAGCCCGCCAACAAAGGTTTCGTCGCTCCACCACCGTTTATATTCATGGTTTACGATGTCCTGAATATCAGAAAAATCGATAGTGGTTGTGCCGGGATATTTCCGCCAATCATATCCGTTCACTCCGAATTCGCTCTCCAACCTGATGATGCCGTATCGAACCCAGTAGTCCTGGACCAGGTCGAGCATACCGTAGCCCAGATAGGTCACCCACGGATCGGCCGACTCGCGGGTGAACTGGAATTTACTGTGCCCTTTAACAGACCAGAGCCAGCCGTTTTTCCGGTGAACGGCCATGTCGCCATAACTGTAAATCCGGGTGCCTTCCGGCGCTGTCGTCGCAGAATAGTTTGCGTTTGAAAGCATGGTCTGGCTGTTTGATGCGAACATCGAAGGATCTGCGCTGTTCGGGAGGAAGTCATTAAATGACCGTAAGAAGATACCGGCCATTTCCTCGTCGATTGAATCGGTTCCATCCGGGGTTCCGCTTAAAGCCATCCACGCGAATGGATCGGGCGTGTTATGTGTGCGACCGCCATAGGCGTAGGGGAACCCGCTTTTTCCGCTGAGGGTGCTAGGCACAATACTGTACAGGCTCATCCAATCGAGGCTGATGAGAGCATCTTTCACACGTTGATGAGCGGCTTCCCTGATTCGAAATTCTGTGCCTGACAAGGCGTAAACAATTTTAGGCACCTGCACCAGGCAATCGATCCCGTACTGGGCGACCCAGCCCCAGTGGTGATAGGCCAGACCGTCCGGCCGAAATCCATCCAGCGTGCCGGGCGCTGTCTGGAAAGCAATGTCCGAAAAATAATTGCATACCGCTTCCAGATCGCGAACACATTCGTTTTCGGTTGCGCCCAGAACCGCGTTGATGACCAACTGTATCGAGATGATGCGGAGATAGTCCACGTTCTCCCCCATTTCGCCGTCGCGTGAAATATCGCGCGAAGACTGGGTTTCATTCCATCCGTTAATGCCGGTCTGAGCAAACCATGAATCTTCGCGGTAAATTCGATTGAACCCGATTCGGTTCCGACAGGTTCCCAGAAAGAGCGGCGAGAGCCGTCCGGTGCTGTCCAGCTCTGCACGCATTAAAAATGCAGATGGAAGATAGTTCATGCCTGCGGCCCAGTTGTCCGGGATACCGAAGATACATTCAGAAAAATCGAACAGGTCGAAGTACATGTTTTTCAGTTCGTTTTTTTGCGTCGCATCTGTCGTGTTTCGGTAGGCTGTTGCAACTTCAAGCATCAGGTCGCCGAGAAATTTCTCATTGCAAGCATAATCACTTGAACCCTGATACATCATCGTGTTGTCGCCGGCCCAAACCCCTGCCGATGCATTCCACTGAATATTGTAAGCCTGATAACGAGCCTGCAGATCGGTCATGGTGTTCGTGGAAATTGAAGAAACTGTGGCGTATGAGGCCACACCGAAGATCTCTTCGAGTCGTATCCTAATCTGTGCAAGATCATTCGACTGATTGGTTGTAACCGAAGAAGGGAGCGAGGGAAGAGAGGCAGAAATCGGAGCCGTCACTTCGTCCATCTGAAGGTTGAGTTGTGTTTTTTTTGTTTCATTTCCGAGAAACAGTTTGCCGATATAAACTGTTCCACTGCGGCCCTGCGGCGGTTTGATTCGAATGGAGTCGGGATAGCGAGGGATATAATCATCCATCAAAAGTCCGTGCGGTGTTTTGGGTTGAAACTTATCATAACGCTCAACTTGGTGCGCTTCGGCCCGGTTCCAGAACGGGCGATCCGGGTGGAGTGTTATGGTGCATGCAACAGAACCGCCTTCAATGAATTCAATCAGGTAGGTTTCGTTGCTCGATGTGTCGGGGTCAAACAGGGCGGAAAAGAAATAAGCACCGTAGTACAGATCGCCACTGGGATAGCGACAGGGGAATGTGAGGGAGCTGTTTGCACTGTAATTAAACCGGAGAGAGTATGGGCCATCGAAGGCCGGACCGGCGATGAAATCGCAGGAGCCGTTGATGGTTGCGATGTTCGAAAGGTTTGCGGAATCCCAATCCTGCCACGAGGCCATGCATGAAACAGGAACAGTTACACTGCCGCCTGTTATTTCAACCAGTCCTGAATCGGATTCAAGCCGAAGGTCGCCGTAGTATTCCGTCACAAACAGGGCAATGCGCAGCACCTGGTTGGTGGAGGCCAGAAGGTGCTCGGTTATATCAAAGGTTTTTGTGCCGGCGGCAGGCGGCCCCGCCGGAATTTCCCCGATCTTTATAAAGTGAGCCGTATTGGAGACCAGCCCATATGCAGTGGCTGAACCGGCGGTTTCGGTGGTGGTGACTGTGGTGTCCAGCGTGAGACTGCTTCCATCGGAATAGCTGACATAAACCGGCAGAGGAAACGATGCAGCTGTGCGTCGGTTCGCATAGTTCAACCGAATGGCGAGACCCACCTGGTTTGTGCTGTATCCAATGTCTTTTCCAGTTGCCCAGCCTGACAGGTCGAAATCATAAAAAACGACACCGCCTTTGTTCGCTTCGCCATATCGAACCATATTGTTGTATTCGGCGGCATCGGCCAGAGATTTGATCTGGGCACCTGCATAGCCATCGGCACCGAGGGCATGCCCGACCAGATAGCTTGCGCTTCCGGAAACGGTTCCACGGGTATTTATATCGCCGGAAGTCAGGCGCGTCGGCAGGCCGACTGCACTTTCACATGCCGTTTCGGTGAACAGCGACTGCAGATGAAAGGACCCCACCAGCGTGTCTGCCGGCGAGAAACCGGGCTGACTGAACAGAAAAAAAATAAAGGACAGATGCATAAAATGCACACCGTCGGCCCATGTCTTTTTCACCCTTTTGCAATGATGTAATTTCTGTGTATTCATAATATCTCCACTGTTACTGTTCCGGTACTCGTGAAAGAATCAGCTCTGTACTCAATCCATCGCGACAGGTGAATTCCACCATTGTGCTTTTCTCATTGGCAGCGATGACTTTGGCCTGCTGTTCCGTTGTTTCCATGGCGCGAACCAGAGAATCCATCTTCCAGCGTCCATTCAGTGTCAGATGGACTTTGCTTTCCCGGCTGGGCCAGTAGAACCACTCGTGCTCATAAATGGACAGTTCGCCTCTTGTGCCGTCAGGCAACAGGTCATCCTGTCCGTCATAGATGTTGAGATCAGGATCGGACAGCGAAACCCGCAGCCGGTCTTCTTCCTGGCGGATCATGAAGCAGGACGCGCTGTCAACATGCCTGGCGAGTCCGGTTTCAAAGTCCATGCCGTCCTTTTTATAGACCGCATAGGCAGTGGCGCGCTTTTCAGTCAAACGCACAATGTGAGCATCCGCGTTCTGCTGGACGATCCGGATGGGCGAGACGCTTCCGTTCAGCCCATCGGCCAGTTCCTGCATTTCTTCGGGAACGGTCGCCGCGACAAGGACATAGGCGTAGGATGCACCGACCGGTTGTATTGAATGATCAAACCACACAGTTACGAAACGACCCGTTGCCATACCGGTATTTGTACAGTTCGGGTTTTCCTGAAGGCCTCTCCTCAGTTTCAGGGATGACTGCTCATCCATGCCCAGCACCGCATATCCCGTTCTCCGGGTATCCATCAGCCAGGTTTTCGGATTCAAAGTTTTTTCAAACAATGGAGCACAGCATTCCGTTCCATTGATTAAAACAGGAGTGGTTTCCGTTTCCAGATGATCCTGAAACAGAGTTGTCTCGACAGGATAGTTTTCAATGCCGCTTTTAATGTCACTGCCGAGGCAGACCACTTTGTTACCGTCGTAAAACCAGGTTTTCTTCCCTGTGAATGATGCCAGTTCGTATTTGTCATGCCCTTTGAACGAAAATACCTGTACGCCACAACCATAACTTGTTTCCAGACCTCCGCAGAAGGGCTGATCGCTGAACAGATATTCACCTCCTTCATCCCGGACCTGCCCGACACGGGTTGCAATGATGTCCTCAGGCAGATGCACGGTTGTGGTTCCCGGCCAGCGGCGCCAGTCATAGCCGTCAAACCAGACTGAGTCGGACGGCGTTGTGCTGTCCAGACTGCCGGGATAAGATACATCCAGATAGCCGTTGGCAATAAAGAGCGGAAAGGCGAAATAATTCCTGCTCCAGCTTTCAAACGGATAGACATATTTGCTGTGCGTTCGCGCCGTGATCATCCAGTCGTTTTTTTGACGTTTAATGCCCACGCAACTGTATGGCAGCATGCGCATTCCCGATGAAGCCGATGCTTCACCCAATGCCTCAGGCATGTTTCCGAAATGCTTCGGGTGCGTATAGGGCTGAAAGCGAATGGAGGCAAAGGCTTTCGGCGTCTTCCGGTTCTTCCCGAACAAACAGAATTCATAGGTATTCGCGACTTTTTTCAGACGCTGGACGGCCTCCGGTGAGGCGGCGTATTGTGTGTGTTTTAAAATGGACCAGGTTCTTACAGCGCCATAGATTGCTCTTCCGCCGTACCCAAGTGTATGCCCGGCATGGTGAAACACGGTTCCGTCAGGCTTGAATGCCTCATCCAGAGCATTGGCATATCCTGTTGAAACAGTTGAAAAATGATCCGAGAAATGGCGCAGATCCCGCGCCTTTTCCGGTGAGTCATTCATTATCAATGCGCAAAGCAGCCGTTGAGTCAGGAGCCCCTGCATATCATCCGCATCGCTCGCAATCCGTCCTTCGTACCCGTACACCAGGTCGTCGCGATAGACTTGGTTAAAGCCGTGGAACCATTTGCAGATGTCAATGGCCTCTTGGAGCCGTTCGTGTTCTTTCAGCACATCGCGCATGAGAAACATGGCGGGCGCGTAGTCGCGGATCTCATATGAATAATGGTGGATCCAGTTCAGCCCTGCTCCAACTGCAAACCCCTGATCGATTCCGTAATCGAACAGGTCGATGAACATGGCAGCCAATCTGTCCCGGACATCGCTGGAGTCACTGCAGTTCCATGCTTCGGCAATCTGCAGCAGTGTCGGTCCGAAATTTTTTTCCCAGCTCATCAGGCCTTCCATGTGACGGTCCTTGGACAGGCCGAGTTCCTGGAAATATTCAAACATGATGTTGTCTTTGACAAGAGGCCGTCCGTAGATTTCTTCACCTTCGCGAACGATCTCGAACTGCCTGAACCGTTCTTCAATTAGATCAAGTCGGCAGTCTTTCCATTGGCGACGCGATTTATCGGGCAGATAGAGTTCCTTCGCCTGCCGGTCCAGCGTGCGAAAATCCTCGATGGTCTGCGAAGTCAGAGGCGTTGGATCATACAAGGGCGTGTACTGGCTGAATTGATACATGCGGTGTTCATAGTTGCTTACCAGCCGGGGATGACGATCAATTTGCGGAAGCTGGGGATTGGGGGTGGCCGTGCGCGGGTTCATCGGCACGGAGAATCCCAACGTATCGATCAGAAAGGTTCCCGTGCCGATGGAGGGAGCGCAAATGGTCATAAAATCCATGTCTTCTCGCGCAGTTCCCGCCATGTCACCGCGATCATAGTAAATAGCGACGGTTCGCCATCCATTAAAGTCCAGATTGTAGTCGAACCAGCAATCCACCTCGACACCATGTCCAAACTTGAACCGTAGGCGCTGTTTTCGCGGGACATCATTATAGATCCACATGAAGAAGCCGCGCGGTGCTTCATAGACATCTATATCGGGGGCGGCGTGCAGATTCTCCTGATGATCTTTCTGCAGTTCAGTGAGCAACCGCTGCCTGCGGTATCCGATAAGTGTTCTGAACGTCAACGTGTCGTTCCCGTTCCATTGCCAGGAAAGCGATTGGTTTCCGTGTTTCATGCGCCGCGAATTCACGGTCAGCGGAACGCCCGAGGCCTGGACATAGGATGGAACCCCTTCTTCAAAACTTTCCAGAACGCGGATCGGTCCTGCCGGAAAATCTGTGCAGGAACCACATGAACTGCTCCCCTGTTCCGCCCGGCACACAGAAGCACCGATCAAAAGCATGGCAGCCAAATGAACATTTCGCATGATAAGACTCCTGTGCCGTTGATACGTGCCGACAGCGAAAACGACAACATGGTTATAATTAAAAAATCCGGCCTGTGGCCTGGTTTGAAGGAACCGATCCTGCCACCGGACAGGATCGGCGTTGAACTGTGCTTCCTATTCCACCAGCAGTTTAATAAACAACTGGTCTGCCGTTAGCCCCACGCGGTTGGTGTAACTGGTCATTCCGCCGTCATTCAGCGTAATGTTCATTGATGCATTTGTGATCCAGCTGCCGTATATCAGATTTGTCCGGGTCAGCACATGAGCGGTGAGGGTATTATCGCTGCGCAGCATGTAGATGTAGTTTCCACTTGCTGCGTCGAATGCAGGCAGGGTGCCGACGTCAGCATTGTCCAGCGGATTGCCGCCAAAAATATATTCCCCGGTATTATCCAGCGCATCATTGTCCGGGTTGCTTCCCATCTCGGCGTTGCTGCCGGACAGGCCGCAATCCGCTACCCATTGTTCGTATGCACTTAGAACATAGGGTTTCGTATTTGACAAAAGAGTCACATTATCGATTTTCACAGCAACATCATTCCCGCGAACTGTAAGGGTCAACTGGTCGAAGACTGCGTCGATGGCGGCACTGTTGGTAAAGGCTTCAACAAATGCGCTGGTGGGTCCGAATAACTTACCATCGATGCTTGGTGTAATCAGGAAGTTGTCTCCGGAACGCTCAATCCGCAGGAACCAGGTTTGCATGGTTCCATCCGTGGCAAGGGTTGTTCGAGAAGTATCCGAACCGCTGATACTCACAGGATAAGTCAGCGGTCCGCCATACAATGACAGCGAGTGGTAGGCCCCTTTCCTCATGGAAAAACCATACCCGGCAGCATTGGTTCTCCCTGAATCCACAAGTGTCAAAAGGGCCAGCGGTTCACCCTGATCAGCGATCAGTTCTCCAGACGTGTCCTCATAAAATCCCAGATCAATGGACAATTCAAGCCAGTCGCCATCATTTGTGAGTGCAATGTTTTCAAAATTAATAAACACGGAATCAAAAAGGCCGACCGGTTCTCCACCGACGAGTTCAGGGGAGATTTCATCCCGGAGGTCCAGCACGCCGCTGGACGCAACGTTGTATTCCTTTTTTTCCTGGCTGGGAGACATATTGTCGGACAATGCGGCCCAGCCGTTGGTAAGCACACCGTTGGTGCTCGAGGCGGTACCGATTTCAAAATCATCCTGCAAAAAGAAATAGGAAAATTCAACCGGGGTGCCCGATGTCGTGTTGGTTGCGATAAGCCCGCTGTCATTCAGTAAGTTTATGTTATCGTGATACCCGGCACAGCTGTAGACCAGTCGAACTGTTCCGCCATTGGCCTGTGCCGCTTCGATAATTTCGGTCAGATCCCAGGTATAGATACCTGCGGCCACTCCTACCGGAAGTTCTCCGATTTTAATATATTTCGAAACATCACTCAGGAGACCCTGCCCCGCTCCGGGAGCCAATGTTGTTATATCCGTCGTATCAAGCGTGCGACCCAAACCGGAAAAACTGATATACCATTCGTCTGGTATTGTATCTGAGGCTCTCCGATCTTTGAAATCAACCTTCAGTTCCCATGCATTGGATACAATGCCGGAAAAATTGAAATCCCAAACAGCGATGCCTCTTCCTTCGATATTATCATATCGCCCCAGATCGTGGAGCGTTGTGGCTGCGGAGTATCGAGTCTGAATATCTGCTCCATTGTAACCGTCTTGACCGACTGTATGTCCCGCCAACAGGCTGAAGTCACCTTCAATCCGTCCGCAGGTGGAAACATCTCCGCCGCTGACGCGTGTTTTAATGTTTTTAATGCTTTGTATATCGTTGGTTATATAACCGCCGGTATACGGCAGATGCAGCGACCCCACCAGTTCGGCCTGCATGGAAATCGCCAACGCGACAACAATAGTCATTATCGAATATACTTTCATTGTGTTCTCCTTTTTCTTTTTTAAACATTTCACCAACAGCTAATGCTTATCTGTCTACTCACAAGTTCTATTATCCCGCAGCAGTCAAAAAAACATAGATTTAAAATACGCATAATTAAGGGTGATATTACGCACCTAAAATGGGCTAAAAATGAACCAATGTTTCTCACCGGCCTAAGGCACTGCCGAGAGTGGACTCAGGAAAGTGAGGCAGTGGCACGGCAAATGCAGGCGATGGCCACTGCATAAAGAGTGTTGGAACAATTTGTCGACAATTCACAGATCAAGGATATTTAATCACACTGGAAAGTTTTTTCTGACGAAACCACGGATCGCCGGATTGCTTCAGCCACATGCCCAGTTCGGAAAGAATAAAATCGGCATCTGCCTCCGGAATATCCGTCAACTGAAGCTTTGTCATCTGATAGGGATCGTTTTTATTATCGAACAACATCTGTTCGCCTGTTTCATCTATTTGATAGGTATATCGATCCGTTCGAAGCCCCCTGAATTTACTGTTGAATCCCAGAAAATGTGCCGATTTTGGCTTCGACTGCGTCGCCCAGTCACCCGATATGATTTCACGGGAATAGTTTTTCCCCTCAACCGTTTCGGGAATACGATCCTCCAAGCCCAACAACCCCAACACGGTCGGCATGATGTCGGGTGGTGTAATCATCAGATCTTCAAGTGTCCCCTTGGTCTTCCCCGGATATTTGATCATGAGGGGCACACAGAACGCTTCCTCATAAATGACCAGCTTGCCGAATTTGTTATGACTGCCCATCATCTCCCCATGATCGGCGGTAAACACTACAATCGTATTGTCTGCTTCACCGGATTCTTCCAGAACCTGAAGAATCCGGCCAAGCTGCTTATCGATGCCGGTAACGTTTGAAAAATAGAACGGCGCGCGTTTTTCAGCCAATGCTTTGTTCTCACCGGTTACATTCGGGCGATTGAGCAGGCCTTCTTTCCCCTTGTACAATTCACGGTAAACAACTTCGTCGCAGTCTTTTTCGGAACCGTATGGACTATGCGGCGGATTCGGCGCCCAGATAATGGAAAAGGGCTTTGAGCCATCTCGCTGGCCGGTATTGTTTTGAAGATAATCAATCACCACATCCGCTTCCAGCTTAGGCGAATAAAGCTTTGGACGATACTGGATGCCGTCCTTCTTCCCCTCGATTTGTTCGGGTCGATTCGAATATACATACGGATCCTTATGAACATCCTTCACGCATTGAAACCAGTAGTCGTTGCTGTGACGTCCACGACCCGGTGGAATATACGTATCGTATGCGTTTATGTAATGCCCGCCTGGCGCTTCGGTGACCCCAACATAGTTCTGGTTTTCATCAAACAGCGGCTTGTTCATCTCCCAGTGCGTCTTACCGACATAGCAGGTGCTGTAGCCGGCATTGCGCAACACATCGGTAAAGCAGTCTATGTCGTGTCGCAGGGAATCCCTGCGGTTTTGATGGCAATTGTTCACCACCCCGTTTTGCCAAGGCCACATACCTGACATCAGCATAGCACGGTACGGACTGCAAACCGGACAGGTACTGACGGCCTGGGTAAACACCACGCTTTCCTGTGCAAGCTGATCAAGTACAGGTGTATAAACCGGATCACTCAGCGTTGGTAAAACACCCTTAAACCGTCCCTGCTGCCAGAACCCCATCGCTTCACGCCGCATCTGGTCGGGAAATACAAACAATAAGTTGGGTTGCCTGCGTTTTGCGGCAAAAGCGTTGGATCCAAGCAGACATGCCCCTGCTCCAAGACCGAGAGACCTCAAGTAATCACGACGTTTCATTTTATTTTCTCGTTATTATTAACAAACAACCTTCCGGCGAAGAAGTATTATTGCCGAAGTCGATGAGATGAAGAGAATACTTGTTGTCGTTCGGGAACCGTCGTAATGATACCGCTGTCATTCTGGAACTGGATATCGCTGTAGTAGCCATTGTCAACATAGGCAATGCGAATACCACCGCCGTTGGTCTGGGCGACTGAAACTATTGAAGTGATGTCTATCTCCACAATGTCTGAAGTGGAAGAAAGGGTTGCCAGCAAGGTGTACTTGCCTGTATCGCTCACGATGGCAGCGGCGCCGAAGGCTGCTGTCGAAAGATCCGTTGTATCAACGGTCATGGTGCTGCCGTTGCTGTAGCTGATGTAGAAATAACTGTCCACGGCAGAGTTGCGATTGAGATAATCCAGCTTCAGCTTGAATACGCCTTCATTCGCAACGCCGGTAAGATCATAGTCCCATGTGATAAGGCCGCCGCCGTCGGAACTGCCGACATAGCGGTTCAGGTTGTTAAACTGGCATAAAACACTGTAGCTTTTAAACGTAGCGCCGGCATATCCCTTGGTACCAATGGAACTGCCAGCCAGAAAACCCACTTCTCCCTGAATTGTTCCCCGGCTTTCCTCAATGCCTGTAGCCGTGCGGGTAGCCAGACCGGTCAACCGGTCAAATCCGTTTGTGTTCACTTCAATCTGAAGCGATCCAACTAATGTCGCCTGTGCAGCAGCTGTCATCGCGATAACAGCGAATGAAACCAACAATTTCTTCATACCTTTTCTCCTTGTGCTTTCGTTGGCGCTACATGCAACGACAACGTCGAACTCTGACTGTGAGCTTCATTATCTTCCGTCGAATGTAAAACCACAGATTTAAAATACGCATAATTCAGGTAGACATTGCGCACTAAAACGATATGAAAGAAGTCGCCGCTGCAGAAGTGGATTCAAAAAGACACCGCATCATTGCGAAGCCTGTCTTTTCCGATATTGGGTGGCACTCATGCCGACCAGCTTTTGGAAATTATATTCCAGCTGTTCCACCGTATTGAAGCCGCTCCCTCTGGCGACCTGAAGAACCGTCCAATCTGTGGAAAGCAGCAACTCTTTAGCCCGTTCCATGCGGACACGGCGGATCTCCTCAAAAACCCCGTGACCAATTTCATCTGCAAACTTCATCTCCAGCCAGCGGCGGGAAACGGGAACCACATCCAGCACGTTGGATACATCGATAAACTCGGATACATGGTTCCGAATAAAACGCAGCGCACGGGCCACCTCGGGGAATTCCGATCGCGTCAGATCGGTCGAGTTGCGAAAAACAATTCTTTGGGGCGGAATCAAAATATGCTGTTGCTCCAGCGTCTCCCCATTCATCAACCGATCCAGCATAGCGGATGCCTGATAACCAACCTCGTGTGCATTCGGGTCGATGCTTGTCAGCGAGGAATAGGACATGTTGCAATACATCTTGATATTGTCCACCCCGATAACCGCAACGTCCTCAGGGGAGCGCAATCCAAGTTGACGACACACCTGAAGCACCGAAAAACCCAATCGATCCCCAGAAACCATAATACCGACCGGATATTCAAGACCGGCAATAATCTCCCGCAGCATGTCCGGCGGAATGTTCTCGACCGGCATATGAAGCGCCTGTTTAGGAGGTTGCGTAAAAAACGGCTGAACCTTCGCCCCTGCCTGTTCCACCTCAGAAGAAAAACCGATGAAACGTTCTTTAGCATAGAGATATCCATCCGGCCCGATAAAGGCAAACCGGTCGAGCTTGCATTCAATCAGATGTCTGGCCGCCAGCCGGCCGATAGCCTGATTGTCCACATGAACAGAAGGAAACCGGTGACCGACATCGCTGGTAGATGTGCAGACGAAAGGTGCAGAAAGCGACTCAAACAAAGAAACAGCATCTTCCGTATAAATGTCCCCGATCACCCCGTCGCCATTCCAAAACGGGAGATCTGCGGGCGTCACGAACGGCTGCAGCCATTCATTGCAGACGAACTCCCAATCCGCATGTTTCTGGTAGTAGTCAATGACTCCATGAACTTTACGCCGGCCAAAATCGTAATCATAATCACCGCTCTTAAAGGCGATCGCAACCAACTTGCGTTTTGAACCCGACCCTTTTCGCCTTCTAGTGGTGTGTTTTTTCATATAAACATAAAGTTCACGTTTTGCTGCAAATATCAAGAACTTCATTTGCACGAGCTTTAAGCATGACAGTACGATCTATAAATCTATAAGCTTGAGTGTCTATGACAGAACATATTCAAAAAAAACTCAGCCCCACAAATCAAGCGCCCCCTTATTCGGCTGTGACGGCTATGCCGGCATTGTGTGACCGACCATGCGTCATATTTGAGCAAGCAGAACGGTCACATCGGCTTATTACCGTTTTTTTAATGTGCCGAACCCATCCGGATGCACCTTAATGGATGTGCTGTCGACAGAGATGACATCCAGATTGATCTTCACAACCTGCTGTTTTGAAGTTCATCGAACACTCGAGCCAGCACGCCATTCTTTGCCCATCGGTTCATTCGTGTATAAATTGTGTGCCAGTTTCCGAGATGGGCAGGCAGCCCGCGCCATTTGCATCCATGCTCTGCCACATAGAGAATGGCATTCAAAACATCAATGTTTGATAGGGTAACATTGCCACGCTGCACCGGAAGCACATGAGCGATCTTCCCGTATTGAGCGTGTGCTATCTACATGAATAAAGACTCATAAAGTCTTGGCCAAACTCAAGCGAATAGTGTTAACACGCCCCAGACAGAGTGGAATGAAATTATTCAAGCTGGAGGTTTGAGCTGGAAGCAACAACCTTTTTTGAATACACTATAAAGCCAGTCCCCACGCACAACATGACAAGGGCACAGGACGCGATGGACAACTTTCCGTATCCTGGATTCGGAATCAATACAGCCAGACAAATAAATCCCCCATAGACTAACGCAAGTACTCCGATTATACGGGCCTGTTGCGCAGTATTGTCGCCGCCAACCTCCGATTCGAAATCGACCGGAGTTTTTATCCGGCAGGTGAACTCCTTCAAGCTTTCCATGTATTCATGGTTGTGCCTGTGCTCGCGATAAAAGAGGCGTGTTGCAAAGAAAAACAAGCTGGAAAGCGGAACAGTGATCAGGTTGGTCAGGGTGAATTTGTTGGTAATCATATAACTATAGCTTTTTTCTCCCACCAAAGGAACAAGCTGAGTTTTCATGAATTCAAGCGGTACTACTTCGAATAGGAACATCGAAACACCCACACCGAACAAAATGGTTGCCCACGCTGACCAAGCCGGGGTGCGACGAACCATGATTCCCATGAACATGGCCACCGTCAACGGAACCTGAATATAAGCACCCAAATAAAGATAGGTATCAAACAGAGAGATCTTTCCATGCGTAGCAAGAAGAATGGCGATTCCCATAATCATAAAGCCGGATATCACAGTAAAAACCTCTCCAGCCCTCAATAGTTCATGATCAGATGCATTCTTACGGAAAACAGGCTGATACACATTTTTGGTCAGAAATCCTGCATTCTTGTTGAGAGCGGTATCCATCGAAGTCATCGTGGCAGCGAATAATCCAGCCACCAACAGCCCAAGCATCCCCTTTGGAAGAATGGCGATGCACACCGCGATGTAAGACACTTCGCCGGGGACGTTGAACGAAGCATATTTTTCGGCCAGATCCGGCACAATAATATTGGCAGCAACAGCCGGAATAAACCAAAAGACAGGCAAAATTAGATAGCCGATAAGCGGCACCAGAGCCGACTTCCGCGCATGGTTATCATCCTTTGCGGCAATGTATTTGGCTGCTCCAAAATCAATGCTGTTTTTCTGGTAAACACCCCATATCACAGCAGTCAAA